>DASUDA010000115.1:0-9009 GCA_036275835.1 bacterium | reverse complement strand
CACCGCGCCGCGCCAGGGCGCGTGTTGTATGATTTGGGCGCCGGCATCGGCCCGATGTCCTATTACGCCCTCACGGCGGGAGCCCGCCGGGTCTATGGCTTCGAAGTGGATCGCGGCGCCTACGCGTATCTGAGACGGCTCGGTCGAACATACTCGCAGTTCATCCCGCTGCGCACCAACCTCCTCCGAGGACGCCTCCCCCCCGACCGGCCGGACGTCGTCGTGTGCGAGATGTGGTCGGCCTGGCTGATCGAGTGGCCGATGGTGCGCGTGCTCAACCGGATCCGGCGGCTGGCGCCGTCCTGCCTCACCATTCCGGCGCGGGGGCATCACATCGTACAGCTCGTCCACATCTCTCATCGCGCCCGCGTGCCGGTCGACCTGGCTCCGGGGACGGAAGCCGCGGTGTACGGCGAGACATTTGCGACCGCCGAGATGTCCTTGCCGGCGCTCGCGTGCGCCACAGATTTTCAGACCCCGATCGCTCCGGTCGACACGGCGATCTCGCTGGTTCCCCTGACAACGGGCAGGGTGAATGGCGTGCGCCTATACAGCTGCGAGGAAGTCTCACCTGGCCGGATTCTTCCGCGGCTCGGGACGCGGAGCGATGAAATCTTGAAGTGGATCCCTCCTCTGCGCGTGACCCGCGGGCGCCGGGTGCGTGTCAGAATCCGCCACCGGTGGAACGCCAGTCCCCGGGTGTGGGTAGAGTGAGGGATTCCGCGGTCAGCGCGATGCGGACGCGGGCCCGCACAGAGCCGTGGCCGCCGCGGCCACGGAGTGCGCGGTCGGCACCGTGCGGTCTTCGAGGACCGGCGAGAACGGCACCGGGACATCCGCAGCCCCGATGCGCTTGACAGGAGCGTCCAGGTAGTCGAAGGCCTCATCGGCGATCACCGCGGCGATCTCCGCCGTGATCCCGTAGCGCATGTATCCCTCATCCACGACGATCGCGCGGCCGGTCTTTTGGACCGACCGGACCAGTGTGGCGGTGTCCAGGGGATAGAGCGTGCGCGGATCGACGACCTCGGCGCTGATCCCGGCGGCCTCCAGCAGCGTCGCCGCCTCGAGGGCAACGTACACCATGCTGCTCGTCGCCACGATCGTGACGTCGGTGCCCGCCCGCTTGATGTCGGCCACCCCAAATGGAATCACGTACTCGCCCTCCGGGACCGGCCCTTTGACCTGATACATCATCTTGTCTTCATAAAAGACGACGGGGTTGTCGTCCCGGATCGCCGTCGTGAGCAGGCCCTTGGCGTCGGCGGGGGTGGAGGGGAGCGCCACTTTCAGCCCGGGTATGTGGCTGACCCAGGCGTGCAGGCTCTGGCTGTGCTGCGCGGCCGACCGGCGGGTGGCCCCCAGGGTCGTGCGCACCACCATCGGCACGCGGAGCTTGCCGCCTGACATGTAGTGCACCTTCGCCGCCTGATTCACGATCTGATCCATGGCCAGGGTGATGAAGTCCCCAAACATGATGTCCACGACCGGGCGCATGCCGGTCATCGCCGCGCCCACGCCCACTCCGGTGATCCCGGCTTCGGAGATGGGAGTGTCGATGACACGCTCCGGCCCGAACTCGTCGACCAGCCCGGCCAGCACCTTAAAGACCGTCCCGGCCTCGGCGACATCTTCGCCGATGATAATGACCCGGGAATCGCGCCGCATCTCCTCGGCGAGAGCCTCCCGAATGGCCTGCCCGAACGTCATCTCGCGCATGCCGGCCGGTGATCCCGGGGAGCCGGGGGACGGCTCGGTCCTAAGCGTAGACATCCTCGGCCACTTCGCTCGGATCCGGGTAGGGCGCGGCGAGGGCGAACTGGACGCCGGCGGCCACCTCGGCGCGGACCTCCCGCTCGATCTCCTCGAGTCCCGCAGCATCCGCCAGCCGCTGCTGAGCCAGCCAGCCGCCGAGGATCCGCACGGGATCCCGATCCCGAATCCAGCCCTCTTCCTCCTCGCGGGCCCGATACGGCCGGTTGATATCGCCCACATGGTGCCCGCGGAAGCGGTAGGTGCGGCAGAGCAGGAAGCCCGGCCCTCCCCCGTGCCGCGCCCTCTCGACATGGTCGCCTGCGGCGGCGTAGACGGCCCGCACGTCCTGGCCGTCCACCTCGCCGGAGGGAATCCCCAGCGCCGCAGGCCGGGCTTTGGGATCGCCCGCCGTCGTCTCGGAGGAGTGCGTATACTCGCCGTAGACGTTGTGCTCACAGACGTAGATCACCGGAAGCTTCCACAACGCCGCCATGTTCATGACCTCGTACAAGAGACCCTGGTTCAGCGCCCCATCGCCGAAAAAGCACACGGCGACCTGATCCGTCGCCCTCAGCTTCGCCGACAGGGCGGCGCCTGTCGCAATGCCCGCGCTGCCCCCCACGATGCCGTTGGCGCCGAGGTTCCCGGCGTCCGGATCGGCGATGTGCATGGACCCACCTTTGCCCCGACAGTATCCGGGTTCCTTGCCCAGGAGTTCGGCAAACATCCGATCCACCGAGGCGCCCTTGGCCAGGCAGTGCCCGTGGCCGCGATGCGTGCTGGTGATGTAGTCGTCGCGCCGGAGGGCGTGGCAGACGCCCACCGCCACCGCCTCCTCACCGATGTACAAGTGGGCCAGGCCCGGCATCTTCCCGCCGGTGTACAGGTCGTTGACGTGCTCTTCGAAGATCCGGATGAGGAGCATCCGGCGATACACGTCGAGCCACTGATCGCGCTGCGCGCGCCCCGCTGCCGTCGCCCGTTTGCGCACCCCGATGTCCATCCCGCCTTCACTCCTTCTGCCGCGGCAGACATACCCTTCTACGTCGCTCGGGAGCTTTCCCTTTCTGGGCGGAGTGCGCGCGCCGAGGAACGGAGCAGGGGCGGCATGGCGCATATCGAAGAGGGCTCTCGTGAGCGTCAACGACGTACGAGCAAAGAAAGCGGAGGGGAGAAAGGAGGAGGGTCTCGTGGAGCGCAAGCCTATTGCCAAGTCGTATTCGCGGCGGAAGTTGCTCAAGACGGGCGCGGGAATGATCGCCGGAGCAGCGGTGGGGACCTCACTGTGGAGGGACATGGCCGCCGCAGCCGGCGGGGTGAAGAAGTTTGAGGGGGTTACGGTCAACTCTGTGTTCGTCAGCGGCGAGCATGACGACACCCTGCTCCGGGATCGCATCGCAGACGTCAAAGAGAAACTCGGCATCAACCTGACGGTGACCGATCTCGGCGCAGGTGCCATGCACGACAAGATTGCCGAAGGATTGCGCAGCGGCCACTCGCCCTACGACGTCAGCACCATTGTGGGCTTCTGGCTCGCCGAGATGGTGGGCCCCGGGTCGTTTGAACCCCTGGAGAAGTATCTCCACGACCCGTCACTCACGCCGGCGGATTTCGATTTTGGCGATTTCGTGCCCAAGCACCTCGACTACATCTCCTACTGGAATCTCGCCGAGCATCGCAACGGGAGGCCCGGCCAGCTCTTCCTGCTGCCCGGGCCCCACTCCGATGCGCACATGGTCGTCTATCGCAAGGATCTGTTCGACAAGTACGGGGTGTCTGCGCCGCCGAAGACCTGGGACCAGTACGTGCAGGTCGCCAGGAAGCTCCATCACCCGGCGGACGGCGTGTACGGGACGGCGTTCGTCGGCAAGCTCGACCCCTCGATCTCCCTGAGCGAGTGGGGGAACCGGCTGGTCTCCGTGGGCGGCCGCATGTTCACCGGGTCGCTCAAGGAGAAAACGGTCACCCCCCACCTTGACAGCCCCGAGTCGGTCGCCGCGTTGGAAAACATGGTCGAGCTGCTCGCGTACTCTCCTCCGGGTGTGTCGGGTTATGCGCTGACCGAGGTCGCCGATGCGATGTCGGCCGGACGGATCGGCATGACGCTGATGTGGGTGACGGTGGCGGGCCGGGCATGGGCGCCGAATCTGTCGAAGGTCGCCGGTACGGTGGGCGCGGCGGTGCCGCCGGGGAATGGCGTCACCATCCGCGGCGGGTGGGGGATGGGAATCCCGAAGGACGTCAAGAACAAGGAGGCCGCCTGGGCGGTCATCCGCTACTACTCGACGAAGGAAGCGGACAAGGCCCGGGTGCTGAACTACGGAACCGCCGCGGTGCGGACGTCCACGTTCCGGGATCCCGACGTGGTGAAGGCCTACCCCTACTATCCCGTCTTCGGCACGCTGCTGGAAAACGCCACCCCCTACCCCAGCCTCCCGTTTCCAGAGTCCTGGGAAATGGTGATGGAGCCCTCCAAGTTCTGGAATCTGGCGGTGGTGAAGCAGCTCCGGCCGAAGGAGGCGTGCCAGAAGGCGCAGGACGCGGTGCAGCAGATCCTCAAGAAGGGCGGCTGGAATAAATCGGCGTGAGAGGCGCGGAGCCGGGGCGCGCCCCCGGCTCCCGGGTCTCCACCCTGCGATGAGCGAACGCGTCCAGGCCCGCCAGGTCGCCGCAGGATGGGCGCCCAGGTTCTGGAAGCGACTGGACAACACCCCGTGGCTGTTTATCCTGCCCGTCACCCTCTATCTGCTGGCCTTGTCGATCTATCCCCTGATCTCGTCCTTCGTGATCTCGCTGCACGAGTATCACATCGACAGCCGGACCTTTGCGTGGGTCGGGTGGGGCAATTACGCGGCGATCTTCCACGACCGCGAGTTCTACACGGCGCTCCGGAACACAGTGATTTTCAGCATCGCCACGGTCACGCTCGAGCTCGGACTCGGCATGGCCCTGGCTCTGTTCGCGACCCGCCGACTGCCCGGGAGAAGCCTCCTGCGCACCGCATTGATCATTCCGATGATGACGACTCCGATGGTCGTCGGCCTGATGTGGCGCTTTCTGTTCAACACGGACTTCGGCATTGTGGACTACCTGCTGCGGAGCCTCTTTGGCCTCCCTCCGATCAACTGGCTGGGGAGCGCTCCTTACTCCCTCATCTCGCTGATCATCGTCGACATCTGGCAGTGGACGCCTTTTGCCTTTCTGATCCTCTACGCCGGCCTCCAGACGATCCCCGACGACCTGCTGGAGGCCGCGCGGGTGGACGGCGCCAGAGGCGCTCAAGTGCTCCGCCATGTCATCGTGCCCCTCCTCCAGCCGGTGTTCACCGTCGTCATCCTCTTTCGCGGCATGGACAGCTTTCGCGCGTTCGACACCGTGTACACGCTCACGTTCGGGGGTCCGGGGCGAGAGTCGGCGACGCTCAGTTTCATCGCTTACCTGGAGGGATTTGCTTATTCGCACCTGGGGCTGGCGTCGGCGATGTCGTATATCATGGTCGCGCTGATCTTCGCCGGCGTGACCGCCTACCGGCTGACCGTCATGAGATGGGCGGAGAAGTGAGGCTCTCCCGCCTCGCCGACCGCGCCGTGACCTGGACGGTGCTCGCGGTCATCCTCATCGCCGTGGCCACCCCCTTTGCGTTCATGGTCATCACGTCCCTCAAGACCAACCTCGACACCCTGGAGGTTCCTCCGAACCTGCGCATCTTCACCTGGGAGACGATCCGGCACAACTACACCGAGGTTCTCCGGGCGCGAAGTTTCCTCACATACACGAAGAACTCGATCGTGATCGTCTTCGGCTCGACCCTCATCGCCATGCTCCTCGGCACTCCCGCGGCCTATGGGTTCTCGCGCTTCTCATTCCGGGGACGTCACGACCTGGCGTTTTGGATCTTGAGCAACCGCTTCATGCCGGTCATCGCCATCGTCATCCCCATCTCCCGTATCGTGGCCGCGCTGGGGGCCCTCGACACGTACCAGGGGTTGATGATCCCGTACGTGGCGTTGGAGATTCCCCTTGTCGTCTGGGTCATGCGCGCCTTCTTCGACGACATCAGCCCGGAAATCGACGAGGCGGCGATGGCCGACGGGTGCGGCCGGTGGGCGGCTCTGTGGCGGGTCATCCTGCCCCTGGCCGGACCGGGCCTCGCGACGACCGCTATCTTCTCTGCCATCTTCACCTGGAACGAGTTTCTGATGGGATTGTTCATCGTGACCACGGCCGCCTCTCAGACGGTTCCCGTCGGGGCGGCCGGGCTGCTCACGATGGAGCGGTCGATCGAATGGAACGTAACGGCTACGGTGGGCGTCGTGACCATCGTGCCGGTGCTGGCCTTTTCCCTGCTCATCCAGCGGCACATCGTTCGGGGGCTCACGGCCGGCGCGGTGAAGTGACGCGCAGCCCGACGGAGCAAAGGGGGGAGTGACGTGACGCGGAAGGAACTCGTGGCCGTTCTGGCCCGGGAGGGGGCTCCTCAACCGCTTCAGGAGCACGTGCAGATTGTCGCCGATCACGCGCTCAGGATCGCCGAGTCGGTCGCCCGCGAGGGCCCTCGGGTGGACCGGTCCCTCCTCGAGCAGGCGGCCCTCCTCCATGATCTGGGGCTTCTCAAGCGGTGCGGCACGCCCGTGACGATCCCCGAGTACGGAGACAAGGCCGCCGGATTGACCAGTGACGACATCGCCCACGGAATCTTCGGCTATCAGGCGATCGTGGCCCTGGGGATCGACCGGAAGATCGCGCGCGGGGCGCTGACCCATCTCTTCGGCCCGGACAACGCGGCCTGCGCGGCGCTCGGCGTCGCTCCGGCGGATGAGGAAGCTGTCGCGACCGCCCTCGAAGAGCGGATCATTGGCTACGCCGATCTTCTGGTGTGGGTGGCGATGCTGGGACGCAACCCCTGGCGGGAAGGCGAGTCGGCCATTCTGTTCGGTTTCCGTCCGTACGCGGGGTACTTCTGGAAGCGCGCCACGGGGGAGCCGCTTCCCGCCGACCACATCTGGGTCAGGCGGGTTCTGGAGACAGACCGCCAGCTGCGCCGCCATGCACGTCCGGAAGACTTCGGGATGCAGTGAGGAGGCGTTGCCATGCGGCCATGGTCTGTCGAGATCCGCGGACGGTTCGAGGAATGCGTGTTCGAGAGCACCGCGCTCAAAGAAAACCCTCTGGGAGATCCCCACCGGCGCCCCCTCTGGGTCTATCTGCCGCCGGGCTACGATGAAGAGACCCGGCGCCGGTATCCTACGGTATACCAGATCCAGGGCCTGACGGGGCAGCTGGACATGTGGCGGAACCGCTCTCCATTCAGAAAGAACTTCCCGGAGCTCACCGACGAGTTGTTCGCCCGCGAAGACGCGCCGCCGTGCATCGTGGTGTGGGTAGACTGCTGGACCTCTCTCGGGGGCAGCCAGTTTCTCGACTCACCGGGGACGGGGAGATACCATACGTATCTGTGTGAAGAGATCGTGCCGTGGGTCGATGCCCGCTACCGAACCCTGCCCCGGCGGGAGCACCGCGGGATCGCCGGGAAATCGAGCGGCGGGTATGGGGCCATGATCACACCCATGCTCCGAACCGACCTGTGGGGGGGGTTCGCCACACATGCCGGCGACGCGCTCTTCGACGTGTGCTACCTTCCGGACTTCCGGCGGTCCGCTCGGGCTCTGCGGGATCACTATGCCGGCTCGTTCGAGAACTTCTGGAAGGACTTTCGGAGCCGGCCCGCGTTCTCCAAGGACAGCGATGCCTATTTGCTCAACGACTGGTGCATGGCCGCCTGTTACTCGGCCGATACAAACGGCACGGTGCGGCTCCCCTACGACCCCGCGACCGGTGAACTGATCCCGGCAGTGTGGGAGCGATGGCTGGCCTGGGACCCCGTGCGCATGGCGCCGCATCATGCGCAGTCGCTCCGGACGATGAAGGCGATTTACATTGACGCCGGCAAGCGGGACGAGTTCTTCCTTGATCTCGGCGCGGAGGCATTCCGCCGGGCCCTCGCCGACGTCGGCGTCACCGACGTCTTCTTCGAGCTGTTCGATGCCACGCACATGAGTATCGAGTACCGCTATCCGCTGAGCCTGAAGTACCTGGCGGAGCGGTTGGCGTAGCACTCGGGGACGCCCACTACTCCCGGCGCGCTTCACCCACGTGCCGCCATCTGCCGGGGGCGGGGCGCTAGCGGGCCACGTACCCTCCATCGATGGAAAGGATGTGGCCGGTGACCATCGAGGAGGCATCGGACGCCAAATACAGCGCCGTGCCGACGATCTCCCGCGGCTGACCCATACGGCCGATGGGGATGCCCGCTTCGATCGTGCCTCTGTAGCTGCGGTCATACTCCAGGACGCGCAGCACCATCGGAGTCTCAAAGGGGCCCGGAGCGATCGCGTTGACCCGCACGCCGCGGCGCGCCCATTCCACCGCCAGCACCCGTGTCAGCTGCACGACCCCCCCCTTGCTCGCACAGTAAGCGACAGAGTTCGGCAAAGCCACCAGTCCTCCGATCGAGGCGAAGTTGATGATGCTGCCCCCTCCCTGGGTCAGCATCGCCCGGCCGAAGGTCTGGCAGAGGCGGAATGTGCCGGTCAGGTTCACCGCCAAGATGCGCTCCCAGTCCTGTTCAGGAAATTCCTCAGCGGGCATGCGTGCCGTGACGCCGGCAGCGTTGACCAATACGTCCGCACGGCCGAACGTCTCCATGACGGCGCCATGGAAGGCGCGTACATCCGCGGGCTGAGTCACATCCACCCGCCGGGCGAGCACGCGGCGCGTCTTCTCCACCTCGCCCCGGACGGCCGCGAGCGGGTCTTCCTCGACGTCCGCGAGCGCAAGATCGGCACCCGCGTCGGCGAAGCCAAGGGCGATCTCCCGGCCCAGTCCGCTGGCCGCGCCGGTCACCACCGCCACGCGCCCCGTCAGGTCGAAGAGAGCGTGGACGTGTGCCACGGTCAACTCGCCTTCACAAGGTCTTGGGCCAGGTCCACGAAGAAGCCGAGCGACTCCGGGTTGCTCATGGCGTCCGCGCTGACGGCACGTTCCGCCGGCACCCCGGTCAGGATCCGCTTGACGGGCACCTCCAGCTTTTTCCCGTTGAGGGTCCGGGGGACCGCGTCGATGGTATAGATCTTGTCGGGCACGTGGCGCGGGGAGAGCTCCCGGCGCAGCTTTTCCTTGATGCGCCCCAGGAGGCTCCGATCCAGCGCCGCACCGCGGCGCAGCACGAGGAAGAGCAGGAGCCGGCCTTCGCGA
>DASUDA010000114.1:0-3500 GCA_036275835.1 bacterium | reverse complement strand
GGTGTGGGGTTTCGGAGATCGTCGAGGACGACGATGTCCGCCCGCCGTCCCGGCCCGATCCCGCCGATCTCCTCGTCCAGGCCGTAATATGTGGCCGGGGTGAGCGTGGCCATCTGGTAGGCCAGAGCCGGAGGGATCCGTGAGATCATCGCCTGGCGGATCACGTGATCCATGTACCCGTGATCCGCGATCGTTATCGCCTCCGGTCCATCGGCGGTCAGCATGACGCGCGCGGACCGCGCGCGGGCGTCGGTGATCGCGGCCGCCAGAAGCGGCAGGTCGGGACGCAGCGACGAGTGCCGCAGCATGGTATACACGCCGCCGCGCAGGCGACTCATGACCTCGTCCGGGGTGATCGCCTCGTGATCGGAGGACCAGCCGGCGGCGGCGAGCGCCGCGAGCCGCTCGTATGACGCCCCCGGCGCGTGGCCCTCGACGCGGCGGCCGGATGCGAGCGCCAGGGCGATCTTCTGGAGCAGATCGTCGTCGCCGTGATAGACAGCCGGCCACCGGGTCACCTCGCCGACGGCGCGGATCTCGTCCACGTCGAGGAACCCCTGGAGCCGGTCGAGAGAGAACGCAGTCTCCTCGGGCAGGTGCGAGGCGCCGTGGAGCCGGAGGAACCAGAGGATGAGAACGGGCATCGCTGAGAGAACCGCCAGAAGCTCGCGGATCCGCTCGGGCGGGGTCTGGAGGAGGATGTGCAGGGTGTCCGCCACGAGTGTGGTGGTCCCGGTCCGCAGCACTTCCCGGGCAAACTCCACGGGCGTCGTCATCCCGGTGATGTGCGTGTGCGGGTCGATGTAGCCGGGCGCCAGAATCTTCCCGGGGAGGCGAAGCACGCGCGTCTCCGGGCCGGCCATCGCGCGGCCAGAGCCGACGTAGGCGATCCGCTGCCCGGCGATCGCCACGTTCGCCGGGTAGAGTTCCCCGCTGTACACGTTGAGCAGAGTCCCGCCGTCGAGATAGAGGTCGGCCGGCCGGCGGCCCGCTGATACGTCCAGAAGAGTCCGGATCTCATCGAGCGTCCGACGGGTGCGCTTCACGCCATCCCTCGCTGTCCCTGGCGCGACGGAACGTTACGTGCAACCCGCAGGGCCGTCTGTGTGTTTAAGAGACAAGATGAGACCCGGCAATCTTAGGGGTGAAATCCTCACGGCGGTCAGACGAGCCAGCCACTCGTCGCCGTGTCCGCCGGATCGCCCTGCCGCGCGAGGCGTCCTGTCAGCGGGCGGCCTTCTTCCTCTCGTAGTACCGGCGCGCCTTCGCGCGGTTACCGCATCCCCGCATGTCACACCAGCGGCGGCTGTGGTTCCGGCTCGTGTCCAGAAAGAGCCAATCGCAGTTTTCGCCGCCGCACCGGCCAACCCGGGCAACCTCCCCGGAGTGGAGCACATCCGCCGCGGAGCGAACCACGGGCCACAGCATGCGGTCCAGCGCGTCCGCGTCGGGAGCCCACTCCCACGCGAAGCCGGTCGCTTCTCTCGCGACCCGCAGGCGGGTCATCGCCCGGGACAACGCGTCATTCAGCTTGACGAGGTCCGCGTGCTCCGGAGTCCCCCCGTCGATGACGCTCGAGAAGAGCCGATAGATGGCCTCCCGCAGGTCAACGGCCTCCCTCAGCGTTCTGACCGCGTCCTCGGGACGCCTGCGGCTCTCTTCCATGAGGTGACGGGTCTCCTGGGTGGTCAGGGTTCCCGCCTCCCGCCCCCACGTCACAAGGTCCTTATAGGTCAGGAGGACCTCCTTGGGGCGGGCCCGCGACCCATTCAATGTGTTTGCGAAATCGAGGCACAGCCGGCCGCCCATAAACTGATCCCACTCGAACACAGATTTCTGTGCCGGAGCCTGCGTCATCGTTTCGCTCCATATTTAACCATCATTGTTAACCATCATTGAATCATCTAACCTCCAAAAAGCACTTGACAAGTTAGACTTTCTGAGGTACTGTGTGACCAGTAAAGAAGATGATAGCAGGTTAGATCGGCTCTGGCAAGAGGTCCAAGGAGGTGCCACCGTGATCGTTAACCTCGCCTCTGGACGGGTCCGGGAGTGCATCATCGGTTCGCCTGTGATCACCCCGCGAACAACTGTCAGCACTGCGCTGCGCCTTCTGCGCGAACACGGCGTTCCCGCGCTCCCCGTGTGGGAGGACGGGCGCCTCGCCGGACTGGTGGACGAGAAAGCGCTGCTCCGCCTCACGCCGTCGGAAGCTACGACGCTCGACGTCTATGAACTGCGGGAGGTACTGGACAAAATGACCGTCGCCCGCGTCATCACGCCGGCAGGCGCGGCGGTCACGCCCGACACGCCGCTCGATGAAGCCGCAACCCTGATGCTGCGGAACACCGCCGAAGTACTGCCTGTCGTCGAGACAGGCCGTCTTGTGGGGCTGCTTACACGGGCTTCGCTCCTCCGGGCCGCGGTCGGCGACTCGGTCTCGCGGCCCGTCGGCGCCTTTTCGTAAGAAGCGAGATATCAGAGGAAAGGAGCACCGATCATGTTCTGGAGCTTTGAGACCACCCAGCTTTTGGCGAGAGATCGAATCAACCAGATGCAGCGCGATGCAGAGAGAGACCGCCTGGCCAGGCTGGCAGCCGCTCGCCCTTCCGGTGATATCACCTCGACGGAACTCCGGTCCGATGTCGTCCGGGACGAGATACGTCCTCTCTGGCCGCGGGACCGTCAGACGCTTGGGCTCACGCGGTTTCTGCCCTGGCGCACGGCCCTTCTCCGCGCGCCCTGCGGCAGGGCGGAAGAGATGATGGACCCTGTGGTGAGTCAGGTTCGTGACTGGGCACGATAGCTGTTACTCCTGCCAGATCTGCTACGTAAGAGCGCTCAGGAGTATCCCCGCCAAAATCTGGTAGTGCCGCGGAACCCGTCCCCCCCCGCCTCGTCGCTCAGGGAGGCGAGGGGGCGGGGTTGATTTCGCGACTCTTTCACGCCGCATTCACAGCTTCTTCAAAAGTTCGCTCCACACTCAGGGTATTATGATGACAGAGTGGGGAGGGAACGAGAATGCGTATGCGGCGTGTCTCTGCTGTGCTGATGGCAGGACTGGCAACAGGAGCGCTGGCCCTGGGGCTCGCCCTTCCAGGACTGGCTCAGGATATGGGCCCAGGTGGCTCTCCGGTCGGCCCGCATCGGTTCGGCCCGCATGAATTCGGCGCCCATCCGTTTGGTCCGTGGCTCTGGGCCGCCGGGCTGCTCTTTCTGCTGCGGATCCTGTTGGTCACCGGCCTGATCCTCGTCCTATGGCGCGTGTTGACGGCGCGGACCATCTGGAACAGACCGGACAGCGCCACGCAGATTCTGCGGGAGCGGTACGCGCGCGGCGAGATCAGCGAGGACGAGTTCCGCAAGCGCGTGGCCACGCTCACCTGAGGACTCATGCCGCGAATTCTGGTCGTCGACGACGAGCCGCAGATCATAGGTCTGCTGCGCTCTTACCTGGAGCGCGATGGGTTTGACGTCGACGAGGCGGCCGACGGGGAGGC
>DASUDA010000113.1:0-2000 GCA_036275835.1 bacterium | reverse complement strand
CCGTCCACCGGCGAACAGGTCTTCCCCCCCAACGACTGCTGGGCTCTGCGCCGCGGCCAGATCCATGTGAACGAGGACACCAAACCCAAACTCCTCTGTCAGCACCTGCGGAAACACCCTCCCCGGGTCTCGCTGTGCATGCCGCTGATGGGACAGGGAGAAATGCTCGGCGTGCTGCACCTGCGCTTCGATACTCCCGACGTGCGGATGGGGGAACCCGAAGAGGACATGATCAAGACCGTGGCCGATCACCTCTCCCTGACACTGGCCAACCTCAAGTTACGCTGGTTGACAACCATAGGGTAGTTGCCCTCTCGCGGCAGTAAGACCTATCCCGGGGTCCCGGCGGGAGTCCGCAGCCGGTCGAGGTTAAAGTTTAGCCGCTCACCCAGCCGCCGGAACTCCTTGCGGCGCTCGGCGTCCGGTCCATTCTGGAGTGACTCAGGATGCTCTACAGCGGCGGCGTGGTAGGCGTTTTGAACCCGCCACAGGTTCACGGTGATTCCCAGCGCCTCCGCCAGATCGAGGAGGCGGTGTACCTGGTCGAGGTCCCCTCCGCCGGGATCGGACCGCAGCGCCTCGGCCCGCGCCTCGAGGGCCCGCCGCAGGAGAGGCTCGGCATCCACCCAGTGGGAGACCAGGTCGAACGACGACAACTCGCCGGCGATCTCAAACGCGTCGTCGGGGAGCGGCTCGGTCGCCGCCTGGCGCAGGTGCTGCGCCAGAGTGCGGGTCAGGGTGTATTCCGCCGACATCAGAAACGCGGGGGGCACGGGGACGTCGGAGTCGCGCATGAAGGCGAGTAGCGGCCGGATCTCGCTGTAGAGTTCGCGGTACACGCCCTCGAACCGGCCGAGGCGCTCCTCGGTCAACAGGCCGAGGATCTTCCGCCGCTCTTCGACAAACAGGTCGGGCAGCGCGAAGAGGGACCCCTGGAAGCGCCCGTCGAGCACGCGCACGGCGGCGCTGCTGCCTTGCCCGAGAAAGGCGCCCGCCAGCTCCACCTTCATCTCCTCATACCAGGCCGGGGATTCGTGCATCCGGACACCGCACTGGAAGTCCTGGTTGCCGAGGTGGAGGACCGCGTACGCGGCGTCCGCCGTCTCGCCCGTGATGCGTGAGGTCACCGTCACGAGTCCCGTGGCCAGCGTATGGCCGCCTTGGGCTTCCCGCCGGCCGTTGCGTTTCCGAACGGTGAAGCTGAAGACCCGCTCCTCCTCCGCGTACGGCTCGAACAAGGAACTGATCCCGTAGTGCGCGACGACCCGGGGGAGTGTGACCACGGACCGGCGGACGAGGCGGCGGTAGACGCCGGCGCCGTCGCCCCACTGGCGCAGATTGCTCCTGGCCGCCGCCAGGCGGCGAACGAACTCCTCTTCGAGAGTTTCTCCGAAGCCTTCGGCGAGCTGGAGCGCCCGCGCCGCGTACTTGATGACCTGGACCGTCTCGATCCCCGAGAGTTCGTCGAAAAACCACCCGCAGGAGGTATACATGAGAAGGCCGTGGCGCTGCATTTCCAGCAGCCGCATGGCCTGAAGACGGCCCTCGGCATTCAGGCCGGGGTGGGCGTGGGCGGCGAAAAATGCGTCGGCGGCCTCGGGGGTGCGGGAGAGGATCACATCGATGTACGCCTCCCGCGCCGCCCACGGATCCCGCAGGTACTTTCCTCCCTCGCGCTCGTACACGCGTGCCATCTCGTCCCGCAGCCAGTCGAGCGCCCCTCGGAGCGGCCCGCGCCACTCCTGCGACCAGCCCGGATGGCCGGAGTTGCACCCGCAGTTCGACCGCCACCGCTCCACCCCGTGGGGACACGACCAGCTCGTCGGCTGGGCGATGTCCACCTGGTGGTCCGCGGGGGAGAGCGAGAGATACTCTCCGTAGTTGGTGAGGCGCCCTAGTCCCTTTTCTGCGATGACCCGCAGCGCGTACGTGAGGGCCATCTCCCCGAACCGGTGGTGGTGCCCGTACGATTCCCCGTCCGTGGCGATATGGGCGAGTTG
>DASUDA010000112.1:0-8391 GCA_036275835.1 bacterium | reverse complement strand
TCGATGCCTGTGAGCAAACCGACATAGCCACCAAACATAGACCATCCGGCTCCGCCACCGAGGTCGCCGATCGCAAGGAGGAAGAACGTGATCCACAGCAGGAGGAAGACGCTCCACACTCCCCGGTTTGAGCGAA
Organism: bacterium; assembly: GCA_036275835.1. GTDB lineage: Bacteria > Sysuimicrobiota > Sysuimicrobiia > Sysuimicrobiales > Segetimicrobiaceae > DASUDA01. The sequence continues at coordinate 8,255 of DASUDA010000112.1, read as the reverse complement.
ACGTGGCGACCCACATATAGAGAGTGAAGACGCCCCACATCAGGAGCGTGACGCCCACTGCAGCGGCCGAGGGTGCTTTGATCCAGCCCGCCCCACTCGTCCAGACCAAGAATGCATACCACCACCAAAATAGTCCGTAGGACGTGAACGCGGTCAGGCCGAACGTGTTGCCGTTGGAATACTCCAGGATGCCGGCGATGATCTGCGCAGTCCCGCCGTACGCAAACGCGAGTGGCACAACGGCGGGAACCGCATCTGCGTGCAACCACCCCGCATTGATAGAGCTGAGAACGACGGTCGTCAATCCAAAGCCGGCAAGTCCGAGCGGCGCAGGGTTGGCAGGCTTTTCCGCCATGATCAGGTCACCCCCCCAAGGGTTTCGAATGATCCCGGCTGCTGGATAAGTTCAGACCAATCCCGACAGAACGAAGGCCGTCCACCTCCTCTCTCGCGCGCCCGTGATCCGGCGCACACGCGGGGTCGGCAGCAGTCAGCTGTTTGGGGGTGTTCGCAACGCCGATGGAGCCCGTGCTCCCCCGTGCGGGACCACATCTCGATAGAATAACGCTCTTCGCCCTCCCGGACGAAGCGCGCAGGCGCGGTGAGGTAAAATTTCGCACTTTTCCGCAATTTTCGCCGAAAGAGGCAAACATCCTGCTCACGCACGCCCCCCCGATAGGCCGGCCGCACTCCCCCGCCGCGCTCATCCCCGAGTGCGCTCGTGAGGCGGCGCTCCCGGGCTTCGCACCTGGGCCTCCAGCGCGGCCAGGCGCTCCCGGAGCGCTTTCTCCTGTTGCCAGCGCGCCGTCACATCGCGCAGAATGGCCGCCGGGCCGAGGAGGGCGCCCGTCTCATCGCGGAGGAGCACGATGGTAAACTCCAAAGACACGCGCGTGCCGTCCTTGCGGATCCCGGGCACCGCCAGGAACTCCCGCCCGTACCGCGTGACGCCGGTCGCCATCACCTTGTGGTAGCCCTCCCAGTGCCGGCTGCGGAGGCGCTCTGGAATAATGATGTCGAGGGTCCGCCCGACCGCCTCCTCCGCCGTGTAGCCGAAGATAACTTCGGCCCCTCCATTCCAAAAACGGATAACGCCGTCTCGATCCGCGAAGATGATCGCATCCTGGGCCTGCTCCACAATTTGACGGTACATCGACTCGCGGGCGTCGCTCGGCATCGCGGACCTCGCGACATGTGTTCACGCCACCGTCTCTCTACTCCTTTCCCCTCGGCCGCACGGTCCTCCGCATCTTCGAGAACTGCAGGACATCCGCGGCGTTCTGCCGTATTTTTGCCTTGCAAGGAGAGCAGCATGCCCCAGGTCGCCAAGGGTCTGGAAGGTGTCGTCGCCGGGACGACCGCTCTCAGCCTGGTTGATGGCCGGGGCGGTCGACTCATCTACTGCGGGTATGACATCAACGACCTTGCCCGCAACTCCACCTTCGAAGAAGTCTGTTACCTACTCTGGTATGGACGGTTGCCAAACCGCTCGGAGCTGGCAGCGCTGACCGACGAGCTCGCGGGCATGCGCGCGCTCCCTCCCGTCCTGCTCAAGGTGCTGCAGGATCTCCCGGGGACAGCCCACCCCCTCGAGGTGCTCCGGACCATCATCTCTCCCATGCTGTCCTATGATCGGAACCCCGGGGATGGCTCGCGCGACGCGAACCTGCGGCGTGCCAAGCACCTCACCGCGCTCACCAGCACAATCGTCGCCGCCGCGCACCGCATCCGGCGGGGGAAGCAGCCGGTGACTCCCCGCGCGGACCTGAATCATGCGGCGAACTTCCTTTTCATGCTTCACGGGACAGAACCCGACCCGCTGAGCCGGAAGGCCCAGGACGCCTACTACGTCATGCTCGCCGAGCACGGGTATAATGCCTCCACCTTCACCGCGCGTGTTATCGCCAGCACTCTGTCGGACATGTACTCGGCGATCTGCGGAGCCGTCGGCGCGCTCAAAGGGCCGTTGCACGGAGGGGCCGCGCAGTGGACAATGGAGATGCTGCTGGCGATCGGCTCCCTCGACAAGGTGGACTCGTACATTCGCGAGTTATTCCGGCAGGGGAAGAAGGTCCCCGGCTTCGGCCACCGGATCTACAAAGTGGAGGATCCGCGCGCCCGGATCCTCCGGGTCCTGTCGCAGCAGGTGGCGGAAAAGACCGGCGGGGTCATCTGGAACGAGATGTCGCAGCGGGTCGACGGCCTGGTGGCCCAGCTTCGCGGAACTAAAGAGATCTACCCCAACGTCGACTTTTACTCGGCGTCGATGCTGTATAATCTGGGCATTCCTACCGACCTGATGACCTCCGTGTTTGCGTGCAGCCGCGTGGCGGGGTGGACGGCGCATGTCATCGAGCAGCAGTCCGACAACCGCCTCATCCGGCCGGAATCCGCGTACACGGGCCCCACCGACCTAGCGTACATCCCGCTCAGCGAAAGGTAGCCGCGGCGCCTCCCCGCCGCCCCCGCGCGCCGGGGCCGCCCCGGCCCGGCGCGGATGGCCGATGGCGGTGTGCTATACTGGGGACGCCGTGGAGCTGGCGGATGTCCGCCTTCGTATCGACGATCGGGAGGCCCTCACGCGGGCTCTTCGCGACGTGGTGGGGGTGGATCGTGTGTTCACCCATCCTGCCGACCTGATCGCCTACGAGTACGACGGCTCTGTGCTGTCTTCCCTGCCCGATCTCGTCGTGTTTCCGCGATCCACGGAAGAGGTTGTCGGCATCGTCAACGCGGCCCGCCGCTATCGCGTGCCCCTGGTCGCCCGTGGATCCGGCACGGGGCTCGCCGGGGGCGCGATTACGCCGATCGGTGGGATCATCGTGGCCATGAGTCAGATGCGGCGCATCCTGTCGATCGACCTCGACAACCGCACGGCCGTCGTCGAACCGGGCGTGATCAACCTGGATATCACCAGGGCCGTGGAGAAGCAGGGCTACTTCTACGCCCCGGACCCCAGCAGCCAGTCAGCGTGCAGCATCGGCGGCAACGTCGCCAACAACAGCGGAGGCGTGCACACGCTCGCCTTCGGCGTCACCACCAACCACGTTCTGGCCCTGGAGATGGTGCTGCCGGACGGCTCGATCGTCCGGCTCGGCGGGCGCGGGCCGGACGACCCGGCGGTGGATCTCATGGGGCTCGCCGTCGGATCGGAGGGGACGCTCGGAATCGTCACCACAATCACCGTCCGCCTCATGCGCCGCCGCGAGGCGGTCCGGACGATGCTGGGAATTTTCCCGACGATCGAGGAAGCGAGCCAGACAGTCGCCGACATCATCGCGTCCGGAATCGGCCCCACATCCCTCGAGATGATAGACAAGCTCACCGTGGAGGCCGTGGAGCCGGCGGTCCACGCCGGGCTTCCGCTGGATGCCGGCGCGGTGCTGCTGATCGAGGTCGAGGGTGTGGTCGAAAGCCTCGAACGCTCGGCCCGGATCGTCGAGGACCTGTGCCGCCGGAACAACGCCCGAGAAGTCCGCACCGCCCGGACCGAGGAGGAGCGGAATCTCTATTGGGCCGCGCGGAAGGGCGCGTTCGGCGCGATGGGACGGCTGGCGCCCAACTACTTCCTCCACGACGCGGTCGTACCGCGGAGCATGCTGCCCGCGATCATGCATCAGGTTGTGGAAATCGCCCGACGGTACGGGATCCGCGTCGCCAACGTCTTCCACGCTGGCGATGGCAATCTTCACCCGCTCATCCCCTATGATGCCTCCGTTCCCGGGGAGATTGATCGGGTGCTGCGCGCCGGTGAAGAGATGCTTGCCGCCTGCGTCGCCGTGGGGGGGACTCTCAGCGGTGAGCACGGCATCGGCTTTGAGAAGAACAACTACATGCCGTGGATCTTCTCCGACGCGGACCTCGCGGCCCAGCGCCGGCTCAAGACGGCCTTCGACCCCGGCGACCTGATGAACCCGTTCAAAGTCTTCCCGACGCCGGTGTCGTGCGGGGAACTGATGACACGCCGGCCCCCCCGGCTCGCCGCCTCCGGGCTGTGGATCTAGCGATGGCGGTCACGGCGCACCCCCCCACGCACGACGCCGTCGCGCCGGAGGCTCCGGCGGCCGAGCCGATCGCCCGGCTTCTGATCCCGGAGCTGGACAAATGCATCCAGTGCGGGTTCTGCCTGCAGCACTGCCCGACGTACCGGATCCTGGGGCTCGAGACGGAGTCTCCCCGGGGGCGGATCCACCTGGTGGAAGCCGCCGCGCAGGGGCGCATCCCGATCGACAGCCGGTTTGAGGAGCACATGTACGTCTGTCTCGGCTGCCGGGCGTGCGAGACGGTGTGTCCGGCGGGCGTCAAGTTCGGAACGATCATCGAGGCGGCCCGGGCGGAGATCGGCCCAACCGGGTCACCGCTCGCGCGGTGGGCGACGCGGCTCGTGCTCCGGCACCTCCTGCCGTATCCGGGCCGGCTGCGGTGGGCGGCCAAAGCGCTGCGGCTCTATCAACGAAGCGGGCTCGGTGCCCTGGCCCGTGTGCTGCACCTGATTCCGCGCCGGGCGGCGGAGATGGAGGCGCTTTTGCCGCGCATTCCCGACCGGTTCTTCGCCCCTGAGCAGGAGGTCTTCCCTGCGATCGGGCAGCGGCGGGCGAGGGTCGGTATGCTCAGCGGGTGCGCCATGAGCGTGCTGCTCCCCGACGTGAACGCGGCGACGATCCGGGTCCTGCAGCGCAACGGGTGCGAAGTCGTCGTGCCCCGGTCACAGGCCTGCTGCGGCGCCCTGAACGTGCATAACGGCGAGCGCGACGCCGCGCGGCGGATGGCGCGGCGCAACATCGAGGTCTTCCTCGATGCCGGAGTCGATGCCGTGATTATCAACGCGGCGGGGTGCGGAGCGGCCAGCAAAGAGTACCCTATCCTCTTCCGCGACGACGACCCGGCGTATGCCCAGCGGGCCGAACAATACAGCCGCCTCTGCCGTGATGTCACCGAGTTCCTCAGTGACCTCGGGCTTGTCGGCTCTCTCGGCGAGGTGCGGGCTCGAGCGACGTACCAGGATCCCTGCCACCTCGTGCACGGGCAGGGGATTCGCCGCCAGCCCCGCGCGCTGCTCCGGCAGATCCCGGGCCTCGACCTGGTCGAGATGACCGGGTCCGATCGGTGCTGCGGGAGCGCCGGAATCTACAATCTCACGCAGCCGGGCTACGCGCGCATGGTCCTCGACGAGAAGATGGCGGCCCTCACGCAGACCGGGGCGGATCTTGTGGTCGCGCCCAACCCCGGGTGCATGATGCAGATCGCCTCCGGGATCCGCGCCCGCGGCCTGCGGATGCAGGTGCGTCACCTGATCGACCTTCTCGACCAAGCGTACGCCGCCGCGGAGACCGACGCGGTCCGGAGCGCGCCCCGCAGCTGAGACGGACACGTCCCGCCGGCCCGCCGGGTCTGCCGCCACGCCGAACTGGGCATGAACTCCTTAGAAGTGAACGTCCATCCATGAAGGGAGGGTCTTCCCGATGCGCTACATTGGCATTCTCGCCCTCCTCGTTGCCCTCGGTGTGGCCGCCACCATGACGGCGCAGGGCCTGAAGCGTACCCCCAGCGGCACGACGTACCAAAGAGCCGTGGGGGCGGCCCAGGACGTCTCCAACACCGCCGTTCAACACGTCAAAGACGTGCTCCACAACATGAACGCGCGCTGAGGGATATCGGGAGGCAGGTATAACGAGGAGAGGCCCCGTCGTGGGGCCTCTCCTCGTTCGTTCTCTCACTCCTGGTCTAGTGGTACCACTTCTTCATCCACCCGCGGAGCATTGCGGCGTCCTGGCTGTCCATCTGGGCCGCCTGCTGGGCATACGTACGCAGCTCCGCCTTGTCCGCCTTCTGCGCGGCCAGGCGGCCAAACGCGGCGCTCTGGTCCAATCGCGCGGCCATGAGCGGAATATAGGCTTTCTCCAGGTCGGCGCCTTTCATCTGGCGCATCTTCTTCACATTCGGGGTCGCGACGCCCTCGCCGCGCGTGGGCGGCTTGCCGCCGAGCGCCTGCAGCCAGTTGAGCATCTGGCGAGTTTCCTTTTTCTTGCGCTCAATCAGCACCTGGTTCCAGCGCAGGAGCTCGGGATGGTCGGCGTTGAGCGTCGCCGCCAGGGCGATCTCGACGGACTCGTCGTGCATGGGGATCACGTCTTGCAGGAAGGTGACGTCGAACGCGCGTCCGTTGAGGGTCGAGAGGCGGGCGAGGAGCGGATTCTGGGTCATCGCGGCCGGCGCGGGAGTGACGCCCATCGCCAGCGAGACGGCCCCGAGCAGGAAAATTGCGATGGCAACATGGATTCGCATCGTTCACCTCTCACAGAAGAGTTTGCTGGGCGGCCCGGCTCTCGTGTGGACGCCCGTCACCGCTTATACCCAGAACCGCCCCCCCAGAGACCGGTTTTCTAGCCTACCCGAGCCCGCGCCGGCAGGGAGCCCCCGGGCCGGGCGCCGTGTGGCCGGGGGCAAGGGAAGAGGGTCAGTGACGCTTGCGGTCCGCGGCGTTGCCGTCGCCCTCCTTCGTCACCGGAGGTGACGGCGCCTGGTCCTTCTCCCGTGATCGGGACGCGCCGATCGGCAGCCTGAGCTTGAGAACGGTCGGAGCCAGCGTGTCCTCATGGAGCCCCAGAAACACTTCGACGACCGAGGGATCAAATTGTGTGCCCGCGGCGCGCTGCAGTTCCGCGATGGCCTCTTCCGCCAGCCACGCCTTCTTGTACGGCCGCGGGTGAGTCAGGATATCGAAGACATCGGCAACCGCCACGATACGCCCCAGCAGAGGTATGGCCTCGCCCTTCAGCCCTCGGGGGTATCCACTCCCATCCCAGCGCTCGTGATGGGTGAGCGCAATGACTTCGGCCATCTGCAGGAGCGGGAACTGCCCGCCCGACAAGATCTTCGCTCCGATCGTCGTGTGGCTCTTCATGACGTTGAACTCGTCCGGAGTCAGCCTGCCCGGCTTCAACAGAATGTGCTCCGGGATGCCGATCTTCCCCACATCGTGCAGAGTCGCAGCGCGCCGGATCAGCAGGACCTGTTCTGGGGGGAGCTTCAACGCCCGGGCCACGAGCGCGGACGTCTGCCCCACCCGTTTGATATGCTCGCCCGTCTCGTCGTCTCGGTACTCGGCGGCAATGGCCAGGCGATCGATCACCTCCAGGTGTGCGTCCGACAGCTGGGCCCGAAGCTCGAGATGCAGAGTCCGGGTCTCCAGCAGGTTTTTGATCCGGAGCAAGACCTCGGTGGGATCGAACGGCTTGGCCAGAAAATCCTTGGCTCCGCTGGCCAGCGCCCGCTGCTTGGCCTCGGGCGTGACGTCCGCGGTGAGCACCAGGATGGGGAGGAAGACATCCTCCGGGACAATCTCCTTCAGCTGGTCCATCACCCCGAACCCGTCCACGTGCGGCATGTGCAGGTCGAGAAGGATCAGGTCGGGCTGGAACTCCACATACAGGGACATGACCTCGCGAGGATCGGTCGTGCTTCTGAGCGCGTGATAGCCCGCCGCCCTCTTCAGGATGCCCTCCAGGAGGCGCACATTGGCCTCCTGGTCGTCGACGATGAGAATACGGGCGTTCTTGGAGAGATCTTCCTTCTTCGCGACGGCTTCCTTCATGAAGGCGCGCTCCTTTTCTTGAGAATCTCGGCGAGAACCTCGTCTACAACGTCGAGGAATTCCTTGACGTCAAGCGGCTTGGTGAGATAGGCACGGGCCCCGGCGTCGAGCAGCCGGTGAATCTGCGTGGGCACGGCGTCGGCGCTGATCACCACGACCGGGGTGTGGCGGGTCTTGGGGTCCTCCCTGAGCAGGCGGACCATCTCGGACCCCGGGACATCAGGCAGGTGCACGTCCAGCAGGATGAGGTGGGGGCGGTGCTCGCGGGCGAGTTCGAGACCCAGCCGTCCCTGCATGGCCGACAGAAGTTTGATCTCGGGACGGCGTGCCAGGAGGCGTTGGATGAGCTCCAGATTGGACAGGTTGTCTTCAATATATAACACCGTGAACGTGCCCTGGGACGCCGTGGCAACCTCGACCGGGCGGGGCGCCCCGGCGCTCCCCAGCTCCGCCTGCCGCGCCGTGGATTCGGACAGCGGAAACTCCATCCAGAATGTGCTCCCCTGGCCGACGGTACTCTGCACCCCCAGCGTCCCCCGCATCGCCTCGACCAGGCGCTTGGAGAGGGCCAGCCCGAGCCCCGTGCCTTCGACCCCGGTCTGCTCGGCCCCCAGGCGCTCGAAGGGGGTGAACAGCTGCCCCAGCCGGTCGGGCGGGATCC
>DASUDA010000111.1:0-10081 GCA_036275835.1 bacterium | reverse complement strand
CTGGGCGTACAAGACACTGGATCATGAATCGGTCCGGAGGCGGCCGGACACGGCTGGGCTGGTGCAGGCGCTCGAAGCCGAGGACGCCGCGGGGGTGGGGCGGCTGCTGTGCAACGTCTTCGAGGATGTCGTCGCGGCCCGCTACCCGGTCGTGGCGGCCATCCGTGAGCGGATGATGGCGTTTCGCCCGCTCGGGGTCTCCTTGTCCGGCACGGGGCCGGTGCTGTATGCGCTGGCGCCCAACGAGGCGGCGGCTCGCGAGATCGGAGATGGGCTCGCGCCGCTCTCTGATGTCGAGGCGTTCGTGACCCGCACCTTCGCCGAGGAGCGGTAGCGTCTCCGGATGCTCGACGCGCTGGTCCTGGCCGGTGGGCCGCCGGACCCCGCTCTAACGGGAGGAACACTCCCCAAGGCCTTCGCGTCTCTCGGGGGCCGAATAATGGTGGAGCACGTGCTGGCCGCCCTCCGGGCAACACCCCGCATCGGTCGGATCGCGCTCGTCGGTCCGCTTCCGTTCCCGACGGCCGTGGCTGCACGCGTAGACAGGCCCGTGCGCGACCAGGGAGAACTGCTCGACAATCTCGCAGCCGGTCTCGCGGCGCTCGGCGGAGAGGCCCCCGTGCTCGTCCTCGCCGCCGACATCCCGCTTCTGACGGTCCGCGCGGTGGACGCATTTCTCGATGCGGCACTGGCCCTGGATGCCGACGTCGGGTATGGGATTGTGCCGCGCGAGGACGTGGAACGCGACTTCCCGGGCGCGCGCAAGACGTTCGTCCGGCTCCGCGAGGGCGTCTTCACCGGCGGCAGTCTGGTGCTGGTGCGCCCGCAGGCATTCTCCCGGGCTCGGGACGTTATTGAGCGGGCCGTCCGGGCCCGGAAGAGCCCGTGGGACCTCGCCCGGTTGTTCGGGCCGGGGACGGTCCTCGGGCTTCTCGCGGGAACGCTCAGGATCGCCGACCTTGAGCGGCGGGTCGCCGCCCTCTCCGGCATACGCGCCCGGGCGGTCATCTGCCATCACCCGGAGATCGCCCTCGATGTGGATCATCCGGAGACCCTGGCCGTGATCCGGCATCGCCTGGGCGATCGGGAGGCGCCCCCTGCCGGCCGCCGCATCGGGGAGTTGCAGGGCCGGTGAGGAAGCTCCGGCGCGGGGACCGAATGGTGATGATCGCCCACCGGCTCTTTCGGGAGCCGCACACGGTCTTCTCCTTCGGGGCGTTCTCGGAGGCGCTGCGCGCGGCCAAGTCCACGATCAGCGAGGATGTCGCCGCGCTGCGGAATGTCTGCGCGCAGTTCGATCTTGGCCGCATCGAGACGCTGGCCGGGGCGAGCGGCGGAGTGCGGTACATGCCCTTCTGTCCGCCTGATCAGATTCACGCGCTGGCGGAGGATCTCGCAGGACGCCTTCGCGATTCCGCCCGCATTCTCCCCGGGGGGTTCCTCTACACCACGGACCTTCTGTCGCTGCCCGCGCTGGTGTCGCGGCTCGGAGACGTCTTCGCGACCTTTTTCGGCGATCGCCGGCCGGATGTCGTTCTCTCAATGGAAGTCAAAGGCATCCCGCTCGCCTTGATGACGGCGCGCGCGTTCAACGTGCCGCTCGTGACGATTCGGCGGGGAGGCCGCGTCACGGAAGGCCCCTCGGTCACGGTCAACTACGTGTCCGGATCGTCGCGCATGGTTCAGGCGATGACGCTCCCCCTCCGGGCCGTCCCGCAGGGAGCGCGGGTCCTGTTCATCGACGACTTCCTCCGGGGCGGGGGAACGGCGCGGGGCGTGCGCGACCTGATGCGGGAGTGTCAGGCCGAGCTCGTCGGGATCGGTGTCTTGATCGAAACGGCCCAGCCTCGAGAGAAACTCATCGACCAGTATGTCTCTCTCCTCGTCTTCGACGGCATCGACGAGGCCGAGGGGATCGTGAGGCTCTCTCCGAGCCGGTGGGCCCGGGAGACCGCCCTGGAAAGATCCGTGCAAGAACGCTAGAAGAAAACCAGCCCCAGGCGGGCGGCCCGCGCCACGGCTTCTGTCCGGGTCTGGGCTCCGAGCTTCCCGAGAATTCCATTGACGTGATACTTGGCCGTGTGCTCACTGATGTGGAGCCGGTGAGCGATCGCCTTGTTGGGCAGCCCTTCGGCCAGGAGCTGCAGGACCTCCAGTTCGCGGGGAGTCAACTCCTCGGCCGGCGGCGTTGAGCCAGGGCTGCCTGCAGCGTGTGCCAGATCGTCCCTGGGGCGCCATGCGCCGGGAGCGAGGTCTGGATCCAGCACGACGAGACCACGGCCGGCTGCGCCCACCGTGGCCGCGAGTCGAGACCCGGCGGCGTCGCGCGGCAGCAGGCCGCGGGCCCCGGCGGCCAGGGCATCGACCGCAACCGTCTCGTCCGGCACGAGCGCCACGATAGGAAGCCCGACGCCGGCAAGCTCCGCCAGATGCTCGAGTTCCGGTGTGGGATTCCCGCCGAGATCCCACACCACCACATCGGGAGCGGAGGCATCGAGACCGTCTGCCAGTCCGGCATTCCCGGCCACTTCACCGACGACGATGCAGTGCGGGAAGCCGGCTAGCAGCGCCGCGAGCCCGGCCCTGGCCAGAGGGTCAGGCCCTACGATAAGCACGCGCAGGCCGTCCCCGGCGGGTGAGGGAGACACGACGTCCGTCTGAAGCACACCCTCCACAACGCGCCGGGCGCTCTTTCAATTTCCCGTCATGCGTCCCGTTCTCCGGCGACGACCGTGAGGTCCTGCGCGCGACCCCCGCGCACGATGCGCACGGGGACCGTCCCACCGACGCGGTCGGCGCTCAAGAGCGACACAAGGTCCTGGAGACGGCGGAGCGGCTGGCCACCGGCGGCAACGATGACATCCCCGAGCAACAGCCCTCCCTGCTCGGCCGGGCTTCCGGGCTCTACCGACACCACGAGAAGTCCTCCGTCCTGGCCGACCTGTCGTTCCAGGCTCGCAGGAAGACGGACAGAGTGCGCCCCCACGCCGAGGTATGCTCGGCGTACCCGGCCGTAAGTCAGCAGAGTGTCAACGACGCGGGTGAGCGTCGAAACCGGCACGGCGATGGCACGTCCCGGCATCGCGCCCGTCGTGGCGAGCCCCAGAGCCTTCCCCTGCACATCAACGAACACTCCCCCGGAGAACCCCGGCCACATCGTGATATCGGCCTGCACATAGCGGTCGATCTGCCCGCCCGTCGGCGTCCTCCAGTTCGCCCCCACGGCGCTGACGATCCCCAGCGTGGCGCGAACGGTCTGGCCGGGACGTCCTAAGCCGACGACCAGATTCCCGACCCGCAGGCCGTCCGGTCCAGCCCAGGTTGAGGGCGTGAGCCCGCCGGCCTCGGCGCGGAGAACAGCGACATCCGTCGTCCGGTCCCGGCCAACCAGCGTTGCCGGGACCCGCCGGCCGTCGGGCAGGCCCACGCTGATATCGTCCTCGGCCTCGATCACGTGGTGGGCCGTCACGATAATCCCTTCGGGCGCCCACACCGTGCCGCTGGCCGGGCGGCGCCGGCGCGCTTCGACCCTCACAACGCTTATCCCGCTTGCGTCGACGATGCGCGCCAGGCCATCAGACAAAGTCGAAAGAGCATCCATGGCGATACTCACCTCCACCACGGAGCGTACTCTGAACCAGAGGCCTGCACATCCCTCATTTGGATGGGATGGCCTCCGGTAATTTGGGGGGGATTATCGAGGGCGCGGCTGTCGGGGGCGCTGTGGATCGACTCTATGACACGATTTTGTCTTCAACATGACGCCCCAGAGCGCGGGCATACCGGCGCGTCAATTCGGGCATGATCGTCTCCCGCGCGGGCGCCCGCTCCAGACCGAAGACCGTCAGGGGGAAGTTGGCCGGCCCTTGGACAGACCAGATGCGGTCATGCTCCTGAGGAGGGAGAATCTGGGCGGGGTCGCCGACCGCAATCCAGCCGATGGGGACAATCGCATTGGGGAGCACGCTGGCTTTAATGTGCACCACGCCATTGATCCGCACTTCGGCCTGCGCGCCGATCCGGGCTCCATTGAACACGGAGGTGCCCGTTGCGAGAAAGGCGTTGTCGTCCACGAGGCAGCCGGTCAGGTGGGCCTGGGGCCCAACCAAAACGTGATTGCCGAGACGTGTTGGATGCTGCCTGGTTCCACGAATCACCGCGTTTTCCATGATGATGCAGTATCCCCCGATCTCCACCGGCCCACCTTCGGCGACGACGACAGCGCCGAACAGCACCCGGCTGTGCTCGCCGACCGTCACATGACCGCAGACCACCGCGGTCGGGGCGATGTACGCGGACTGATGGACGCGCGGACGTTCCCCCTCATGCTCGAGCAGCATGGCTATCCCTCCTCACGAAGTTGTGGCGCGGCAATCACGTGCGGCGTCTCAGGGCCTGCCTTTTGGCTTCGTGCTGGCGCTTCCAAGTCCTCGGCCTAGACCGGTGTGTATAAACGGCCATATGTTCGATATTTCTTACTATTGACAAATGTTCCGATAACTGTTAGGTTGAACACTGTTCGTACTGCTACTAGTAGTAAACGGAGCGACATATCAAAATGGGTGTGAAGGAACGACGGGACCGCGAAAGACTGGAACTCCGGCATGCCATCCTGGAGGCAGCGCGGAAAATTGCGGCCACGGAGGGGTGGCAGGCCGTCACTATCCGCAAGGTGGCGGAGATGATCGAATACAGCCCTCCCACCATCTACGAATACTTCGAGAGCAAGGAAGCGATCCTCGCGGAGGAAATGCGAGAGGGTTTCCGCCTTCTCCTGGCAGCCCTCAAGACGGCCATGGATGGGCATGCCGATCCGCGGGAGAGATTGTCGGCGATGGGGCGGGCCTATTGGGATTTCGTCTGGCAGCATCCAGAACTTTACCAGGTGATCTCGGGGCTCGGCGGGTGTGCGTTCTGCGAAGAGGGGAAGCCGGACGAACTCAACCACAAGGCCGAAGGCGAAAAGGTGAAGGTGCTCTTTCGAGATGTCCTGCAGGCGCTGCTACCGGCCCAGCGCAACGTTGACGAACTAACCGACAAGTGCGTCACGCTCTGGAGCCTGTACCACGGGTTCATCGCCCTCCTCATGGCTGGCCGGATTCCGATGGACGCGCGAGATCAGGCCCTGGGACTCGCGCACCAGGCGGTTGAAGACCTCTTGACCGTCTGGCGCGCTGCGTAGGCGCCGAGTCTTCTGGCGGGCCGGGAGCAAATCGATGCAAGGTCGCCGAGCGACGTTTCTGGGGGGTAGGGAGATGCGTGTGCGTGTGCTCGTTATGGGTGTTGTCCCGCTGGTTCTGGTTGGCAGCCTCTTCGCGGTCCGTGCGATGAGCCGGCCCGCCCAACCGATGAGCAAGCCGGCCGCTCTGGGCCAGAGCCAGGATCCCGTCGGCGTGGCGGTCGCCACGGCGCAGCGGGCGGATGTCATGTCGCGGGTCTTGGCGTCTGGATCAGTCACGAGTATCCGGGACGCGAAGATCGGTTCGAAGATCTCCGGCCGGGTTGCCGCGGTGCTCGTGGAGGAGGGCGCGCGCGTCAGCGCCGGCACGCCGCTCCTCCGGCTCGACACGAGCGATCTGCTGGCGCAGCAGGCTCAGGCGGAGGCCAGCGTGGCCGCGGCCCGTGCCCAACTCCAGAAGGTGCTGACCGGCGCCCGTCCTCAGGAACGGCAGCAGAGCACCGACGCCGTCAACCAGGCGCACGCGACGCTCGCCTCCGCCCAGGCGTCGCTGCAGCTGGCGCAGGCCAACCTCGAGCGGATGCGCTCCCTCCAGACTCAAGGGGCGGTCTCCCAGCAGGACCTCGATTCCACCGAGACTCAGGCTCGCGTCGCTCAGGCGCAGGTCGCGTTAGCCCAGGCGGCCTACGACTCCGCGGTGCAGAACGCGGCGCTCGTCCGTATCGGCTCGCGCGAGGAGGACATCCTGCAGGCCCGCGCGCAGCTGGCGCAGGCTCAGGCCGGGCTGGCCCTTGTACAGGTCCAGCTTCGCGATTCCACCATTTCCGCGCCCTTTGCCGGGACGATCACCCAACGCAGCGTCGAGCCGGGCGAGACCGTCTCGTCCGCGAGCGCGCCGTCCACCAGCCCGCTCTTCGTGCTGAGCCAGGTGGACGACGTGTATGTCGAGTTTGTCGTGCCGGCGCAGCACCGCTCGGAACTGCAGCCGGATCAAGACGCGGTGATGGCGGTGGACGGCCTGCCCGAGCAGACATTCCAGGGCCGCATCGCGGAGATCCGGCCGGCCGCGGATATGGCCAGCCGGACCTTTGGCGTCAAAGTGCGAGTTCCCAACCCGAAGGGGATCCTGCGGCCCGGAATGTTCGCCCGGGGCGCGATCGTCGTGGGTGTGCGGCGCAGCGTGCTGCAGATCCCGGAGCAAGCGGCGATGACGGCGACGTCGGGTTCCGTGGTTTTTGTTGTCCATGATGGCCGAGCGATCCGGACGGCGGTGACCCTCGGCGCGCACCATGATGGGCTGGTCGAGGTGACGGCCGGCCTCACCGAGGGAGACCAGGTGGTCGTGGAGGGCCAGGATGGCCTGACGGACAACCAGCCGGTCTCACTTCGCTCCCCGTAGCCCCGGGCCACCCGTAGCCCCAAGGAGGATCGCGACATGCAGTGGCTTGCCGGTCTGTCAGTTCGTCGCCCCGTCCTCGCCTCGGTAATCACCCTGGCGATGGTGTTCCTGGGCGTCTTTTCGTATGCGCACCTGAACATCGAGCGCTGGCCCAACATTGATATTCCCATCATCGTGATTTCGATCACCGACCCCGGCGCGTCCCCCGAAGAGATCGAGAGCGACGTCACCAACAAGATCGAGGACGCGGTCAACTCGATCAGCGGGATCGACCACCTCTCCTCGACCTCGGCCGAAAACGTCTCGATCGTTGTCGTCCAGTTCGTCCTGGAGAAGAACATCGACGTCGCGGCGCAGGAAATCCAGAACAAGATCAACGCGATTCCCGACCTTCCATCGGGCATCGACCCGCCGACCGTCTCCAAGATCGACCCGGGGGCGTTCCCGGTGATGACCCTGGCGCTGTCGGCCAACCGCCCGGTCCGGGACATCTCCGAGTACGCGGACAAAGTGCTGAAGCCCCAACTGGAAGGCACCCCCGGCGTGGGGCAGGTGACGCTCATCGGCGACCAGCCGCGACAGATCAACGTCTGGGTCGACCCGGACCTCCTGGCGTCTTACGGGCTGCCGGTGACGTCGGTGCTGCAGGCGGTGCGGAACCAGAACGTGCAGCTCCCCGCCGGGCACGTGGATCAGGGGAATACGCAGGTGACGTTGCGCGCCCTCAGCCGCATCACCTCCCCCCGGGAGCTGGCGCACGCGGGATTGGCCATGCGAGGCGGCCAGCCGATCACCATCGGTGATGTGGCCCGGATCGAGGACGGCGCCGCCGATCCCGTCACCACGGCGAACGTCAACGGGACACCGGCCGTGCTGCTCTCGATCCAGAAGCAGTCCGGCACCAACGCCCTCAACGTCGTGCGCGACATCAAGGCGCGCCTGCGGACGATCACGCCTCTCCTGACGCCCGGTTACAACCTCCGGATCGTGCGCGACCAGTCCGTGTTCGTGGAAGCCTCCACCCACGCCGTGCAGGAGCACCTGATCATCGGCTCCATTCTGGCGGCGCTGGTCGTGCTCGTCTTCCTCTGGAACTGGCGCTCCACGGTCATCGCGGCCCTCGCCATCCCCACGTCGATCATCAGCACGTTCGCTCTGATCGCCGCCCTGGGCCTCACGCTGAACACGATCACTCTGCTCGCGCTGGCCCTGGTCGTCGGCATCGTGATCGACGACGCCATCGTGGTGCTGGAGAACATCTACCGCCTCCTCCGGGAAAAGGGCATGCCGCCCGTCCAGGCGGCGATCGAGGGAACGCGGGAGATCGGCCCGGCGGTGACGGCGACAACCCTCAGCCTGATCGCCGTGTTTCTGCCGCTGGCCTTTATGAGCGGCATCGTCGGCCAATTCATGCGGAGCTTCGGCTGGACGATGGCATTTGCGATCGCGGTATCGCTCGTGGTGAGCTTTACGCTGACCCCGTCGCTCTCGTCGCGGTGGTTGAAGCGGGCGGCCCGGACTCCCGACGCGTCCGGCGACGATCTGAGCAGCGACGAGAACGGCACGCCGCCCCCCGCCCGGCCGGAGGGGGAGCACCACCGGGGGAGGCTCTACGATGCGGTGGATGGCGGCTACCGGTGGCTGCTGGAGCACGCGCTGAGGCGGCGGTGGGTGGTTGTGGTCCTGACGCTGTTGACGCTGGTGAGCATCGGGCCGCTCGGCGCCGCGGTGAGCAAGAACTTCCTGCCGGAAGACGACGAGTCGCAGCTGGAGGTCGTCGTGCGGGCGCCGGAGGGGTGGACGCTCGACGCCACCGACCGGTTCGCCACCCACATGGCCTCCGAGATCCGGCAGCTCCCCGGCATCGACTACACGATCGTCACCGCCGGCGACAACCCGCAGAACACCCCCAACCGCTTTTCGATCTTCGTGAAGATGGTCGACGTCGATAAGCGGTCGGTCAGCCAGCAGGCCATGTACGGCATGGTGCGAGACAGGATCCTCTCCCGGTACGCCTACCTCGGGTTGCAGACACAGGTCGAGCAGGTGTCGGAGTTCGGCGGCAGCGGGGGGTTCCAGCCCGTCGACTACGTCGTGAGCGGCCCCGACCTCAACGTCCTGACCCGCGCTGGGGATCAGGGGATTCGGATCCTGCGCTCTATCCCCGGGGTTGTGGATGCGCGCTCCTCCCTCGTCAGCGGGGCGCCTCAACTGGGGATGCGGGTGGACCGCGCCCGGGCGGCCGACCTCGGCGTCAACGCCGTCGATGCCGCCAACGCCTTGTACATGCTCGTGCAGGGTGTCGAGGCGAAGGGCGCCAAGTACACGGAGGCCGGCCAGCAGTACAAGATCTACATCCGGGCGGACAGGATGCACCGCTCGAATGAGGAAGTGCTGACCCAGCTCCCGGTCTCGTCGCCGAGCCAGGGCGTGGTGGACCTGGAACAGGTCGTGGGCGTCAGCCGCGGCACCGGCCCCAGCGAGATTACGCACTACAACCGACGCCGCCAGGTCGAGCTGACGGCCAACCTCTCGCCGGGGACGTCGCAGCAGGCCGTCCTTCAGCAACTGGACCGCAAGGTCCGCGCGCTCGGCCTGGGTCCGGAGTATGACATGACCTTCGCCGGCCAGGCCATCGAGCAGGGACGTCAGGCGGCGGCCTTCATGCAGTCGTTCATGCTATCGTTCGTCTTCATGTACCTGGTGCTGGCCGCACAGTTCGAGTCGTGGATTCACCCGGTGACGATTCTGCTCTCGCTGCCGCTGACCGTGCCGTTCGCGCTGTTCTCGATTCTGTTCCTGCACGGGTCGCTGAACATTCTGTCGCAACTCGGAATCCTGGTGCTCTTCGGCGTGGTGAAGAAGAACGCGATTCTCCAGATTGACCGTGCGAATCACCTGCGGGTCCTCGGGCTCGATCGCGACGCCGCGATCGTGGCCGCGAGCCGCGACCGTCTGCGGCCGATTCTCATGACCACCATCGCCTTCGTCGCCGGGATGATCCCCCTGGCGATCTCCACCGGCGTTGGAGCGGCCACGAACCGCGCGATGAGCACGGTGATCATGGGTGGACAGACCCTGTCGCTCCTTCTCACCCTCGTGGCGGTCCCGGTCATGTATTCCCTGTTCGACGATCTTGGCCGCCTGCGGATGACCGACAGGATCGCCGGTGGTGCCGCGGGGCTGTGGGCCTGGATGAGTGCGGCTCTGGGTCTCCAGGGACGTGGCACGATGCCGGCGTCCCGGCCGGGGACTGCGGGAGGGCCCGCTGGCGAAAGGGTGGGCCCCAACGCGGCGCCGTAGGAATAGAGAGATCCACGGGGGAGGTTTAGGAATGAATTATCGGTGTCTTGCACTCATCGTTGCTTTCTTCATGATGATCGGTCCGGCGGTGGTTCCGGCAATGGCTCAGCAGGCCCCTGGGGCGCCGGGGGCTCCCGCTCCGGGGGCGCCGCCCGCCCCCGCGGCGCCCCCGCCTCCACCGGCGATTCCCGCGGTGCCGC
>DASUDA010000110.1:0-9966 GCA_036275835.1 bacterium | reverse complement strand
GCACAACTGCCCGATCCGGACGGTCGCGGAGGCCTACCGGCAGGCCTGCATGTGCGAGATGACGCTCTTCGCCGACGCGCTCGGGGCCGAGGTCGTCCGCACCGACCATATTCTGGCAGGAGCCCCGCACTGCCGCTACGTCATCACGCGCCCGCGGGAGTCCGGCCGCAAGAAATAGGACACACCGCCCCGGAGTCAAGCATCAGGTGCGAGAGGGGGACCGCGATGGCAACGCTGACGTACTACGGGCATTCCACTTGGGGAGTCGAGACCAGCGGCCTCACGATCCTCATCGATCCCTTCTTCACGGGCAACCCGCAGTCGCCCGTGGCGGCCGGCGACGTGCACCCCTCTTTCATCATCCTGACCCACGCCCACGGCGACCACTACGGCGATACGGTTGACATCGTCAAGCGGACGGGGGCCACGGTAATCTCCAACTTCGAGATCGTCAGCTACTGCCAGAAACAGGGCGTGGCCAACGCCCACCCCCTGCACATCGGCGGGGGATATGGGTTTCCCTTCGGACGGGTGAAACTGACCGTTGCCCACCACGGCTCCTCCTTCCCCGACGGCACATACGGCGGCGACCCGGCGGGGGTGCTGCTGGACGTTGAGGGGAAGCGGATCTACCATGCCGGGGACACGGCCCTGTTTTCCGACATGAGTCTGATCGGCGCGGGTGGGCTGGATGTCGCGCTCCTGCCGATCGGCGACAACTTCACGATGGGACCGGAAGACGCCGCCACGGCTGCGAAGTTTCTGCGCGCCCGCACGGTGATCCCGATGCATTACAACACCTGGCCGGTCATCACTCAGGATCCGGAGGCGTTTAAGCGCCGGGTCGAGACGTCCACCGATTCCCGGGTCGCGATCCTCCGGCCCGGGGAGACGTTCCCCGTCCGGTAAGAACCAAAGCCCGTGAGGCGGCGTCACCGGCCGCGGACGGCGTCAGCGGAGCGGGAGCAGGAGGAACACGGCGAGGTCCCAGAGGATGTGGGACACCACCACGGGCGCGATCCGTCCGACCCGGAGGTATAGCCCTCCCCAAAAGGCTCCCGCGGCCGTCGCGGCGATGACCAGCATGGCGTTCGCGGCCGCCACATGGACGAGCCCGTAGAGGAGCGCCGCGCCGACCCATCCCCGCCCCGGCCCCAGACACTGGATAAGCCCCCACTGGACAAGACCGCGCCAAAAGAATTCTTCGCCTGGAGCGATGACAAGCACCAGTGCGAGGGCGATGGCCCACAGGGGTGCCTGCGTCCGAATAGCGTATGCGGCGCCGATCTGAGAGGCGGCGAACGGCAGCACGTGACCGGCCACCACGCGCCCCACGGCGAACAGGGCGTACAGAACCGCGCTCGCGGCGGCTCCCAGGAGGAGGTCGTCCCAGCGCGCCCCTTCCTTCAGAGGGAACGGGCCGCGGATCCCCACCGCCAGCGCCCCAAGGCCGCCCACTCCCACCGTCATCAGCACCCAGAAGTTGAGGGGCTGCCATGCAAAGGTCACGACCCAGACGCCGACCCCGAGCGGGATCGCCATCAGGGCCGCATGTACTATCCCGTCCGCAGGACCTGCCTGCCGCTGCGGAGCCCTCATGCGCCGAGGACCGGGAAAGGGGCTAGCGCTCGTGCCAGAGGGTCTGAGGACGCAGGTTCCGGGAGATCCCGAGCTGGCCGGCCATGAGCGTCGTCCATCCCAGGAACCCCTCGATCATCGTGAGTGCCTCGTCCTCTACCTCGTCAGGATCGAGGGGTGACTGTTGGGCATTTCCCAGCAGGTCGCCGATGCCGGCGCAAAATGTGCGAATATCCTTCAGCATCTCGCATGCCACCCGGCGGGCAGGAGCGCCGAGCATCTCGGGGCGGGCCCCGGTGCTCTCCGTCCGCGGTCGACCGGAGGGAGCGCGCAGCCGGGCGCTCTGAGCCGTAGACCACTCCGCGAGATCCTCCAGCGCATAGACCGCTTCGGCAGGTCCGCGCTCGACGACGATGGCGACAAATCCCTGGCAAGCACGCCAGACCTGGTGGATCAAGCCCGCCAGGAGGCGCTTCTCGTAGGTCGTGAACCCTTCTGTCTTTTTCGGCACGAATCGCTCCGTTCGCGGCGACTGCTCATCCCCATCCGCGCGGAACAACGCGGGCATCTATGTGCAAGAATTCTGTAGTATGCGCGCACTTTCGACGCCGTCACGGAGGCTTCCTCTCCTGCGCCGCACCGTCCATGGGGTGGGAAGGAGGGCATAAAACAAATTGAGGGGTCCTCGCGATCAAAAAAGAAGCGGGACCCGGTTCAAGGAGGTCGCACGCCATGCGACACGCGCGGATGGTTGCGAGTGTGCTCGTCATGAGCCTCGTGCTGGCCACCGGTCACATCGCTGTTGCTCAAGGCCCCATCATCACGATCACTCCGACCGGGGCAACCAACACCTGGGCCGCAGGAATCAGCGGCAGCCAGATCGTCGGCTACTACAGTGACTCCAGTGTGCCTGTTGCGAAGTTCCACGGGTTTCTCACCAGCGCCGGCGGGGGCAGCATTACTACGATCGATGTCTTCGGCGCTATGGATACCTGGGCCACCGGGATCAACGCATCCGGCGTGATCGTCGGACACTACATTGACGGCACGGGGGTCCACGGCTTCTCGCTCGCCGGGGGCGTTGCAACCCCGATTAACGTCTCAGGCGCGCGCTCGACCGTCGTCACCGGTGTCAACGACTCCGGCGAGGTGGTCGGCACCTATGTTGACATGGCGGGGTTGACTCATGGCTTCTCGCTCACCAGCGGCGACACTCCTATCCAGATCGACGTCCCCGGTGCCAGGTTGACCGAGGCGACCGGGGTCAATAACTCCGGCGTGGTCGTCGGCGACTATTTCGACGGGCTGGCTTTCCACGGCTTCTCGCTCGCCAGCGGCGCCACTCCTACCAAGATCGACGTCACCGGTGCCGGTGCGGTCCATACCTTCGCCGTCGGGATCAACACAAATGGTCTGATCGCAGGATACTATATTGACTCCGCGTCCAAGTTCCATGGCTTTGTGCTCAACAACGGCATCTTCACCACGGAAGACGTGAGCGGCGCCGCCGATACCGCTGTCAACGGCATCAACAACCGCGACCAGACAGTCGGGTTCTACGAGAATGCGGCTATGACGGTCTTCGGGTTCTTTAACAAGCGCCACACCCGCTAAGAAGGGAGACGCGCCGGCCGGGAGCAGACGCGCTTTAGCCGCATCGGTCCGAGGATCGTGTAAGGGCGGAGTGGCAGTACCCGAGTCGCTCCGCCCTTATCCTTGAAGACGCCGCGCGGTCGGTGGGGGCGGAGTAGGGGGCATAGGCAAGGGGGGCAGTTTAATGAAGAGAGTGTGGACCTGGCTTGGCTCAAATGCGGCGCCGCTGCAAGCCCTCGCCAGCATCGTCATCATCGTGGGCTCCGTTCTCGCCTACACGCAAGTGAAATTGATTTACTCCCAGTCCCAGGCGGCGACGATGCTGAGCATTACGAAGACCGAGGATGAGCTGTTTGAGAAGATCTGGGATGACCGCGATCTGCGGCAAATTCTCGAGCGTCGAATCCCGCGCGACGACGCGCCTAGAGTGCGGGGGTACGTCGTCATCCTGCTGAACCACTTTGAAACCGTGTATCGAGAACGGAAACTGGGTCAGATTCCCGCGGCCTACTGGCGTGAAATCGAGATCACCCTCAAGTTGTTAGTTGGGCGTCCGGCCGTCGAAATCGTGTGGCACGACGTGAGGTGCGTGTATCCGGCAGATTTTCGCGCCTATATCGACCAGCTGGCGGATCTCCCCCAGCAGACATGCGGTGGCACCGCATCGTTGTGACTCCGTAGCGATCTCCGTCCCGTCCAACTCTACGTCTTCGCTCAGATTCCCCTGATCCAGGCCGGACGGGCTCCACCGCTGCCATCGGCGACGGGAGGGAGCGCAGGCCGGAGAGGTAATCAGATACCCTGAGATCAGTAGGGGGCGGTACGCGCCGGCCCCCGGGGTGACTGCGCCGCGATGCCGGATGTGCGCGATCTTCTACGCGGGGTTGGCGAGGCGCCTCCTGCGCCTTTTGCGCCCGCGCCGTTCCAACTCGAGGCGCTCGAGGCGCTCGAGGGGGGGGACGTGCTGGTGTCCGCCCCCACGGGAAGCGGGAAGACGTGGATCGCCGAACAAGAGATTGCCCGGTTCCTGGGAGAACACGCGGAGGTTCCGCACGTCACCGCGCTCGGCGGCCCCCGCCGCATCTGGTACACCACCCCGCTCAAAGCGCTGTCCAACCAGAAGTTCCGGCGCTTCCAGAAGCTGTACGGCGAAGCCGAGGTCGGACTCCTGACCGGTGAGCGCCGGGTGAATCCTCAGGCGCCCGTTGTGGTCGCCACCACCGAAATCCTCCGCAACGTGCTGTACGACGTTTCCAGCGACCAGGCGCCCCCCGACATCGTCGTTCTCGACGAGGCCCACTACCTCGCTGATCCGGAGCGCGGCACGGCGTGGGAGGAGATCCTCCTGCTCGCTCCACCCGCCACCCGGCTGCTCCTTCTTTCGGCAACCGTGCCCAATGCCGACGAGGTCGCCGCGTGGATGAGCGCGGTGCGAAGACACGCGCCGCAGGTGATTACCCTCCACACGCGGCCCGTCCCGCTCGTGTTTTTGCTCGCCGACGGCTCGGGACACCTCGTCCCTCCGGAGCCGTCACGCGTACGGACACGGACCCAAAACCTTCGCTGGCTCTCCACGGTGGTCGATGGCCTGCTTGAGCATCGCCTCGTCCCGGCGATTCTCTTCTTTCCGAGCCGGCGCGAATGCGATGAGGCGGCCCGCCTCCTGGGGGGCCGGCCCGCGCCGGGGGAGGCCGAACGCGCGGAGCGCCTCCGCGACTGGATCGCGCGGGTCCCCCAGCTCGCCACGCACTCGCTGCTGTCCGCCCTGCGCCGTGGAGGCGTGGCCCCCCATCATGCCGGCCATCTGACCGCCTGGCGAATGTGTGTGGAGGAAATGCTGGAGGCCGGGCTCGTTCGTCTGGTGTGCGCCACAACAACGCTCGCGGCGGGGCTCGACGTACCGGCGCGCACCGTCGTCCTCTCCACCCTCTACCGGCACAGCCCCGCAGGCCCCGAGCCGCTCACGCCGACCGAATTCCACCAGATGACCGGCCGGGCAGGGCGTCGCGGACGCGACACGCTCGGGATCGCCGTGATCGGCGTGACCACGCCTGACGATGCCCGGGAGGGTCTGGCGCTGGCCGCCTCCTCGCCCGACCCTGTGAGGTCCGCGTTCGTGCCCTCAGATGCCCAGGTCTTGAACCTTCTTGCGCGCGCCCCTGCCGGGAACGCAGAGGCCCTGCTCAGGCGGTCGTTTGCCGCCTTTCTCCGGGCCCCCCAGGCCGCCGCGGTCCGGGCTCGTCTCGAAGCCATTCCCGCCGACCCGCTCACGGACCGTCCCTGCGGCGACCGCGTGACGACGCGGCGGCGGTTTGACGCCCTGCTTGTCGATCTCCGCCGCGCGCGGCGGGGGAAAAAGGACGCTTTGGAGATCGCGCGTCTGGGTGAAGCACTCCTCGACATGCCCTGCACAGGCTGCCACGTCGTCAGGCGCTGCCTCGCTACCCTTTCGGACCTTGAGGCTCTTGAGCGAGAGAGGAGGGCTCTGATCGCGGAACTGGATCGCCTGGAAGATCGCGAGGTACGGGAGTTCCGCAGCCGTGCCGGAATCCTGCGGGACCTCGGCTACCTCGACAACGCATTGCACCTCACGCCCCGGGGCCGCCTGGCGGCGCGGATCCGGCATCCGCGAATGCTGGTCCTCGCCGAGGCGCTGCGCGCAGGGCTCTTCCCGGCGAGCCCGCCCGCTCTGGCGGCGGTGGCAGGAGCGTTCGGCACGGAACGGATCACGGGCCCCGGCGGTCCCCGGCGCCGCGCAGTGGGGAGGGCTGCGGGATATCGACGCGGGGCCGAAGATATCAGGTGGGTCAAACCCTCGGAGGATGTGACTTCGGCCGTTCGGGGGGCCCTTGTGGGTCTCCGAAGGATCGTCGTCCGTCTCAACATGATCCGCCGGGACGCCGGGCTCCCGGCCGATCCGCTGGAGGCCGAGTTCGCGGTCGGAGGTGCGGGCGGGGCCGCACCGGCCCTCTCGCGGGCGGCCGTTGTTGGAGCGTGGGCCGCCGGCCGGACGTGGGGAGAGATTACCGCTCGCTACCGGATTCCCGAGGGGGACCTGCAGCGGCTCATCTGGCAGTCTGCGGAGATCCTGGCCCAGATCGAGGATCTTCCGGAGAATCCGGTGTCCATGCCCGCCCGTACGGCGCGGGAAGCACTGCTCAGGCCGCCGGTACTCTGAGTCCGGCGGGTGAGACCCGGTCCCTGCGCTGCCGGAGAAGGGACGGCCTTGAGAGCGGCGGAATCCCAATAGGCGGGCCTATGCCGCCCGAACCTGTGATGACGACCTCTCGCGGCCCTCTCGCCGGTCTCACCGTCCTCGATCTTTCCACGATCGTCTCTGGGGGCACCACGACGTCCATGCTCGCGGATTTCGGCGCCGAGGTTATCAAAATCGAGCATCCCCAGGGAGGCGATCCGCTGCGCACATGGGCCCCGTTCGTCTCCGGTCAGTCCATCTGGTGGAAGGTCATGTCGCGGAACAAGAAGTCCATCACCCTGAACCTCAGCCGCCCCCGCGGGCAGCAGATTCTTACCGACCTTGCCCGGCGGGCCGACGTGCTGGTCGAGAACTTCCGCCCCGGGACTCTCGAAAAATGGGGGCTCGCTCCGGACCGGCTCCTCGGTCTCTGCCCGAACCTCGTCGTGCTCCGGATCTCTGGGTTCGGGCAGACCGGTCCCTACCGGCACCGGCCGGGCTTCGGCACGATCGCCGAGGCGATGAGCGGGCTCGTGGCGATCACGGGCTTTCCGGACTCGCCTCCGCTTGTCCCGGCGATTCCCCTCGCGGACGAGATCGCCGGGCTCATGGGGACCATGGCCGTGCTCATGGCGCTCCACCACCGCCGGCAATCCGGCCGCGGACAGGTGATCGACGTCAGCCTGTACGAGCCCCTCTTCCGGCTGCTGATTCCGTATGTCACCCAATACCACGCCCTGCGACTCGGGGCCGGACGAACCGGCAACCAATTCCCCGACGCCGCACCCCGCAACCTCTACCGGGCCGGAGATGGGGCGTGGATCGCGATCTCCGCCACAAGCCAGCGCGTCTTTGAGCGCCTGGCCGCGGCGATCAGCCGGCCGGACCTGGCAGGCGATCCCCGGTTCCAGGACAACGCGGCGCGGGTCAGGCACCGGGACGCACTGGACGCGCTCATCGGCGAGTGGGTGGCCGCGCGGACTCAGGGTGAGATCCTCGCGCACCTCCAAGACAGCGGAGCAGTGGCCGGCCCGGTGTATGACGTTCCCCGCATCTTGAGCGATCCGCAGTACGCGGCCCGTGAGGATGTCATCACATTAGCCGATCCAGACCTGGGCGAGATGCGGATGGTCGGCATCATCCCGAAGTTTTCCGAGACGCCGGGCATGGTTGTGGCCGCGGGTCCCGGACTGGGGGAGCACAATCGCGAGATTTATGGGACGCGGCTCGGACTCGACGATCGCGACATGAAGCACCTTCAAGCGGAGGAGGTCATCTGAGATGGCCCGGACGAGACGCACTGTCGCGGCGAGGTCCCAGCCGGCGACGGGACCCCATCCAGCGGCGCGATCGGACGCCCGAACCTCCCGTGCCCCACGCCCACCAATGGAGTCCGCCCCCACACGTACGCTCGCGGAGTGGGTTGCCGGTCCGCATCCGCTTCCCGCCGCTACGGTGGCGATGGCCAAGCGATGCCTCCTGGACTGGCTCGGGGCCGGTTTCGCCGGCTGCGCCCTGCCGGCGGGAGTTATCGCAGCTCGCCTCGCCGTTCGCCTGGGAGGTCCGGCGGAGGCGACGCTGCTGAGAGGAGGCCGTGTCGCGTGTACGGGAGCGGCGCTCGCCAATGGGATCGCGTCTCATGCCACGGAGATGGACGACCTCCATCGGGCCTCGGTTATGCATCTGGGGACCGTCACCATCCCGGCGGCGCTCGCGCTCGCGGAGAGGGAGCACTCTTCGGGCCGCCGTCTCCTCGAGGCGCTCGTGTGTGGCTACGAGGTGGGAGCCCGAATCGCCGAAGCGTCGGGCCCGTCGCACTACCATTTCTGGCACGTCACCGGGACCGCCGGGGCGTTTGCGGCCGCTGCGGCATCGTCGGTCATCCTCGGCCTCACCGCTCCCGAGATTCTCAATGCCCTCGGGAGCGCCGGCACGCTGAGCGCCGGCCTGTGGGAGTTCCTCACGGACGGCGCGATGAGCAAGACGCTCCATGCCGGCCGGGCCGCCGAGACCGGGGTGCTGTGCGCCCTCCTGGCTCGAGAAGGATTCTCCGGGGCCGCGGCCATCCTCGAAGGCGAGAAGGGCTTCCTCCGCGCGATGGCCGGGGGCGGGGATCCTGGCCGGCTCACAAAGGGCCTTGGGGACGGCTATCAGATCGACAGAAACTCCTTCAAACTTCATGCCGCCTGCGGCCATACTCATCCGGCGATCGATGCGGCCCTTGAACTCCGCCGCCAGGGTGTCGAGGCCGCGGAGATCGAGGAGGTGCGCGTCCGGACGTTTCGCACCGCTCTTGATGTCACCGGGATCCGCGACCCGCGCAACCCCTACCAGGCAAAATTCAGCCTGCCGTTCTGCGTGGCTCTGGCGCTCATCCGGGGACGTGTGGGGCTCGACGAGTTTACGCCGGCCACCCTCGCAGACCCTGCTGTGCGCGGCCTCGCCGGCCGGGTCGTTCTTGAGGAGGAGGCCGCTTGCACGCTGGCCTACCCGGGCCGGTGGCAGGCCAGCGTGGTGGCCACATGGGGAGGGGGGCGGCGCCGTGAGATGCGGATGGATGCCCCTCGCGGCAGCCCCGAAAACCCGGCGTCCGATGAAGAACTCGCGGAGAAATTCTCGCGCTTGAGCGCGGGATGGATCAGCACCGGTCACCGTGAGGCGCTGGTGAGAGCGATCGCGGCGCTCGACGAGACCACGGACGTGGCGGCGATCCCGTGGGGGTGCGATCATCTCGCGGGGGCCCGATGAGGACGATCGAGGCGAGCGCCCTGACGGCTGCCGTCCGGGATCTCTGCATCAGGATCAACCATGAGATGGGCGCCGACATGCTTGGCGCGCTCGCGCGGGCACGCGAGATGGAGGAGTCTGCGACCGGCCGTGCCGTCCTCGACCGGCTCCTCGAGAACGCCAACGTTGCCCGCGAGCGCCGGTATCCGATCTGCCAGGACACCGGCACCGCAGTCGTGTTTGTAGACCTGGGCCAGGACGTTCACGTCACAGGCGGGGATCTCGAGACCGCGGTAAACGAAGGGGTCAGGCAAGGATACCGCGACGGATACCTTCGCCCGTCGATCGTTCGCAGCCCTCTCGATAGAACAAACACCGGTGACAACACTCCGGCAATTGTCTACACACGGATCGTCTCCGGAGACCGCCTCAGCATGGCGGTGCTGGCCAAGGGGGCCGGGTGTGACAACATGAGCCGCCTCACGATGCTCACACCGCACGAGGGACGGGAGGGGATCTCGCGCTTCGTCGTCCGCACAGTCGCAGAAGCGGGCCCGAACCCCAGCCCGCCGCTCATCGTGGGCGTGGGACTGGGGGGGACCTTTGAACAAGCCGCCTTGCTGAGTAAGCAGGCGCTTCTTCGGCCTGTGGGCGAACCCAACCCCGACCGGTCCCTGGCAGACCTGGAGGTCGAGCTCCTGTCCCGAATCAACGACCTGGGCATCGGCCCGGCCGGATTTGGCGGGCGAATCACGGCGCTGGCCGTGCATGTCGAGAGCCACCCCACGCACATGGCAAGCCTCCCCGTTGCGGTCAACCTCGACTGCCACTCACACCGTTTGGGGCGCGTGGTGCTGTGAGAGAAGAAAACA
>DASUDA010000109.1:0-5250 GCA_036275835.1 bacterium | reverse complement strand
CCACGCCGAGCGGAGGAAAATGCCCCGCTAATTTCGGGTGCAGGCGCGGGGTATCGCAGCGACGTGGTTCATCCCCGGGCGTACTGCGGACCAAGAGTTTGCCGAGCGGTCCCCCGCCGCTGCATCGCCATATGCCCGCAGGCGTTATGCGGGGAGAGCTCTCAGCCAAACTTGGGGGACGTCTCAGGCAGTGTCGATGGGGGGGTCCTGCGGCAGCAAAAAATGAATGTGCCGGGAGGGGGCTTCTCTCGTTACTCCCGCGCTCCCGGCAACCGAGGGCAGGGGCGTAGACGCTGGTTTGACCGTGTCTCCACGGGTCGGCCGCTCGTCGCTACTTGGCTGCGATCGTCACATCCTGCTTGGTGGTGGTCTCCGTGTGCGTCCCGGGCCGAATCCGAATGTCGCCGCCAAACATCGGAGCGCTGATGCGCACATCGTTCAGGCTGACAACCTTCTTGTCCACCGCGGGCACACTCAGGGAGCCGATATTGGCAAACCCCGCGTTCTGTGGGAATGGGTGTCCGACCGCGTTGACGGTCCCTGTCAGCGCTGTCCCCTTGTTGATCACGATGTGTCCCTTCACCACCACATTGGCGTCGACCCTGAAGTGCACGATGTCGCCCGACTTGGTCTTGCCGGTATCGACCTGATCAAGAAACGCGAGACCGACTTTGGTGCCCGCGGGCGTCACGATCGACATCAAGGCCCCCGTGACCGGGGTTGCCATGAATGACAGCACCGCTGCGGCAAGCACGATCGCTGTGACCCGGAGTACCGGGCTTTTCGACACTGACCTCAACTCCTTTCCTCAGATAGCATCCGCGCAAACATCCGTTGTCTCTCATCGTGTTCCAGCCCAAGTCCAGGGAAGATTCACCCGGTGCATGCCCCCAACGCGCGACTTTTAGACCTGGACGGCAAGATGCCGCGCGCGTCGCGCGCGGCAGCATCGCGAAGAAGGAGACACTTCCGATGAAAGAGAAGGGCGCTGCGATGCAGGTCTAAGGGGGGAGAAAATGGGTGTGCCGCATCGCGCCGACCATGTGGGCAGCCTCCTGCGGCCCCCCGAGCTGCTCGAGGCGCGCACGGGGACCGCGACGGATCCCGAGCGCCTCCGGGCGATCGAAGATCGCTGCATCCTGCGGGTCCTCGCCAAGCAGAAGGAGCTGGGGTTCGACGTCTTCACCGATGGTGAGCTGCGCCGCCGCAACTTCATGAGCGACTTCACAGATGCGGTGGACGGCTTCGACCATGAGGACGCCGTGGCGCGAACGTGGCAGGCCGGGCCCGCCGCGGGGGCGACGGCGAGCAGCGTGACCGGAGTCGTCACCGCCAGACTCCGGCAGCTCCGGCGCCTGACTGCGCACGAGCTGCCGTACCTCCGGGAGCACAGCCCCGGAGTCATCAAGATGACCCTTCCGAGCGCCACCCAGTTCCCCGCGATCGCGTACAAGCGGGGCGTGACCGACAGGGTATACCCAAGCCACTCGGCCCTCCTTTGGGATATCGTCCCGATCATCGCGGCCGAAATTCAGGCCCTCGTCGCAGACGGCGTGTGGTACGTCCAGATCGACGCCCCGCGCTACAGCTATTACGTCGATCCCAGGTGGCGCGACTACATCCGCACCGACATGGGGCTGGAGCCCGACGCGGCACTGGACGAGGCGATCCGAGCGGACAACGCAAGCCTGGAAGGCAGCCGCCGCCCGGGGGTGACACTGGCGATGCACCTCTGCCGCGGCAACAACCGCAGTCACTGGTATGCCGAGGGGGGCTACGATCCGATCGCCGAGAAGCTGTTCAGCTCGCTCCAGGTGGACCGTCTCCTGCTGGAATACGATGATGAGCGCTCCGGCTCGTTCGAGCCCCTGCGGTTCGTTCCTCGGAAGACCGAGGTGGTCCTTGGACTCGTCAGCAGCAAGCGGCCTCACCTCGAGTCGAAACGCACGCTGATCCAGCGGATCGAGGAGGCGGCGCGGTACGTCCCGCTCGAGAACCTCGCGCTCAGTCCACAGTGCGGTTTCGCCTCCACGATGGAGGGCAACCTCCTGTCCGAGGACGACCAGTGGGCGAAGCTCCGGCTCGTCGCAGAGACCGCGCGCGAGGTGTGGCGATAGACCGTCCGCCGCGCCGCCCCCTCGTGGCGCGCGACGTCCCCCGCGGGACGCGTGTGAGGGCACACAGTTCGACACGTCCGGGAGGTGCGTGGGAGATGCGAACCGCGGCCTTGGCGATCGCGATGGCACTGCTCGTCGTCGGCGGGCCGGCTGCCCGGAGCGCGGGCGCTCCGCCGGCACCGGCAAAGCTTGGCGCGGTCGTGCCTCTCACCGGCCGGTATGCGAGCGGTGGAGCTCAAGTCAGGGTGGGATACGAGTTCGCCGTCGAAGACATCAATGCCCGGGGCGGGGTGCAGGTGGGGACCGGGCGCGTCCCGTTAGAGGTGACCATCCTGGACGATGAATCCGACCCGACAAAAACCGTGAGCCGGCTCGAAGCGCTCGCGGCGCAGGGCGCAGTCACGTTGCTCGGCGGATTCGGCAGCGACCTGCACGCGGCCGCGGCCGCGGTGGCTGAGAAGAACAGGATCCCCTACTGCGGCGTGGCGTTCGCCCTCCATGCCATCCACGAGCACGGATACCGGTTCCTCTTCTCGCCCTTCCCGAAGTCTCCTGAAATCGCGCGCGAGACATACCGGTTCTTGAATGCGAGCATCCCCCCCGACCAGCGGCCGCGGCGCCTGGCGATCTTCCAAGAGCGGACCGATTGGGGGCGCGAGCTTGGCGAGATCTGGACGTCCAGATCGCACGAGAACGGGTACCAGGTCGTCCTACGGGCTGATTACACGCCTCTCTCGCGTGACTTCTCGGACATCATCCTCCGGGCCAAGAACGCCGGCGCGGACGCGGTCTTTTCCGTCCCGACCCCGCCTGATGGGATTGCCCTCATCCGGCAGATGAAAGAACTGGACTTCGTCCCGAAGCTCATCATGATGATCAGAGCGGCGGATGCCGCGAGCTGGACGCAAAGCCTGGGCAAGGATGGTGATTCCGTTCTGCTGGCTCCAGGGTGGCACCACGCCGTCCGGTTCCCCGGAGTCCAGGAGCTCAACGCGAAGCACGAACAGCGCATCGGCCGCCCGGCCGACGTGATCGTCGGTCCCGCGTACGCGTGCGTGCAGATCGTGGCGAACGCGATCGAGCGGGCGGGGACACTGGAGCCCGGGGCGATCCGCGACGCACTGGCGACGACGAATCTAGAGACGGTGATCGGCCTAGTGCGGTTTCGGCCGGACGGGACCGGGATCGTCCCCCCGGTGTTCGTGCAGTGGCAGGCGGGGAGACAGGAACTGGTGTGGCCCCAGGCCCTGGGGGCCGCGCGCCTTCTCTATCCT
Organism: bacterium; assembly: GCA_036275835.1. Classification (GTDB taxonomy): domain Bacteria; phylum Sysuimicrobiota; class Sysuimicrobiia; order Sysuimicrobiales; family Segetimicrobiaceae; genus DASUDA01. The sequence continues at coordinate 1,859 of DASUDA010000109.1, read as the reverse complement.
GCGCCCCCCTGGCGTGACCGCTAGCCGCACACCCCTCCTCGAGGTTCGAGGCCTCTCGAAGGCGTTCGGCGGCCTGCGCGCGGTGGACGACCTGTCCTTCACGGTGGGCGAGGGGGAAATCCTGGGGCTTCTCGGCCCGAATGGGTCGGGGAAAACCACCGTCTTCAACCTGATCGCGGGGACCGCCGCTCCGGACGGGGGCCACATCTACTTCTCAAACCAGCAGATCACGCGGAGCTCTCCCAGCGCCAGGGCCGCTCTCGGCATCGCGCGGACGTTCCAACTCGTGCGGGCGCTGCCCAATCTCAGCGTCCTCGACAACGTGCTCGTGGCCTGTCTCTACGGACATGCCCGGGCTCCCTCGCTGCCTCGGGCCCGCCCGGAGGCCATGAGATTCCTGGACCTTGTCGGGTTAGGCGACAAGGGGGGATTCCCGGCGGCGCGATTGACGCTTGCCGAGCGGAAAAGGCTGGAGGTCGCCCGCGCCCTTGCTACACAACCTCGCCTGTTGATGCTTGACGAACCGGCCGCGGGCTTGAACCCGGTGGAGGTCAACGCGGTGCTCTCGTTGTGCGGCCAGATGCGCGCGGGAGGAATCACCCTGATCGTCGTGGAGCACAACGTCCATGTCGCCCGGGTCCTGTGCGATCGCGTGGTCGTCCTGAGCTCCGGGAAGATGATCGCCGACGGACCACCCGCGCGTGCCCTGGAGCACCCCCAGGTCGTTGAGGTCTACCTCGGAAGGACGTGATCGCAGAGCGCTCCGTGATCATCCTCGCGCAGAATGCCGTCTTTGGCATGCTGATCGGCGCCCTGTATGGGCTCGCCGCGGTGGGCCTGTCGCTTGTCTTCGGGGTGCTCAAGATGCTGAACGTGGCGCATGGCGAGCTGATCATGCTCGGAGGGTACATCGGCTTCTGGCTCTTCACCCTCTGGCAGATTGACCCGTTCATCTCTCTCGTCCCCAGCGCGCTCGCTCTGTTTCTCGCGGGAAGCCTTCTCTATGTGACGTTGTTCAGCCGTCTCCTCTACTCTCCGGAGGAGGTGAAGCTCAAGAACTCCATTCTCATCGGGTTCGGTCTGGCTCTGATGGTGCAGACGCTCGCCATCCGGGCGTGGACGGCTGACGACCGCGCGATCAGCACCTCATACGCGGGCGCCGTCCTCTCCGTCGACGGCGTGGTCGTGCCGCTGTTACGCCTCGGGGCGCTGGCGGTCGCCTTCCTGATCCTCGGCGGGCTGCACCTGTTTCTTCACCGCACCTACCCGGGGAAGGCGATCCGGGCAACGGCCGAAGACGTCGACGCCGCGTCCCTCGCCGGGATTCCGGTCCGCGCAGTCTACCTGACCTCGTTTGGCCTGGGAAGCGCCCTCGCCGGCGTCGCGGGAACGCTGGTCAGCATGACAGACGCCGTCAACCCGGCGATCGGGTTGACCTGGACCCTCAAGGCCCTGATCGTCGTGGTCCTGGGTGGGTTGGGAAGCATCTTCGGCACGTTCATCGCGGGGCTCTTCTTGGGCGTGGCCGAGTCCATGAGTGGCTTCCTCCTGGGTAACGCGTACCGGGAGGTGATGGGCCTCGCGCTGTTCCTCCTCGTGCTGAGCCTGCGGCCGCAGGGGTTGTTTACCAGGAGGTAAGGATGGCCTGTCGCGCGCTCGCGGTGTGGGTGTCCTGCGCGGGCCTGGTCGCCACCGTCGTGCTGCTCCCCCTCGTGACGGACAACCGCGCGATCGTGAACTGGGCGTTCCTCGTGTTATTGTATGCCGCCCTGGCCCAGAGCTGGAACCTGCTGGGGGGATTCGGCGGACAGGTGAACCTCGGCCATGCCGCCTTCTTCGGTCTCGGCGCCCTAGTGACC
>DASUDA010000108.1:0-4007 GCA_036275835.1 bacterium | reverse complement strand
AAACGGGGGCCGCTGGGATCATGTCGCTCCCCCTGTGATCGACGCCTGGGGCCCCGGCACCAGAGTCCCGGCCATCATCGTGTCCCCTCTGGCGAAGCGCCATTACATCGACCACACCTTCTACGACACGACCTCCATCCTCAAACTGATCGAGACGCGGTGGAACCTTCGGCCCCTCGGCCCCAGGGATGCGGCGGCGCACGACCTCACCGCCGCCCTCGATCTCCGCTGACGAGGGTGAGGCGCGGCGCGGGGACTCTTAACACTCTCTTAATCCTGCCGTCACGGGTGGATAACCGAGGACGTCTACCCTACGGGAGGACCACCAAAGATAGACCTTGAGAACGGGAGGCAGACGATGACGTTGAAAAGTATGACTCAGACGCGGCACCGGCGCTCCGTGCTCTGCGCCGTGATTCTTGCGCTCGTTCTCCCCATCCTGTCCGTGGGCGGCCCCGCCCGGGCGGCGGGTCCTGTGACGCTCAACGGCGCGGGAGCGACCTTCCCGTATCCGCTCTACTCGAGATGGTTCGCGGAATACAACCGCCTGCACCCCGACATCCGGATCAACTACCAGTCGATCGGAAGCGGAGGCGGGATCGCGCAGGTCCAGAAAGGCACGGTGGATTTTGGCGCATCTGACGCGCCCCTCTCCGACGACCAGTTGAAGGCGATGGGACGGCCGATCGTCCTCATCCCCACCGTCGCCGGATCGATCGCGATGACCTACAACATCCCCGGGATCGGCACGGGACTGCGCCTTGCGCCCGAGAACATCGCCGATATCTACATGGGTCAGATCACCCGGTGGAATGACCCCCGGCTCCGGGCCGATAACACGACGACGAGCCTCCCCGACCTCGCGATCACCGTGGTGCACCGGGCCGAGGGGAGCGGAACGACGTTTCACTTCACGTCGTTCCTCTCGCTGGTCAGCACGGCATGGGCGGACAAGGTCGGGCGCGGCACGGCCGTGGAATGGCCCGTGGGCATCGGCGGGAAGGGCAACGAGGGCGTTGCCGGCGCCGTGAAACAGACCCCGGGGGCTCTCGGGTATGTCGAGCTCGCCTACGTCGCCCAGAACCACCTGACGTACGCCGTCGTGAAGAATCGGGACGGCCGGTGGGTTGCGCCCTCGCTCTCAGCGACGACAGCGGCGGCCGCCGGCGGTGCCGCGCAGATCGCGAAGACCAACGACGTGCGGGTGTCGATCGCCTACGCGGCCGGGCCTACGACATACCCCATCGCGGGGTTTACGTATCTGTTGATCCCGCAAGAGCAGACCGACGACGTCAAAGGGAAGGTGATCGTGGAGTTCCTCTGGTGGGCGGTCCACGATGGGCAGAAAGACGCCGCGCCGCTCCTGTACGCGCCGCTGCCGCCTGTGCTCGTGACGATCGATGAGCGCCTGATCAAGGGCATCACGTACCAGGGCAAGGCCCTCTTGACCGAACGGTAGCCGCCGTCCACATGCTGCGGCCGTCTACCGCCGGGAAGGGGGGGTCGACCGCCCTCCTTCCCCCCACGTCCGGGATTGCCCGCAGCCGCCGCGCCCTGGCCGATGCGGCGTTCCGGTCGCTCCTGACCGGATTCGGCCTGTCCGTGATTGTCCTCGTCGCAGGCATGGCCGCCCAGCTCACGCAGGCGGCCATGCCTGCGATCCGCCACTTCGGTGCGGCCTTCCTGTGGACGTCCCGCTGGGATCCGGTGCACAACATCTTCGGCGCCCTGCCCTTCGCGTACGGGACGGTGGCGTCGTCTCTGCTCGCCCTCTTGCTGGCCGTCCCGGTCAGCCTGGGAGTGGCCATCTACCTCGCCGAGATCGCGCCGGCGGGAGTCTCGACGGTCCTGTCCTTCGTGATCGAGCTGCTGGCGGCGATCCCCAGCGTCATCCTGGGGTTATGGGGAATCTTCGTTCTGGCGCCGTGGCTGCGTGCTTCAGTCGAGGTGAGGCTCGGCGCGGTGCTGGGGTGGTTCCCCCTGTTCAGCGGTCCCACGTACGGCATCGGGCTTCTCGCCGGAGGCGTGATCCTGGCGATCATGGTCGTGCCGATCATCTCGTCGGTGTCCCGGGAGGTGCTGAAGGCGGTTCCGGTGAGCCAGCGGGAAGCGATGTACGCGCTGGGAGCGACACGGTGGGAGGTGATCCGCCGTGCCGTGCTTCCCTACGGCCGGACAGGAATCATCGGCGCGATCATTCTCGGACTGGGGCGCGCCCTGGGGGAGACGATGGCCGTGACGATGGTGATCGGGAACCGCCCGCAGATCAGCCCCTCGCTGTTCCAGCCGGCATACACGATCGCCGCCGCCCTGGCGAACGAATTCACCGAAGCGACGACCGACCTCTACGTGTCCGCCCTCATCGAAATGGCCGTCGTCCTGTTCATCATCACGCTGCTCACAAACGCCATCGCCCGGTGGCTGATCTGGCGGGTCGCCCGCACGGCGCCCGGAGTGTCCCGATGATCCAGAAGATGACCCTCTCTCCGCGCCGCCGGTTCGTGGACCGCACGATGATCGCGTTGACCGGTGCGGCCGTCGTGCTGGCGATGGTGCCCCTCGCCAGCGTCCTTGTGTACGTCGTGCTGCAGGGGGCCTCCGCGCTGAACTGGGCATTCTTCACCCAGTTACCCGGCCCGGTCGGGGAGCCGGGGGGCGGCATGGCCAATGCGATCGCGGGAACGCTCACCTTGATCGCGCTCGCCTCGTGCGTCGGCCTGCCGGTCGGGATCCTCGGCGGGCTCTTTCTGTCAGAGTTGGGCGATGGTCCCCTGGGGTGGTGGGTGCGCTTTGTGACCGATGTCCTAAACGGCGTCCCCAGCATCGTGATCGGGGTCTTCGTCTACACGCTCGCCGTCGTCCCCATGCGGCAGTTCTCCGCGCTGGCGGGCGGACTCGCCCTGGGGTTGATCATGGTCCCGCTCGTCATGCGGACCACCGAAGAGCTCGTGCGGCTCGTCCCCGCCTCCCTGCGCGAGGCGGCGCTGGCCCTGGGGATTCCCTGGTGGACGACGACCCTCCGCGTTGTCCTACGCACGGCGACCGCCGGTGTGATCACGGGCGTCATGCTGGCGATCGCCCGGATCGCCGGAGAGACCGCGCCTCTCTTGTTCACCGCGTTCAACAACCAGTTCTGGCCCACCGGGCTGAACCAGCCCATCAGCTCATTGACCGTCCAACTGTACAATTACGCCATCGCCCCGTACGACGCCTGGCACCGGCAGGCCTGGGCGGCCGCCCTGGTCCTCTTGTCGATCACGCTCTTTTTGAATGTGTGCAGCCGGTTGATTGGCCGGCAGCGGTACCGAGGGGGGAGGTAGGACACCGTGGGCGTCTCGAATATTCGCGGTCATGAGCCCGCAACGATGCTGGGCGGGACGGTCGCGCCGGTGACGAGTTCCGGCATGCTCTGGACGCGCAGCCTTTTCGGTGCCGTCGACCATGCGGCGCAGGCGCGGCTCCCGACGGTCGAGCGGATCCGGGTGGAGTCTCTCAACGCCTACTACGGCCCGACACACGCCGTGCGCGGGGTCTCCCTCGGCATCGCCGCGCATCGGATCACCGCGATCATCGGCCCGTCAGGCTGCGGCAAATCGACCTTCCTGCGCTGCCTGAACCGGATGCACGAGCTCGTCCCGGGCGCCCGCATGAGCGGGCGCGTACTCCTGGATGGCGAGGATATCTATGGGCCGGAGGTCGATCCCGTCATGGTCCGCCGGCGCGTGGGAATGGTCTTTCAGCGCCCCAATCCGTTCCCCACGATGTCGATTTACGACAATGTCGCCGCGGGACTCCGGCTCAACGGCATCCGCAACCGCCAGCGCCTGGACGAGGTGGTGGAGCGCAGCCTGCGCCAAGCCGCACTGTGGGATGAGGTCAAGGACATCCTCGGCAGGCCGGGCACCAGCCTCTCGGGAGGCCAGCAGCAGCGCGTGTGCATCGCCCGGGCGCTCGCCGTCAGTCCGGAGGTCCTTCTCATGGATGAGCCGGCCTCGGCCCTGGACCCG
>DASUDA010000107.1:0-16777 GCA_036275835.1 bacterium | reverse complement strand
CCGCCCCTCCCAGCCTGCCCTCCCGAACGGCTTCCACAAGCGCCACCTCGTCGAGGAGGCCGCCCCGACCGACGTTCACGACAAATGCGCCCCGCGGCAGAAGAGCGATCTCCCGCCGGCCGAGGAGGCCGCGCGTCTGCGGCGTCAGCGGAAGGGTGAGGACCAGGACGTCGGAGACCCGCAGCACGGCCTCCAGGCCGTCCGGCGGCAGCACGCGCTCGACCCCCGGGACCGGCCCGGGAGTCCGCTTCGTCCCCCACACCCGCATCTTGAACGCCGCGGCACGGCTGGCGACCTGCGTCCCGATGGTCCCGAGCCCGAGGATGCCCATCGTGCGGCCGGCCAGCCCCTGGCAAATCAGGTCGCGATGGGCCCAGCGGCGGGCCTCCTGATGCGCGAACGCCTCGCGCATCTTCCGGGTGTGCGCCAGGATCATTCCGAAGACGTGCTCGGCGATCGCATCCCCGTGGACGTGGTTGTTGGTGACGATGATCTCGGTGCCGGCGACGTCCCCGCAGAGGTTCTCGACCCCGGCCCCGAGGGCGTGCACCCAGCGGAGGCGGCGCGCGCTCAGGGCGGCGTCCCGCAGGGGGCGGAATCCCAGAATCACTTCCGCCTCCGGCGCCTCCCGAAGCCACGTCGCGCGGCCGGTGACCTGCATGACCCGCACGCGGGGATCCACCGCCTCGATCTGAGCAACGTGTCGGTCGCCCAGACCCAGGCCCTTGAGGACGGCGACCCGGCACAGTCTGTCGCTGGATCCTGTCTCAGGCCGCATCCCGCGCCGCCTCTCGCAACCGTCCGAGAACAAACTGGGGGTCGAGCGCCGTGAGGAACCATCCGGCCTGCGGGCCCGAGTCCTTGCCCAGGAACGCCTGGTAGATCGCACCGAAGGCCTCGCGGGGGGTGAGCCCCATCTCCTCCTTGAGGACATGCAGCTCCGCGTGGAGGGTCTCGCCATCCCAGGAGCGCGTGCTGAGGACCTCCGCCACGCGGGCCAGGTACCGGCGCTGCCCGGGCGTGAGGGTCGCCACCGCCTCTGGCAGGGAGGTCCGGACTTCGAACTTGTAGTGATCCGGGGCGTAGGTGGCCAGCCACCGGCGGGCATCGGCGACGCGCAGGGTCAGTTCGGCCCGATCGGCATCCGTGAGGGGACTCCCCTTTTCCCGCGCGATCGCGCGGGGCAGGTCCACGGACGGCATCTGGACCAGGTGGGCCACCTTCGCGAAGCGGGGTCGGTAGCAGCGGGCCTGCTCGCCCTCGGCGCGCGAGAAGTAAAAGGTACGGGCGAGGTCGGGATTCTCGGCCTCGTGGAAGTACGCGGCGGCCGCCCGATCGTACTCATCGTAGAGGTTCGGGATCGTCTCCCCGCGGGGATCGAATTCGACCTGCCGGCGAGGGTGCGGCCGGACGATGAGGAACCGGGCCAGTTCCGGGCGCAGGACCTCGAGGATCTCCGCCGCCGTCGTGCCCACCGCTTTGGACGTGCTCATTTTCTTGCCGCCGAAGAGCAAGAACTCGTACGCGAAGGCGTACGGAGCAGGCCGGTGGAAAATGCGCATGCTGATCGCGCGCGCCACGTCGTGGGTTCCCCCGCGCGTCATGTGATCCTTCCCGGCTCCTTCCACGGTGACACCGAGGATGGCCCACTTGGCCGGCCACTCCGCGCGATAAAGCAGCTTCGCTCCCCCGCCGAACGGCGACCGCCGCCCCCGGTAGCCGCATCCTTGGGCCCAGGCGACCTTGTCGGGCGCGCACACATACTCGACCTCGCGCCCGTCCCAGGCGATGACGGTGGTCGTTCCGATCCGGCTGCACCGCTCGCACAGCACCTGCACCGGCCACCAGCGGTCGTCGATGCGCGTGCTGTTGGTCACCTCGCGATAGATCTCGCGGATCTCCTCGACCCGGTCGAGGGCGCGGCGGATGGCATCGTCGAACCGGCCGGCCCGGTACATCTCCGACGTGCGGTAGATGCGGGGATGGACACCGAGCCGGGCAAACACCGCGGCGAACTCCGCCGCATAATAGTGGCCGTAGCTCTCCGCCGTGGCGTCCGGTGACGGGATCAACGCGAACGGCACCCCCATGTACCGGGCGTACTCCGGCAGGGAGGGCGGAAGGTCGTCCATCGGATCATAGTCGTCAAACCCGTACAGAAAGTCCGTGGACACGCCGGCATCCCGGAGGGCCCGCGCCACGCAGTCGTGCATGACCACCCCCCGCAGGTGCGCCACCGGAACGTGTCCCGAGGGAGTCTTGGCGTCATTGATCACGTGCGGGCCGGGGTGCTGCGTCAGAAGATCTTCGACGAGGAGATCAACCCACATTACGTACCTACCTTCTCGCCGCCATCACGGGCTTCCTGTGGACGAGCCATTCGCGCGCCATGCCGACCAGGTAAAAGGATCCCGTCACGACGAGCACATCGTCGGGGCCCGTGAGCGCGCGCGCGCGCTCGATCGCGTCACGGCGATCGGGAACGGCGATCACGCGCGGCGTGTACCGCCGCGCCTCCTCGGCGAGGTCCGCCGCCGGGAGCGCATGCGGGTTGTCCGGCGTCGTTGTGATCACCACATCGGCCAGGGGGGCAATGAGGGCGGTCACCGACCGATAGTCCTTCGTGGCCAGCATCCCGAAGGCCAGCACCACGCGCCGCCCGGCGAGGAGCTCCCCCAGGGTCCCGCACAGGGCGGCCATCGACGCCGGATTGTGCCCCACGTCCACGAGGGTGTACGGGCGCGTGCCGACGAGCTCCACGCGGGCGGGCCAGCGGACGGCAGCCAGCCCCCGGCGGACCGCGTCCGGGCCGACCCGGAGACCGTGCTCGGCCAACAGTTCAATGGCCGCCACGGCCGTCGCCGCGTTCGCTGCCTGGTGGCGCCCGAGGAGGGGCACCCGCACGTCGTAGCGGCTCCGCAGCCCGCCGATGGTCGCCCGCACGCCATCGAGAGTGGAGGCCTGCAGCACAACCTCGATGTCCCGGCCGACCAGCACCAGGCGCGCGCCGGCGGCCTGACACACCTGTGTGATCACGGCCCCGGCCTCCGCAGGCTGCGGGGCCGAGACGACGACGCCTTCGGGCCGGATGATGCCAGCCTTCTCCCGGGCGATCTCCGGGAGCGTGCTCCCCAGGATCTCCGTGTGATCGTAACTGATCGGCGTAATCACGGACACGAGGGGATCCACAACGTTCGTCGCGTCGAGCCGGCCCCCGATCCCGACCTCGACGACCCCGACGTCCACGCGCTGGCGGGCAAAGTGCAGGAGCGCCATCGCGACGGTCGTCTCCACGTACGTCGGCCGCCCCCAGGGCAGATCGCGGCCGGAGTCGACCGCGGGCCGTACGGCCTCCACGAGCGCGCACAGGGCCGCGCGCGAAATCATCCGGCCCCCCACCCGGATGCGCTCCCGGTAGTCGACGAGGTGGGGCTTCACCGTGAGGCCCGCGCGCAGCCCGGCGGCCTTGAGGATCTCGGCGATCATCATGGCGGTGGATCCCTTGCCTTTCGTCCCGGCCACGAGGAGGAGCCGCATCCGCGCGTGGGGGTTGCCGAGGAGACCGAGCAGGTGGCGCATCCGCACGAGCTTCTCTTCGTGGTATGGCTGGCGCGGATGGTCCGCGCGGATCAGATCGTCGAGGTAGCGCAGCGCGGCAGCGTAGGTCATGCCGCGCCCTCGAGTTGCAGCCGCGCCGCGGCCAGCGTATTCTCGAGCAGCATGGCGATTGTCATCGGGCCGACACCGCCCGGCATCGGCGTGATCGCCCCCGCCACCTCCCGCACCGCCTCAAAGTCCACATCACCGACGATCTGCTCGCCGACCCGGCTGAACCCGACGTCGATCACCACCGCACCGGGCCTGACCATCTCCCGCCTGATGGTGCGGGGACGGCCGACGGCGCTCACCAGGATGTCGGCCCGCCGGGTGTGGGCGGCAAGGTCAACCGTGCGCGAATGACATAGTGTCACCGTCGCGTTCCGCGCCAGGAGCAGCAGCGCGGTGGGCTTGCCGACGATATTGCTGCGGCCCACGACGACGGCCTCGCGTCCCGCCACGCCGGTGCCCGACGCGTCGATCAGGGCCAGGATGCCGAGCGGGGTGGCGGGGACGAGCCGGGGGGACCCGAGGGAGAGAAGGCCGGCGTTCGTCGGAGTCAGGCCGTCGACGTCCTTGTCCGGACGGAGGCGCTCAAAGACGGCCGCCGGGGCAATCTGCCGGGGCAGCGGCAGTTGCGGCAGAATGCCGTGGATATCGTGCCGCCGGTTCAACTCGTCGATGAGCGCGAGGAGCTCCGCCGCCGCGGCCCCGGCTGGCAGGTGGAACGTTTCCGACCGCATCCCCGCCTGCGCGGACGCCCGCGCCTTGCTCTGGACGTACGACCGGGAGGCCGGGTCGTCCCCGACCAGAATCGCCGCGAGGCACGGCGCGATCTGGTGACGCACCACAAACTGCGCGACCCCTTCTGCCACCCGGGCGCGGCGTTTCAGCGCCAGGGCCGCCCCGTCGAGAATCTGCGCCGACACCTCTACGCTCCGTTTCAACGCTGAGCGGGCCGCAGGGACCGGCCCGCCCACCGCGTGAATGCCGTGCCCCAAGAACGGATCTGCCCCTATCCCACCTCAGCCTTGAGATCCTTGCCCGGAGTGAACACAGGAACTCTCTTGGGCGGGATGCGGATCTTGACGCCGGTGCGGGGATTTCGCCCGTCGCGCGCGGCCCGCCCCCTCACCTGAAACGTTCCGAAGCCGACGACCGTCACCTTCTCTCCCCGCCGCAGCGTCCCCGTGATGCTCGCAAACACGGCGTCGACGACAGCCATCGTCTGCTTCTTCGTCTGACCGGTCCGATCGGCCACCTGGTCTACGAGGTCTTCTTTGTTCATCGTCTCCTCCGTCTTTGAACAGGAGGGGCGACCGTCTACTTCGCCGCCTCGGTGCCTGCTCCTGCGCGGCGCTCGGCACTCTGGAGCGGGAGACGGGAATCGAACCCGCATCGCCAGCTTGGAAGGCTGGCACTCTACCATTGAGCTACTCCCGCCGGCAGCCAACGCTCAGACGGCACCTATTGTACCAGACAGAGTACCGATTTCCCATCGTGCGTCGAGATTGAGGCGAGAGGCGGACGTCCGTCGCATGAAGGATTCCTGACCCCGGCCAGAGGAAGGCACCCTGTATGAGGCCGGACCCGTATGATGCCATCATTGTCGGCGGAGGGCACAACGGGCTGGTGTGCGCGGCCTATCTCGCCAAAGCGGGTCTCAGTGTCCTGCTTCTCGAGCGTCGCGAGACACTCGGGGGCGCGTGCATTACAGAGGAACTGTTCCCCGGGTACCGTTTCTCGGCGTGCTCCTACTATTGCCACCTCCTCCAGGCCAAGGTGATCGATGACCTCGAACTGCGGCGTCATGGGTTTCATGTCTATCACATTGACCCGCAGAAGTGCTGTCTGTTTCCGGACGGCCGGGCGCTCTTGGTGTGGGACAGCATAGAGCAAACCCAGGATGCGATTGGGCGGTTTTCAAAGCGGGACGCGGAGGCGTATCCCCATTGGGTGGTGTTCTGGGAGCGAGCGGCTGGCTTGATTCACCCGTACTTCCTCACGCCACCTCCTACCCTGGCCGAGCTGGCGGCACGATTGCGCACGCCGGAAGAGCGGATGTTTCTGGACAAGCTCCTCACGGCAAGCATAGAGGATGTGGTGACCGAGTTTTTCGAAGACGAGGCTGTCCGCGGTGCGTTCATCCAGGCACACGACGTCGGTGACGCGGCCGCTCCCGGCAGTGCGTGGTGCTTTGCGTACATCAAATGCAACCTCTTCACCCCTCCCGAAAACATCGGGATCGTCCGGGGAGGGATGGGTGGCATTACGCAAGCCATGGCCGCGTCAGCCCGATCATACGGGGCGACGTTAGAGACGGGCGTGGCGGCTGCGCGCATCCTTGTCGAGGATGGCGCGGCGGTCGGAGTTCGCCTGGCGGACGGCACGGAGGTTCGAGCACGCGTGGTCGCGTCGAATGCCGACCCCAAGCGCACCTTTCTGCGGCTCGTCAGCCAGGACCACCTCCCTGCCGATTTTCGGCGCAGGGTTCGACGGCTCAAGACACACACCGCGTATTTCAAGTTCCACGCCGCGCTGAGCCGGCTCCCTGATCTCTCCCGGTACTTCGACGGTGGCTACGATGTGCGGTACCTCGGCTACACCAAGATCTCTCCGTCGATCGAGTACTTCAAGCAGAGTTGGGATGACGCCAGGCACGGCCGTCCGCCCCGGGCCGCCGTGATGGACATCCAGATTCCCTCAGGCTATGACCCGACGATGGCCCCCACGGGCAAGCATGTGATGTCCATCTGGGCCCTCTACGCACCTGTTCGCCTGGCCGAGGGAACGTGGGAGGAGAGACGCACGGAGGTGGGTGAGCAGTTCATTGACGTCCTGGCTCGGTACGCCCCTGACGTTCGGGAGTGCATTGTCGACTGGCAGCTCTTCACCCCGCACGATCTCGAGGAGCGCGTCGGACTCACCGACGGCAATATCCGCCATCTCGATATCGTCCCCAGCCAGTTTCTTGCCAGCCGTCCGATGCCCGGGTGGGCGCACTACCGCACCCCGATCAGAGACCTCTACCTGTGCGGCGCGGGCACGCATCCGGGAGGTGAGGTCACGGGTGCGCCCGGCCACAACGCGGCGCAGGTGATGCTCGCGGACTTCTCATAACGCGCCCTCACGGGTGAGCGAGTCCAGGGTCGCATCAAGCGCGCCCCGCAGCGCGTCCACCATCTGCCCGGCCTGCGACTCGGTCAAGATGAGAGGGGGCGACATCGCGATAACATCGCCGGGCAACGCGCGAAAGAGCACGCCCCGCTGCACTGCCTCTCGCATGACCCGTCGTCCGACGAGCTGGCTTGGCGGAAACTTCGCCCGAGCGCGATCTCTGACCAGCTCCACTCCGGCCATCAGCCCGCGGCCGCGCACGTCCCCCACCAGAGGGTGGTCGTCCAGCGATGCGTGCAGGGCGCTGAGAAGGATATGGCCGACTCTCGCGGCGTTCTCCGGGAGCCGCTCGCGCTCCAGAATGGCGATGTTGCCTAAGGCCACTGCGCACCCGACGGGATGCCCCGAGTAGGTGAATCCGTGCATGAAGCGAGTGTCTGGGGCCAGGTCCACCAGTTCCTCGTAGAGCGGACGCCTCAGGATGACGGCTGCCAGGGGGAAGTATCCGCTGGTGATCCCTTTTGCCACCACCATGATGTCCGGGAGCACGTTCCACTGCTCCACGCCGAAGAAGGACCCGAGTCGCCCAAAGCCGGTGATCACTTCGTCCGCAATGCACAGCACCCCATGACGGCGACAGATCTCGTACATCCTGGGCAGGTAGTCCTCCGGCGGCACGATGACTCCGCCGGTCCCCTGGACAGGTTCGGCGATGAACGCCGCCACGGTCTCGGGGCCCTCCAGCTCGATGGTGCGTTCCAACTCTTCGGCGCACCGGCGGGTACATTCACCGGGAGAGACACCCTGGGCGCATGCGTTCGGCGACGACACGTGGAGGAAGCCGGGCGCCAACGGCTGAAACTGCTCCCAAAATGCGGGGATCCCTGTCGCCGCCGTCGCGGCAATCGTCAGGCCATGGTAGGCGTCGTGGCGGGAGATGATCTTGATCCGCTCGGGGCGTCCTTTCAGCCGCCAATAATATCGAACGAGCTTGAAGGCCGTGTCGTTCGCCTCCGAGCCTCCGGACGCGAAGAGGGTCGCGCCGAGATCACCGGGAGTCATCTCGGCCAACTTCGCGGCGAGTGAGATCGCAGGTTCGTGGGACAGGCTCGTAAACAGCGGGCTGTACGCAAGCCGTTTCATCTGCCCCGCCGCGATCTCGGCAAGCTCGGCCCGCCCGTGCCCGATATTGACATTCCACAGGCACGCCGATCCATCGATGTAGGCCCGGCCCTCCGGGTCGATCAACGTGGCGCCCCGCCCCTCGGCGAAGATCACCGGCCCGAGCGCCCGGTGCTCCCGCCAGTTCGTCACCGGATGGATCAGGTGTTGGATATCCAGCTCTCGAAGGTGTGCTGCGTGCGTGGAATCCATGTGCATTCATCCTCCTTCGGCTGATCAGTCGTTTCGCAGCCGCGGGTTCAGAAGATCCTGGAGTCCATCCCCGAGGAAGTTGAACCCCAGGACGACGGACAGGATCGCGAGGCCGGGAAACGTCGCGACCCACCAGTACTCGAACTTCGACTGTCCGGCCGCGATCATCGCACCCCACTCGGGGGCCGGGGGAACGGCGCCCAGCCCGATGAACGAGAGGGCCGCGATGAGGATGATGGCGCCCCCCATGTCGAGGGTGGCCTTCACGACCGCAGGCGGGAATGCGTTGGGCAGCACGTGCCGGAGGAGGACGCGCCAGGCGGGAGCGCCAAGCGCGCGCGCCGCCAGCACGTAGTCGTTGGCCTTGACCGCGAGGGTCTGTCCCCGCATCAGACGGCCGTACTCGGCCCACCCGACAAGCACGATCGCCAGCATGGCGTGGGGCAACCCGGGTCCGAGGGCTGCCGTGATGGCCATCGCGAGGACGATTGAAGGGAACGCGAGCACCACGTCCACGACCCGCATCAGCACCTCGTCGACCCGGCCGCCCGCGTAGCCGGACACTGCCCCCACGCCCACCCCGAAGATGCTCGCCACCACGATGACGCCGAAGGCGACCGGGATCGTGATGCGAGCGCCATAGACCACGCGCGAGAAGTTGTCTCGGCCCGACTCGTCCGTGCCGAAGAGGTGGCGCATGCTGGGCGGCTCCAGCCGGTTCATCACGTCGAGATCGAGCGGGCTGTAGGGCGCCAGCAGCGGCCCCACGGCGGCGATGAGCGCCCATGCGCCCACGATGACGGCGCCCACCCAGAGCGCGGTGCTGCGGCGCACCCGCCCCCACCGGGCCGGCCGGGTCAGGTCCAGGGGCCCGGAGATCGCAAGGGGCCGCGCCTCGCCGGCCACGGTGTCAGACCCTGATGCGCGGGTCGAGCACGCCGTAGAGCAGGTCTACGACAAAATTCACCGCGATATAGATGACCGCTGTCAGCAGCGTGACGCCGAGGATGGCCGGGTAGTCGAGCCGGGTCGCCGCTGTGACCGCGTAGCGACCGATCCCCGGCCAGGCAAACACCGTCTCCGTGAGGACCGCGCCCGAGAGGAGGCTCGCGAACGCCAGGCCGGCGACCGTGAGGACGGGGATCAGCGCGTTCCGAAGCGCGTGGAGCCCGATGACACGCCTCTCGCCGAGGCCTTTGGCCCGGGCGGTGCGAAGGTAATCCGCCCCCAGCACTTCGAGGAGCGCCGACCGCGTCGTCCGCGCGGTGAGCCCCAGGATGAACCAGCCGAGAACCAGAGCGGGCAGGATGATGTGCCCCAGCGCAGACAGGAATGCGTCGACCCGCCCGGCGATCAGGCTGTCGACAAGGAGAAAACCTGTCACGGCCGGCGGGCGTGCCAGGTGTGGGTCGAGCTGGCCGGGCCCGGGCGCCCAGCGGAGGATGTAGTAGAAGATATAGAGCGCGATGAGGCCTGTCCAGAAGATCGGCGAGGCCGCGCCGACCAGCGAGATCAACCGGGCGGCATGGTCGGCCGATCGGTTGTGCCGCAGCGCCGCCCACACTCCCAGCGGGATGCCGAAGATGACGCTGACGGTGAATGCGGCGAACGACAGCTCGATCGTCACCGGGAGGAACTGGGCGAGGTCTCGGATGACCGGCCGGCGGGTCGTGAACGACTCGCCGAGGTCACCGTGCAGGACATTCGCCAAGTAGAAGAAGAACTGCTCGGGCAGCGGCCGGTCCAACCCCCAGCGCTTCATGTACGCGGCCCGGATCGAGGGGTCTTTGGTCGCTGTGTCGCTCAGGACGACGGCGAGGGGATCCGCCGGCACCAAGTGGGCGACCAGAAAGGCCACGAGGATCGCCCCGAAGAGGGCGATCCCCGCGAACGCGAGTCGCCGCCTCAGGTAGCTGAGGAACATCAGGTGCCTGCTGCCGGTCGCCTCAACGGCTCAGCTTTGACAGGGTGACGAACCAGATCGGGTGGATCGCGTAGCCATTGATCGATGGGTTGATGCCAACAAACGACTTGGGCTGGATCAGCATGATGAACGGCACGTCGTCGAGAACGACCTGCGTGAGCTCCTTGTAGATCGCCGCGCGCTTCATCGAGTCGAGCTCCCGGTCGCCCGCCGCCACCAGATCGATCGCCTTCGGATTGTCGTATGACACCCGCCGGGCTGCCGGGCCGCCCTTCTTGTAGAAGGCGTCGGCCCAGGGGTGGGGATCCAGATAGTCCGGGGACCAGGAGGCGAGCATCAGCTGAGGCTTGCCCTGACGGTACTCCGTGATCATCACCGAGCGCTCCTTCGGCTCGAGGGTGACCTTGATGCCGACCGCGCCGAGGTCGGCCTGGAGCTTCGCCGCCAGGGGCTCCGGCGGCACCCCGAGAAGCGGCGAGGTCCAGTAGTTCAACTTCACCGGGAAGCCGTTCGGGTAACCCGCCTCGGCCAGCAACTGCTTCGCCCTGGCGACGTCGCGCTGCCGGGCCATGCCGGCCTCGACGCCGAGGATACCGAGGGGAAGCATCGCCGGCGGGCGCACGCCCGCGTTCCGCACCAGGCCTTTGATGATGCCGTCGTAGTCGATGGCGTAGGAGATCGCCTGCCGGACGCGCTTGTCGGCGAGCTCCTTCGACGCCTGAGGATTGGTGTTGACCGCCATGTAGACCTGGTTCATCGAGAGCCCTTCGACGACCTTGAGCCTGGTGCCCGACGTGATCTTGGCCACGATGTCGGGGTCGAAATCCTGGGCGATGTCGGCGTCCCCCCGCTCCACCATCTCCCGCTGGGTCGTCCCGTCCTTGACGTGAAGGAACACGATTTTGGCAAAGTAGGGCGCCTGACCCCAGTAGCCCGCATTGCGCTCCAGGACCGCCTGCTCGTTCTTCCTGAACGACGTCAGGCGATACGGCCCTCCGCCGGCCGACTGCTCATTCAGCCACGGGGTGGCCTTGTCCGCGTCCTTGGCGTTGCCAGCGTCCGTGCCGCCGTGAGCGATCACGGTCTTCGAGTCGAGGACGCCGGTCGGGGGCGCCGCCAGCGCGGCCAGGAACGATGCGTCGGGCGCCGACAGGGTGACCTTCACAGTCGTGTCGTCGACGACCTGGATGTCTTTGACCGGATCCATGAAGAAGGACGGATTGTCCTGGAGGTTCTTGAGCCGCAGGAAGGAGAAGCGGACGTCGTGTGCGGTCAACGGGTTACCCGAACTGAACTTGACGCCCCTCCGCAGGTGGAAGGTGTACGTCAGGCCGTCGCTTGAGATCTCCCATCGCTCAGCCAGCTTCGGCTGGATCTTGGTAAAGTCGGGCGCCTCCACGGTCACCAAGGTGTCGTACGATGACTGGTCGAGCATCTGCGAGCTGTACTCGTACTGCCGGTTGGGGTCGTTGGTCACGTAGTCGTCGATGTTTCGCACGATGATGAGGGTTTCCGCGCGGACTTGACCCTGGACGGGTGTATTCCAGAGACTCGCAGCGACAAGGGTGGGGAGGATGAGAACGGCAACCACGAAAAGCTGTGCGCGACGAGGGAGAGACAAACGGGACTGGCTCATGGCCATCGCCTCCTCTCGCGAATTCACGCGGGGACTTCAAGTAAGTTTGCCGTCTTTCTACAGGGGGGTCTTCTCTTCCTCCGATACCGGTGCGTAAAGAGGGAAATGCTGCCTAGCCCGAAGACGTGTCTCCGTGATCGCTCCCGCTGGAGTCGCGGTGGGACCGTCGGAGGAGGCCGGGTCCGAGGGTGATATGCGTGCCCGCGCTCTGCAGGTAGGACATGAGGGCTTGGCGGATCTCAGACTCGGCGGGGAGTTGCCGGAGGTGAATGCGGCGCACCCGCCCTTGGGCGACGTCCCGCACGAGGAACACCCACCCGCTCAACCCGCGTCGGGAGAGGGCGTCAATGAGTTCTTCGGGGCCCGAGAGCCGGGGAAGAGGAGGCGGCTCCACCACCGGGAGGCCGGCGGGCATCTTAAAAACGGCCGTCCAGCGCGGTCGCTCCGGCTCGGCGAACTGGGCGTAGTCGCGAGGGCACACGTACACGCGGACCCACCCGAGACTCCCGCCGCGCCGGTCTTGGACGTCGGTGAAATACCAGCCCGGGTCGCTCCCGCGGCGTTCCTTCGGGCACTTGAAGCAGCGGATCCCGCGGTCGGCCCCGAGCGCATCGACGCCCCGCGTCTCCTGGGCCTCTCTCGCTCGGACCTGCGCGTCCACAGACACCCGCCCCACCCTCTCCATTCGGCCTATAGACCGTAGTGCCCTAAACGGAGTGACGCTAGACGACGCCCTCCACGCACCCTGCCGAGGAACACCGGAGGGTGACGCCAGGCCGCGCGAGAAGGGACCACTTCAGAGGGCGGGTACGGACAGAGCGATTGTTGGTGGGGAGGGAAGGATTCGAACCTCCGAAGGCATTCCGCCAGCTGATCTACAGTCAGCCCCCTTTGGCCGCTTGGGTACCTCCCCGCATCATTCGTGACGTTCCCTCACGGATCGTCCGCCGGAGGGCGTGACCGCGCTCACCCACGTGTCACCGTACGCTCTCAGTCCCTGTATTCTATCACACGGACGGCCGTCCTCCCTCCCTCAGTCCGGCTGAGGCATCGCCGCCCCTACATCCGGCGCCAGAACGGCCGAGCCGCGGAGGGATGCGCCCCGCGGCTAGGCGACGCGGGGGACAACCTGTTCAGCGAGCAGGTGGAGGGCCTCCAGGTCCTCCTGGTCATAAAATTGCAGCATAAACCGTTCGATGCCTTCGGCGGCCAGCGCGCGCATCTGCCCGACGATCTCCGCCGGCGATCCCACCAGCCACCCTTCATTCCGAAGAACGGCGGGGAGGTGTGATGCCGGCGTCGCGGCGCGGGGAGGAACGTATTCCTGAATCTTGCGCGCCCGGCGCTCAAGGATCGACGCATTCTCTCCGATCAGAAACGCGCCCATCCACGAGCGGCGGATCTCCCGTGGGTCACGCCCGATGGCGCGGCACGCAGCGTCGAGCATCTCCGACCGCGTGCGCACGTCGGCCGGAGGACGGCTGCCCCCGCAGTTCCACTCATCGGCGTGCTTGGCCACGATGTCCAGGAGGCGCGGACCCTTGCCACCGACGATCAGGGGAATCCGCGGCGTCTGGACGGGCTTCGGCCATCCGACCGCCCCGTCCAGCCGGTAGAACTGCCCCTCGAAATGCGCGGCCCCGTCGCTCCACAGCGCGCGGATCACGCGGATGCCCTCGTCCAATCTGCGGATCCGCTCTCCCACCCGCGGATACGGGATGCCGAAGGCCTGATGCTCGCGGTCGTGCCACCCCGCGCCCAGGCCCAGTTCCAGCCGCCCCCCCGACAGCGCATCCACGGCAGCCGCCTCCCGCGCCAGCACCGCGGGATGGCGGAACGTGATCGGGCAGACAAGCGGGCCGAACCGGAGACGCCTCGTCATCATCGCCAGCGCGGTGAGCGACGACCACGTGTCGAGTCCCGGTCGCGTCGGCACGTCGTAGAGGGAGAAGAGGTGGTCGGATCGCCACAACGACTCGAACCCCAGAGCCTCCGCCGTCTCCGCGATCCGCCGCCACCGCTGCCAGGTCAGACCTTCCTGCCCTTCGATCATGATCCCGGCGCGAATCATGGCGACTGCGTCTGCGCAGCGGCGGGAGTCCGGGCCGGCACAGTCAGGTTCTCTTCGGTCGCGATCGCCACCCCGAGGCCTGCCTGCAGCATCCGGTCCATGAATCCCCCGCGCGCTTCCAGAGTGCCGCGGAGCACGTCCGGATCACCAATGGCGAGGACGTGGAACGGCCCGACCACCCGACGCCCGTTGATGAGGAGGGTCGGCCCCGACGACGTGATGGTGCTCTCCGCCGTGATCCGCTCCCCGTTGATGGCGACCCCTCGGGCTCCTCCGTACCACAGCATCATGTTGAGAAAGATCAGGTCCCCCTCCTGCACAAGGACGACGCTCGGGTTCTCCTTCGGCCGCAGCCTCCGTTCCCCGTCGGAGACGACCACTTCGATTCCCTGGCCGTGCACCGGGGTCAACCCGGCGAGGGCTGCCAGCTGCCAGGTCCCCTGGTAGGCGCGCACAGCCACGACGACCCCGACACCCGCCGCGACCCACCCGACCATCGCCAGCACCACCCACACCGCCATGCTCGCCGGCATCCCCCGCACCCACGGCCACAGCCACGTGCGCGTGCGGGCCACCGTGGCCGCCGCGGGGATGACCTGAGTGACAACCCTGCGCACGCTCATCGGATCCGTGCCTCCCCCATTAGTAGCGGCGGGCCCCCACGCCTCGGCCTGACCGCCATCTCCGGATGGAGCCTCAAGTATCAACCGGCCGCTGGTGAGTTCCTCCAGGGCCACGGTGACAGGATGCGTCGACCTGGCCGCGACCTCCGGGAACGCGCCAGCCCGCAACTGCCGGGCCCGGGCCGCCACCATCGCCACAGCCGCGTATCTATTGCCTGCGCGGATGAGCAATTCGACGGGAGGGTGCCACATGGCTCACCGCCCCGCTGTCACCCGCATGCCCGGACGAGATCATCTCTCATGAAGAACCGCTCCCGGATGCGGGAACTGCGGACGATGCCGTCCCCAGACGCGTCACGCGGTCCATCTCCTGTCCGCGCTCTCGGGCGAGGACCGCTCGCGCCTCCCGGGGTGACGCGCCCCGGTGTACCACGGCGGCGGCGGCAGCGGCGATCGCGCGGGGGTCGTCGCCGGGAGCAAACGAGATGTTCCGCCCCACGAGTGCTCCCCGCACGGTCGGTCCGGCGGCCATCCCGCCGGCCAGCTCGTCGAGAATGGCTGTCGGGTCGTCGCGCACGTCTCCCCCCAGCATCAAGATCGGGAGGGTCGTGGCGGCCGCCACAAGGTCGTACCCGGGGCCATAGGGGAGCTTCAGCCACGTGTGCGCGCTCGACGTGCCGAGTCCCGACGCCACGCCGGCCGCCTTGATGAGGCTCTCGGGATCGGTGCGAGGACGCGACCCCGCGGAGGTCCAGTCCACCAGGAACGCCTCGAGAAATACTTCCAGGCCGCGGGCATGGCACGCATCGATCGCCTGAGCACACGCCTCCAGCGTGGCGGCTGTGGCCGGGTCCTGAGGATCCACCCGCACCATCATCTTGGCCCCCTCGCATCGCAACCGGCTCATCCCCTCCACCGTGAAGGCGGTCATGCGATCATCCATCTCGAAGACCGTCCCGGCGAGGCCCCCTCGATTCATACAGCCCACGAGGACCTTCCCGTCGAGCCAGCCCTCGCCCGACCGATGCCGCGCGAGGGAGCTCAGCATCAGGATTTCCTCGACCACGTCTGGGGTGGCCATCAGCCCGTCCACACCGGGAGTTGTCAACACGCGCAGAACCCGGCTCAGGAGGGCCCACCGGTTCCCCATGGCCACGAGATCGGTGCCGACACCCGTCACCATGCGGGCAGGGTGGTCGGCCGCGAGGAGCAAGAGGCGGCCCGTGGGCGCAATCGCACCCCGGCGCGTTCGGGTATCCGCCTCCTCCTGGGCCGCCTGGGGCCGGCGCAGGCGTAACTCCACTACCGCCTCGTACCACGCCCGTGGCAGAAATACCCCTGCCTCGAAGGGGGCCCGCGGAGACGCTTCTGGAGTCACGGCGCCACTTTCTCCGCGGGTCAGAGGCTCCCTTCTTGGGCTGCGATCCTGAGGATCATCCCGAAGTGCCACCCGTGCCCGGCACGCGCCTCCTCTCGCGTAAGGAGTATCGCCATCGTGTGGCGAAATCCGAGTGTCGCCGGTAACGACGCGGACCTGACAGAGACCGCGGACGCGCGGGAGAGGCAGAGGTGACCCCGGTGGACGTGACGGCCGTTATTGTCTTTACGCTCATCGTGATCGGCCTGCTCACATTCTTCATCTGGCTCACGCGGACGCTCCCGTCCTACCAGCCGCTCAAAGTTGGCCCGCCCCCACCCATGGTGGTCGAGCGCGACCTGTCAGGACACATCACCCCACCGAAGCTCGGCTGGAACTGGTGGGCGTTTTTCCTCGGGCCGATCTGGTATCTGGCGGAAGGGCTGTGGGTCTACGCGATCATCCTGGTCCTCCTCGTGGGGCTCTCCGGCGGGATCCTCCTCCCGTTCGCCATGATCTATTCCGGGGCGAAGGCCAACGAAGCGCTTGCGGACGACCGCCTGGCCCGGCACAGCGTCTACTAGCCGGCCCTCACGTATTTCTCCGGAGGCGCGGGTCCAGGATATCCCGGATGCCGTCCCCCAGGAGATTGAATCCCAACACCAGGAGGAGGATGGCCAGCGCGGGAAACGTGGCCACCCACCACTGGTCCATGAGAAACCTGCGCCCTTCCGAGACCATGAGCCCCCACTCGGGGGTCGGCGGCTGAGCCCCGAACCCGACGAACGACAATCCCGCCGAGGTCAGGATGATGCCCCCCACGTCGAGCGTCGCCTGCACCAGAAGAGGCGCGATCGCGTTGGGAACCAGGTGGCGGATGATGATCGCGGTATCGGTGGCTCCCTGGGCCCGGGCCGCCTCGACGTAGTCGCGCAAGCGCAGTGTCAGAACCTGCGCGCGCATGAGCCGCCCGTACGCCGGCCAGGACGTGATCGCGATCGCGAGCAAGGCGTTTGTCAGGCTCGGCCGCAGGATCGCGGAGATCGCCATCGCCAGGATCAGGCTCGGAAACGCGAGG
>DASUDA010000106.1:0-11636 GCA_036275835.1 bacterium | reverse complement strand
GGACCTCGTCGAGGCGGCGGCGCGGGCGCGCGCCCTGTGGGAGTTCCGCCGCGAGCCCGCATTCGTGAGGCTGTACACGGCGTTCGACCGTGCGGCCCGCATCCTCCCGGCGCAGTTCGACGGCCGAATCGACCTCGACCTGATCCGGGAGCCGGCGGAGCGCGGCTTGCTGGACGTCGTGGAGGCGGTCCGGGCGGATCTCGTGGGGGAATCGGAGGGCGGCGGTGGGGCGCGCGAAACGGTCACAGGCGCCTCCGTCGCGGCGCGGGTGTCTCACAGAATTGCGGGTGCCCTCTCCGCCGGTGCCTCGGGGAACGAGGCGATGGCGGCTCTTGCCTCCGGCTACAGAAAGGCGCTCGGCCGTTTGAGCAGTCTCGCCGATCCTGTCGACCGCTTCTTCACCGATGTGCTCGTCATGGCCGACGACCCCGCCGTGCGAAAGAACCGGCTGGCTCTTCTTGCCGGTGTTGTGAATCTCGTCCGCCCGATCGCGGACCTGTCCCGCGTCGTCGTGGGAGAAGGAAAGCCCGTCCCGCGCTCCTAAACAACCCACGGGCGTGCGACGACGCGCGAGTCTGATGTGAGGTGACCACGATGACGACACGAATCCGCCCGACAACCCGCCCGACGATGTCCCGGCGGACGGGAAGCGGGGCGCACCGCCGAAGAATCGCGGCCGGCGGGCGGGGCGGCGTCCGGAAGCGTATCTGGCTGTTCGAGGAAGGCGACGCCTCCATGCGGGATCTGCTGGGGGGAAAGGGGGCGGGTCTCGCCGAGATGAGCCGCGTCGGGCTGCCCGTGCCCCCGGGGTTCACGATCACGACCGCCGTGTGCAATGAGTACACGGCGCGCGGCCGGAAGTTCCCGCCGGGCCTGATGGACGAGGTCCGGCGGGCGCTCGCGACGGTGGAGCGGAAGATGGGCAAGCGCTTCGGCGACCCGAAGGCGCCTCTCCTCGTGTCTGTGCGGTCGGGCGCCAAGTTCTCCATGCCGGGCATGATGGACACC
This sequence comes from bacterium, assembly GCA_036275835.1. Lineage (GTDB taxonomy): Bacteria > Sysuimicrobiota > Sysuimicrobiia > Sysuimicrobiales > Segetimicrobiaceae > DASUDA01. The sequence continues at coordinate 10,628 of DASUDA010000106.1, read as the reverse complement.
GTCCTCAACCTCGGATTGAACGAGGAGACGCTCCGCGGCCTCTCCACGCTGACACAGAACGACCGGTTCGCGCAGGACGCCTACCGGCGGTTCATCCAGATGTTCGGAAAGATCGTCCTGGATGTGCCCGGCGAGAAGTTCGAGAAGATTCTCGAGGACCGCAAGCGCCGGGCAGGCGCGCGCCTGGACACGGACCTCAGCGCGCAGGACCTCCGGGAGATCGCCCGGGCTTTTGCGGACCTGATCCGGCGCGAGAAGGGGATCGCGTTTCCGACCGACCCGTGGGTGCAACTCGAGATGGCCATCCGCGCCGTGTTCGATTCCTGGACGGGGAAGCGGGCGGTCGACTACCGAAACTTCAACAAGATTCCCCACGATCTGGGGACGGCCGTCAACGTGCAGGCGATGGTCTTCGGCAACATGGGAGCCGACAGCGCCACCGGAGTAGCGTTTACCCGCGACCCGGCGACGGGGGAGAAGGTCCTCTACGGCGAGTATCTGACCAACGCCCAGGGAGAAGACGTCGTCGCCGGGGTGCGGACTCCCCATCCGATCAGCCAGCTGAAGGACGAGATGCCGGGCGTGTACCGCCAGTTCCAGAATGTGGCGAAGATGCTCGAGCGCCACTACAAGGACGTCCAGGACCTCGAGTTCACCGTGGAGCGCGGCAAACTGTGGATGCTCCAAACGCGCAGCGGCAAGCGGACCGCCCAGGCCGCGGTGAAGACTGCGGTCGACATGATGCGGGAGAAGCTCATCACCCGGGACGAGGCGCTCCTGCGGGTGGAGCCGGAGCAGATCTACCAGCTCCTCCTTCCCCGGTTCGACCCGGCGGACAAGTCGGCCGCCGCGCGCGAGGGGAAGCTGCTGGCCCGCGGGCTGAACGCCTCGCCGGGCGCGGCCACCGGGGTCGCGGTCTTCGATCCCGACACGGCGGTCGAGATCGGCCGGAACGGCCAGCCGGTGATCCTCGTCCGCCCCGAGACGAATCCCGAGGACGTGCACGGGATGCTCGTGGCGCGCGGGATCCTCACGGCCCGCGGAGGAGCGACCAGCCACGCCGCCGTGGTGGCGCGCGGGCTCGGCAAGCCGTGCGTCGCCGGCGCCGAGACGATCCAGGTCGATCCCCACGCCCGGCAGCTGAGCGTGAACGGGCAGGTGATCCGCCAGGGCGAACCCCTCTCGATCGACGGCACGACCGGCGAAGTGTTCGGCCGGGCGATCCGGACGATCGATCCCGACCTGTCCAAGGAGCGCGACCTCCAGACGCTCCTGGGCTGGGCCGACCGCGTCAGGCGGCTCGGCGTGTGGGCCAACGCGGACTACCCTCGGGATGCCGCCCGCGCGCGCGCGTTCGGGGCCGAGGGCGTGGGCCTGTGCCGGACCGAGCACATGTTCTTCGAGGAGGACCGGCTTCCGATCGTCCGGCGGATGATCCTGGCCGAGAACGACGCGGAGCGCCAGCGGGCGCTCGACGAGCTCCTGCCGATCCAGCGGCAGGACTTCATCGGGATCCTCAAGGAGATGGCCGGGGCGACGGTCGTGATCCGGCTCATCGATCCGCCGCTGCACGAGTTTCTGCCCCGATACGACGAGCTGCTGGTTGAGGTCACGGAAATGCGCGTCCGGGGCGCCTCCTCCGCGGCGCTCGCGGAGAAGGAGCATCTCCTGCGCGCGGTCTCCGGGATGCGCGAGCAGAACCCCATGCTGGGGCTGCGCGGGATCCGGCTCGGCATCCTCTTTCCCGGGATCATCGACATGCAGGTGCGGGCGATTCTGGAGGCCACGTGTACGCTGGCAAAGGACGGCGTGCGGACGCATCCGGAGATCATGATCCCCCTTGTCGGCCACATAAACGAGCTTCACGTCGTGGAGGAGCGCCTGCGGCCGCTCGCGGAGCGGGTGATGGCGGAGCGGGGGGTCCGAGTCCGGTACAAGTTTGGGACGATGATCGAGGTCCCGCGCGCCTGCGTGGTGGCGGACGAGATCGCCCGGGTCGCCGAGTTCTTCTCTTTCGGCAGCAACGACCTGACGCAGATGATCTTCGGGTTCAGCCGGGACGACGCCGAAGGGAAGTTCCTGCTGCAGTACGTCGAAAAGAAAATCCTTCCCGAGAATCCCTTTCAGGTGCTGGATCGGGCGGGCGTGGGAGCGCTCATGGAGATGGCCGTCCGGCTGGGGCGCAAGACGCGTCCGGAGATTGAGTTGGGCATCTGTGGGGAGCACGGGGGAGACCCTTCCAGCATCGAGTTCTGCCACTCGATCGGGTTGACGTATGTCAGCTGCTCCCCCTATCGTGTGCCGACGGCCCGGCTGGCGGCCGCGCAGGCTGCCCTGCGGGAGAAGCAGGCCCGCACCGCGGAGCGCGACCGGTAGCAGAGCCGCGTGCGGGAATGACCCCACGAGAAACGACGGAGGCGTGGGAAGACCAGATCCTCTCGCCCCAGGGGATGCGCAGCGCTCGGTCGCGCGGGCGGGAGCGTCCGGAGCCCCAGGACTTTCTGCGCACGGTCTTTCAGCGGGACCGGGACCGGATCATCCACTCCAAGGCGTTTCGCCGGCTGATGCACAAGACCCAGGTCTTCCTCGCCCCGGAAGGGGACCACTACCGGACGCGCCTCACGCACACCCTCGAGGTCGCCCAAATCGCCCGGACGATCGCGCGGGCGATCCGGATCAACGAGGATCTCACTGAAGCGATCGTTCTGGGCCACGACCTTGGGCACCCGCCCTTCGGCCACGCCGGGGAAGCCGCCCTGGACCGGCTGATGGCGCCCTATGGCGGCTTCCGGCACGACGTCCAGAGTCTGCGGATCGTTGAGGTGCTGGAGCGCCGCCGCACGCGCGACGGGCGTGAAGAGGACGGCCTGAACCTCACGTGGGAGGTGCGAAACGGCATCGGCGGTCACTCCAAAGGCCCGAAGGATCTGGAAGCCCTCCCCCTGACCGAGGAGACGTTGTCGGAGGGGGCCCTGGCCACCGTCGAAGGTCAGCTCGCCCGCGTGGCCGACAGGGTGGCGTACGTCCACCATGACACCGACGATGCGATCCGGGCCGGCCTCATTTCCGAGCGCGCGGTTCCACAGTCGGTGCGGGACGTGCTCGGCCAGACGCGGGGGGAGTGGGTCGACACGACCGTCCGCGACATCGTGGCGCACTCGGCCGGCCGGGCGCGTCTCGGCCTGAGCGATCCCGTCCGTACGGCGCTCAATGCCCTCAAGGATTTCCTGTTCGAGGTCGTCTACCATGGGTCGGCCGCTAAAACGGAAGTCGGGAAGGCCCAGCGGCTTCTCACGGAGTTGTTCGAGTATTTTGTTGCCCATCCGGAGGAGATGAGCGCGGACTCTCGCCGGTTCCTCGATGAGGGACAGATCACCGTGCATCGGGCCGTCTGTGACTTCCTCGCGGGGATGACCGACAGGTTTGCGATCCGAACGCAAGAGGAGCTGTTTATTCCTCGGGCGTGGGCGATCCTCTGACACACGGGCCGGGACCGAGCCTGGCCGGGGGGCATGATGCGCACCGCGAATGAGTACCGGGCGAGCCTGCGTGACGGCCGGACCGTCTACTTCAACGGCGAGCGCATCCCCGACGTTACTTCCCACCCGGTGCTCCGGGTCGCGGTGGATCACGCGGCGCTGGATTACGAGATGGCCGAAGATGACCGGTACCGCCGTCTCGCGGTTGCTCCGCGCCCGGGCGGCGGGGAGATGAGTCGGTTTTTCGTTCTGCCGGCGAGCGCAGACGACCTGCTCGCCCGGATGGCGCTGATCGAGACCGGTACGCAGCTTGGAGGGACCGTCCCTCCGCTGATCAAGGAGATCGGGACAGACGCGCTGTTCGCGCTGCATCTGGTCGCCGACGAGGTGGACCGGGAGCGGGGAACGCGGTATGGGGACCGCGTCCAGGCCTTCTTCGCGCACTGCCGGGATGAGGATCTGGCGATGGCCGTCGCGCAGACCGACGTCAAAGGGGACCGCGGGGCCGGCCCCACCGGCCAGGCCCATCCGGACTACTACCTGCGGATCGTCGAGGAGCGTGCCGACGGCATCGTCGTCCGGGGCGCCAAGGCGCACACGTCGGTGAGCATGAACGCCAACGAGATGATCGTCCTCCCCACCCGCGCGCTCGGTGAGCGGGACGGCGCGTACGCGGTCGCGTTCGCCATACCCGTGGCCACCCCGGGGCTGCGCCTGATCGTCAGTCCCTACGGAGGCCAGGCCACGTCCACGTTCGAGCGCCCTCTGTCGTCCCGGCACCGAATGATGGAGTCGCTCACCGTGTTTGACGATGTGGTCGTCCCCCGCGAGCGGGTGTTTCTCCAGGGCGAGTGGGAGTATGCCGGCCCGCTGGCGCGGACGTTTGTCGAGTATCATCGGTTCACGGCCGTCTCGTACAAGCTGCCGCTCGTGGACCTCCTGGTCGGCGCCGCCCAGTTGATCGCGGAGTACAACGGGATCGACCGGGCCGCCCACGTGCGCGACAAGATCACCTGGCTCGCCGCGTACGCGCAGACGCTGCGGTCGCTCGTCCGGATGGCCGCCTACGACTGCGCGCGGCGGGCACGAGGACTCGCCGTACCCGATCCGGCCACCGTCAACATCGCCAAGCTCTACTTCGCCAGCCAGTTCCACACGGCCGTCGCCTACGTCCAGGAGATCGCCGGCGGCCTCCTCGTCACCTCGCCGGGGGAGGCCGACTGGCGCAGCCCGGAGACCCGGCCGTTCCTCGAGCGGTACCTCGGCGGGAAGGGCGTGGGAGCGGACGCCCGGTTGCGCCTGCTGCACCTGATCACGGACGTGACGACCGCCGAGTTGGGCGGATACCATGCCGTGCTGGCGATCCATGCCGAAGGGTCGATCGAAGCCGAGAAGATGACGATCCACCGGACGGCGCCGCTGGCCCGGTGCGTGGCCCTCGCCAAGGAGCTCGCGGGAATCTCCGAGTAGGAGCCGAGGGGAAGGGAGTGGCGCACCTATGGCCAGGATCGGAATCGCTGTGCCGAACCTTCCGGGGATCACACCGCCGCTCATCCCCGAGTTTGCCCGGAGGATCGAATCCGGCGGGTTCGAGGCGGTGTGGAGCCTGGACCGGCTCGCCTACGAGAACCCCGATCCGCTGACCGCGCTGGCGGCCTGCGCGGCCGTGACGTCGCGCGTGCGCCTGGGAACATCCATCCTTCTCGCGCCGCTCCACCCTCCCGTGGTCCTGGCCAAGCAGCTGGCGACGCTGGACCTCTTGTCCAACGGCCGGCTGATTGTGGGTCTGGGGATCGGCGGGCGCCCGGACGACTTCAGTGGCGCGGGGATTCCCTTCGCTGGCCGCGGCGGCCGGACCGCTGAGGCCATCGGCATCATGAAGCAGGTGTGGACTGGGGAGCCGGTCCGGCACCAGGGGAAGCACTTTGTGCTCGAGTGCGGGCCGGTGGGCCCGGCGCCCGTGCAGCGCCCCCACCCGCCCGTGTGGATGGGAGGCATTCAGGAGGCCGCGCTGCGCCGCATCGCCCGGACCGCCGACGGGTTCATCGGTACCGGCGGCGCCGGCCCCGAGGGATTCGCGTCGACGTGGGCGCGGGTGCGGCAGATGCTGGCCGGCAACCGGCGGGCGGCGGAGAGGTTCCCCACCGCGTGCCTGGCGTATTTCAACGTGCGGGACAATGCGGAGCAGGCCAAGCGCGAGGCGATGGCCACGCTGACGCGGTACTACGGTCCCCAGTTCACCACCTGGTACAACCCGGACAAGGCGCTGGTCTTCGGCCCTCCCGAGGAGTGCGCACGTCGGGCGCAGGCGTATCTGGACGCCGGCGCGCAGCACCTGATCCTCGTGCCGACGACGCTCGACGTCGCGCAGGTGGACCGCATCGCCCGCGAGATCGTCCCTCGCCTCCGCCTCGACCGGCGATGATGAAATTGAACCAGCGTTTCACGGCAACCCTACGAAGAAGCCGGAGCAAGGGTGCCTGGACCTATCTGGTATGGCCTGAATCGGTCGAGTTTTTTCAAACTCGTGGCCTGGTGAAGGTGCGGGGCACGATTGATGGCCATCCTTTCCGCAGTTCCTTTATGGCCATGGGCAATGGCCGACACATGCTCCCGGTAAAGGCAGACGTGCGCAAAGCGATTGGGAAAGCGGCAGGGGACGCTGTTATCGTACACTTGATGGAACGGATAGGTTAGCCGAATCCTTCATACGCCCGCTTGAGAGCGTCGATATCGAAGAGGGTCGCTTCTGTGAGCGGTCTATGTCCCTCCATCGGCTTCTTGACTGACTTGAAATCCAACCATATAGTTGTAGATGGTGGCGCATGCCTGCATTGACCCGTCCGAGCACGTCCACCGCAGATCTCGACGCGATCTTTGGCGCTCTGGCCCACCCGACGCGGCGCGCGATTCTCTTTCGCCTCCGACGCGGGCCGGCGTCGGTCGGCGAGCTGACCGAGCCCTTCCACGTGTCCCAGCAGGCCATCTCCAAGCACATCGCCGCCCTCCACAAAGCGGGTCTGATCATCCAGCGCAAACACGGGCGGGAATCCCGCTGTATCCTGCGCACCGTGGCGCTCAGGGAGGCTGGCAGGTGGATCGAGTTCTATCGCCCGCTGTGGGACGAGCGCTTCGAAAAGCTGGCGGAGTATCTCGCGTCGACTAAAAGCCGAAAGCTCAAGGGATAAAACTGGGTGCGGGCGCGCACACTCACTCTTCGCCGGACCTTCCAGGCGCCTCCCGAGGAGGTGTTCCAGGCTTTCGTCTCAGCCGAGGCGCTGAAGGAGTGGTGGTCCCCACAGGGCTACGTCGCGGTCGAAGCGTATGCCGACGTGCGTGTCGGCGGGCAGTACAGCCTGATGATGCGGTCTCAAAGTGGGTCCGAGACCGTGTACGCCTACGGTTCTTACAGGGAGATCACCCCCCCGACCAAACTCGTCTTCACGCACGCGTTCGAACGCCGGGGCGGCGGCGCACTATTCGCCCCTGTCGGCCTGGCGGATCATCGGACGCTGGTCACGGTGGAATTCCGCCCGCGCGCCGGTGGGACCGAACTGGTTCTCGTGCAGGAGAAGATCCCCACACCGGCGGCCGAAGAGCTGCTCGAGGCGGGGTGGCGGGGCATTTTCGACAAACTGGCGGGGTGCTCTGGGTGCACGCGTTTCGCCATGTCGCATTGCAGATTCTTTCCGCACAGAAGTCCGGGTTTGCGGTTTCCGATGCCCTCCGCGATCGCATCCTGTACGGGGATGTCGTGGGTATGGTCCTCGCGGTGCTCGCCATCTTCGCCATCCGCACTCGCGCGCGCTATGCCGTACCCCTCGTGTGGCTGTTCGTCGCCGCCACCATTCTTGACCTCGTCGACTCGATGGTCGGCGGAGTGCGGGAAGGACTGCTTGGCCAGGCTTCCGGGGTCACGTGGCTCATCCTGACGTTCTACGTCCCCTTGTTATGGACGAGCCTCGGCCTCATCGTCTGGCAACTCCTGCGCCGGAGATTGGAGCCGCTCGACTGAGGTGCCTACCGCAGCCCCATCACACGCGCGGCGTCGGGCACGATGGCGAAGAACATGAGAACGCCCAGGAGAAGGGGAATCAGCGCGATGTACACCATCGCCAGACGTTCAAACTTGAGGTTCATGTAATACGCCCCGATGAGGGACGCTTTGATGAGGGCGCTGATAAGCAGGATGGTCACGCGCACGACCGTCGGAAGGGTAAAGACGAGGACGACGCTGACCTCGATCGCGGTCAGGAAGAGGAGCACGACCCACGCGACCAGGTACGCCCGGGTGGGAGCCTGCTGCGTTGCCTCGGTCATCCTCGGAGCCTCCGTTATAACAGATAGATCGATGGCCAGATGAAGACCCAGACCAGATCGACGAAGCCCCAGTACAGCCCGGCGATCTCCAGCCCTTCGGCGGTGGACAGGCCCTTGATGATCCGGTGGGCCATCGCCCAGAGGTAGAAGCAGCCGCCCAGCACGTGCAGCCCGTGGAGACCGGTGATCACGAAGAACGTGAAGCTGAACGCGGGGACCCCCCACGGGTTCGTGTTCAGGCGCGCGCCGTCTCCGATGAAGTGGGACCACTCGGCTGCCTGCATTCCCGCAAACACGAAGCCGGCGATGATTGTCGCGGTCAGAAACCAGACAGCCTGGCGGCGGGCGCCCTGCCGGGCTGCGTAGACGGAGATCGCCATCGTTGTGCTGCTGCAGATCAGGATGGCCGTCATGAGGCCCACGAGCCGGATGTTCATGATCGCGGCGCGGTTGGGCCAGGTTGGGCCGCCCAGCCGGACGACCCACAACCCGATCAAGAGGCCCGCGAATGTTAGCGCGTCCGAGATGAGGAACAGCCACATCATCAGCTTGCCCCAGCTGACATCGAAGGGAGAGCGCCCTCCGCTCCAGCGGGCAGCGAGGCTGTCCTGGTCCCCGGTCTCTACCGCCATCGACGCCTCCCCGCTCCTATGCCCAGAAGAGCAGCGCGAACAGATACAGCCACAAGCCATCCATGAAGTGCCAGTAGAGGGCGACGACGCTGATACCGGTGTGGTCGCCCGGCGTATAGCGGCCGCCGGACGCCCTGACGAGGACCGCGCCAAGGGCCGCCAGGCCGCCAAGCAGGTGCAGACCATGAACGCCTGTGAGCAGGTAGAAGAAAGAACTGTGGGGGTTGCTCGACAGATAGAGACCCGCCGCGCTCAACTGCCGCCACGCCGCGAGCTGCCCCAGGACGAACAGGACTCCCAGCGCCGCGGTCAGCGACAGGCCGCGCCGAAGTCCGTGAGCATCGCCCCGGGCGATGCGGGACCGGGCCCACTCCAAGGTCACGCTGCTGGACAGCAGCACCGCCGTGTTGAGCCACAGGACCGCGGGGACCGCGATGGCGAGCCATCCTTCTTCCTGCCGCCGGGCGAGGTACGCGCTTGTGAACGCGACAAACAGCATCGTCACGGCGGCGAGGAACGCGCCCACGCCGATCAGAGCGGTGGAAGGCTTCGGCCGTCCCTCGCCCGGCGCCGACCCGTCGTCCCCGTCCCCGCGCCGCGGGATGCCCCCCTCGCGGCGTCCGCTCCCCGTTTTTTCCCTGACAAGTTGAGTGGGCGTCATCCCTCACACCTTGTGGCGCCGGCGTACTGCCCGAGCCGCTCCCCACACCGCGGCGCTATCCGCCGCCGGATCCTCCGCCCGTCCCGGCGCGCGCCGGGACCGCGGGAACCGTCTGAGGGACGTAGTCGTCGGGAGCCCCCGGAACGGCGTAATCGTAGGGCCACCGGTACACCACGGGCAGCGTGGGTCCCCAGTTCCCATGCGGAGGTGGGGAGGGCGCCGTCCACTCGAGGGTGTTGGCCTCCCAGGGGTTGCGCCCTGCCCGCGGCCCGCGGAGGAGGCTCCAGAAAAAGTTGGCGATGAACACAATCTGCGCCGCGCCCAGGACGAACGCGCAGAGGGAGATGATGACGTCGATCGCCTGCGCCCGGGGTCCGAGGAACGGGTAGAAGCTGGGCGAGTACAGGCGCCGGCTGTTCCCCATGAACCCCAGGAAGTGCATCGGGAAGAACGTCGCGTAGATGCCGAGGAACGTAAACACGAAGTGGATCTTGCCGAGCGTCTCGTTCATCATGCGCCCGAACATCTTGGGGAACCAGTAGTAGGTCCCGGCGAAGATGGCGAAGAGGGCGGCGCTGGCCATGACGAAGTGGAAGTGCGCGATCACGAAGTACGTGTCATGCAGGTAGATGTCCACGGGCGACGCCGCGAGAAAGATCCCGCTCAGTCCTCCCGTCACGAACAGCGAGACGAACCCGATCGCGAACAGCACCGCGGTCGAAAACCGGATCCGCGCCTGCCACAGCGTCGTGCACCAGTTGAAGGTCTTGATCGCGGACGGGATCGCGATGATCATCGTCGAGCTCATGAACGCCGCGCCCAGCAGCGGGTGCATGCCGCTGACGAACATGTGGTGCCCCCACACGAGGAAGCTGAGGAACCCGATCGCGGACAGGGACAGCACCATCGCCTTGTAGCCGAAGATCGGTTTGCGGGCGAAGGTGGAGATGACGTCCGACACGATCCCCATGGGGGTGAGGATGAGGATGTACACTTCCGGGTGGCCGAAGAACCAGAACATGTGCTGCCACAGCAGCGCGTCCCCGCCCTTGTGCTGGAGGATCTGCCCGGCGACCAGGAGGTCGGACGGAACGAAGAAGCTGGTCCCGCCGACACGGTCGAAGATCAGCATCGCGAGGGCCGCCATCAGCACCGGGAACGAGAGAAGCGCCAGGATCGCGGTGATGAAGATCCCCCAGATCGTGAGGGGGAGGCGCCCCATCGACAGCCCGCGCACGCGCATGTTGATGATGGTGGTGAGGAAGTTGAGGGAGCCGAAGAGCGAGGAGATCAGCACAAACAGGATCGCGATGGCCCACAGCGTCTGCCCCAGCCCCGAGCCGGGCGACGCCTGCGGAACGGCCGACAGCGGGGCGTAGGCGGTCCACCCGTTGGCGGCCGGGCCCCCCGGGACGAAGAACGAGGCGAGGATGGTGAGGACCCCCGGCACGAGGGTCCAGTACGAGAGCATGTTGAGGAACGGGAAGGCCATGTCGCGGGCGCCGATCATCAGGGGGATCAGCATGTTCCCGAACG
>DASUDA010000105.1:0-4474 GCA_036275835.1 bacterium | reverse complement strand
TCACACGTGCAAACACATCCGCCTGTTCGGGTGGAAGGGAGATCCAGCCTGCCTCGACGCCCACGCGCAGGTCTCCCCACGAGACGGAGACCTCGGGGTCGGCCGACGCCGCATCCCGCAGCCGCGCGAGCGCCTCGCGGCCTGCCTGAATCGCGGCCAGCGTCCCTCCGGCTTGCTGAATCCCGACGAACTGCGCGCGCTGGCCCCCATGCTCGATCGCGCGGTGGAGCAGGATGCCCTGAACGGTCTCGCACCCCAGGCTGACGACGAGGGTCCCGGCTACGTTAGGGTGCGTTCCGAGTCCGGTCAGAATCTGCTCTGTCAGGCGGGCATCGCCTCCGAGCTGGGAACAACCGTGCTGGTGCTCGATCGCGACGGCGCCGGGGACTCCCTCGGCCATCACGTGCGCGGCTTGGGCGGCGCAGAGCACCGACGGAACCACGAGAAAATGGTGCCGGACACCCACGTCCCCCCCGGGGCGGCGCCGGCCGCGCGCCTCGAGGAGGATCGAGTCATCCATTACCGGCCCCCGCGCGATCGCTCCGGACGTTGTGCACATGCACGTGCTGGCCAGGGCGGATTGGACACGTGGCGACACCGATCACCTCGCCGTATTTGACGACCGGCCCTCCGGCGTCCATCGGCGCCACCGCGATCTTGTGCCCGAACGGGATCAAGGTCTCCGCAGCGAGGCGGACTGTTCCGCCGGCCCGCGGAATCTCCACCAACGTCCCCGGCTGCAAGGGCACCAGAGCCACGGCCACAGTGTCCCGGGGATCGAGAATCAGGAGAGAAGGACGTTCAGTCGGTTGAATCTCGGCCACGTCTTTAGTCTAACACGCTTCCCCGGCATGCGCAGACGAGATCGCATCATCTCCGGCCCAGAAGAGCGGCGAGGGCGTCGCTTAGGCCCGGGAATCGGAATGAGTACCCCGAAGCCACAAGTCGCGCCGGCTCCACGCGGCCGCTGGCCAGCAGTGCCTCATCCGCCATCTCCCCAAATATCATTCGAAGAATGGCGGGCGGCACCGTGAACAAGGTCGGGCGCAGGAGCGCCCCACCAAGCACTGCGGTAAACTCTTGATTGGTGACAGCGCGGGGCGCCACCAGGTTGACCGGCCCAGCGATGGTGTTGCTCGCGAGCAGATGGCGAACCGCCTCGCAGACATCGTCGATCGCAATCCAGCTCATAAACTGGCGGCCGCTCCCGAGCCGGCCCCCTAGGCCGAGGCGGAACACCGGAAGGATCCGCGGAAGAAGCCCGCCCGCAGGCGAGAGCACCAGGCCCGTCCGGAGGTGGATGACACGGATGCCTGCGCGGCGGGCAGGATCCGCGGCGGCTTCCCACTCTCGACAGAGGCCGGCCAGAAAGCCGGTTCCGGGAGGACTCTCCTCGCGCAGAATCTCGTCTCCCCTGTCTCCGTAGTACCCCGTGGCGGAAGCGCTGAGGAGAACACGGGGAGGCCGGGAAAGGCGGGCCAGGGTCTCCGCGAGCAGTCGGGTTCCGTTGACGCGGCTGTCACGGATGCGCGCCTTTCGGGCCTGTGTCCACCGACCGGCCGCGAGGCTCTCCCCCGCGAGGTGGACCACCGCGTCGAAACCTTCCAGGCGCGCCGCGTCGATCCGCCCCACGGCAGGATCCCAGGTGGGTTCCTGGGGCGACGCAGGCGAGGGACCACGCAGCAGACGGACGACACGATCGCCCCGCGCCTTGAGGATGTCGGTGAGCGCAGTCCCGATCAGGCCATGAGAGCCGGTCATCAGAACGTTCATCGCAGGATCCGCCCCACGACCATTGGCCGGAGTCTCTCTCGTCTCCTCCGCCGGAAGGACTCCGGAGATCGGGTGATAATTACACACCGTATGTGGACCGGCACCGTGGTCTCCTTGCACATCGCGCCGAACGCCGCAGGCTCGATGGTCTCCGTCCCCGCCGTGCGGGCCGTGCCCGGCAAAGGCCTGGAGGGAGACCGGTACTACGCGGAGACCGGGACCTACTCGGAAAAGCCCGGACCCGATCGCGAGGTGACGCTGATCGAGAGCGAGGCGGTCGATGCCCTCCGGCGTGACTACGAGATCGAGTTCGACGCCGGAATGAGCCGGCGGAATATCGTCACCCGGGGCGTGCCCCTCAACCACCTTGTCGGCCGGGAGTTTCGGGTGGGCGAGGTCTTCCTGCGGGGCCTCCGCCTCTGCGAGCCCTGTGGCCATCTCGAGCGGCTCGCGGAGCGCCCCGTCCGCAAGGGGCTCATCCACCGGGGGGGACTGCGCGCGCAGATTGTGACAGGCGGGATCATCCGCGCGGGAGACTTAATCCGACCGCGATAGCGACGTCAGGGGCCCCGCACGATCACGTGCTCGGTGGTATACAGATGGAGGCGAACTGAGGCAAACTCGTCGGCGTCGGCGCCGGCCCGCTCCCCCAAATCCGTGGCAAAGGCCTTCTCCATCGCCTCGACGCTGTCCCACCACAGCTCCGCGGTTCCGTCGTAGAGGGGCTCCGGGCCCGTTCCTTCCGGCTGGCGCTGGGCGGCGATGTTGATGCGGTATCCGCGGAGCCCCGGCAGTTTCGCCGCCATCGGAGCGTGCGACCCGACCCAGCGCCGCGCAAACTCCTCCCGGGTCATCCCGGGTTTCCGCTTGAGGAAGGCTACGAGCTTCACCATGAGATACCCCTCCACATGTCAGCCTTTGACGGCTCCCAGCGTCAGACCCCGGACTAGGAACCGCTGCAGGAGCAGGACCAAGATGACGCTGGGAATGATCGCCACCACACCCACGGCGGCGATCTGGCCCCATAGGATCTCGTGTCCTCCGACCAGGCTCGGCACGATGATCGTGAGCGTCCGCACGTCGCTCCGGGTGAAGAGCAGCGCGAACATAAACTCGTTCCAGGTGAAGATGAACGAGAACAGCGCGGTCACGACAAGCCCCGGCGCGACTAGGGGCAGGGCGACGCGCCGAAACGCCCCGAAGATGGTCGTCCCGTCGATCACGGCCGCCTCTTCCAGTTCCACAGGGAGATCTTCAAAAAACCCCTTCAGGAGCCAGATGACAAACGGAAGGTTAAAGATGGTGTTCGCCACAATCAGCGCCCAGTGGGTATCGAGCAGATGCAGGACCTTAAACACGAGGAACAATGGCAGCGCCGACGCCACGGGCGGAAACATGCGCGTCGACAGAACCCAAAATGACAGGTTCTCACCCCCCGTGCGGAAGCGCGCGAATGAGTAGGCTGCCGGGGCACCCACCAGCACGGAGATGAGCATCGAGCCGACCGAGATGATCAGGCTGTCCCGTACACCCTGTATTCCGCCCCGGCCATCCGGCGGGAAGCGCATCGCATTCAGGTAGTTGGTGAGGGCAAAGGATTTCGGGATAAACACGGGCGGATACGCAAAAAACTCCGCGTTGTCTTTGAACGACGTCAGGAACATCCACCCGACGGGAAACAGAAAAACCACGAGGGCCGCGACGAGGATCACCGCGGTGAGCAGCCGGCGCCCCGGCGACCGCCGCCTCATGCGACCATCCCCGCCCGAACCCTCCGCTGATACCGCAGAAAGACCTGGGCGACGATCGTAATGACCACGAGCTGGATGAACGCGATCGCCGACGTGTACCCGAGGCTGAAGAATTTGAACCCCTCCAGGTATGTGTAGTAAGCGATCGTCTCGGTGACGCTGCCCGGGCCTCCGCCGGTGAGCTGATAAACGATGTCAAAGAGCTTGAACGTGTCCATGAAACGCACGAGGACGCCGATGACGATCACCGGGAGGAGGAGCGGAAAGGCTACACGCCACAGCATCTGTGCGCCGGTGGCGCCGTCGACTTCGGCGGCCTCGAAAAGTTCGCCCGGGATCGACTGAAGTCCGGCCAGCACCACCAGCGCCATGAAAGGCGTCCACTGCCAAACGTCGGTGAACATCACCGCCCCCAGCGCCACGCGCGGGTCGGCCAGCCAGGCATACCCGCGAAAGCGACCACCGGTGATTTGGTCCAGCAGGAAGTTCAGCGGGCCAAACTGGTCGTTGTAGATCATGCGGAACTGGAAGCCGGCGATCACCGGGGCGATCATCACCGGGATGAGGAGCAGCGACAGGACGAACGCGCGGGAGCGTCCCAGCTGGTTCAGCTCAAGCGCCAGGCTCGTTCCGATCAGGGTCTGCAGTCCCACACCGGCGACCACCAGGATGCCAGTGTTCATCATCGCGTTCCAGAACCGCGGGTCTTGAGAAAGGGCCCGCACGAAGTTCTGGAGCCCGACTAGCTGCGGGGGGAACCCGGTGGTGAGCTCCCAGGACAGCACGGTCAGGCGGAGCGTGTACAGCAAGGGGAAGATGGTGATCGCCAGGAGAACAAGAACCGCCGGCAGCACCATCAGGACCGGCGTCAGCCGCAACAGGCGAGGTGCTCGTGCCGCTGGCTGCGCCGCCAGGGCGTTGTTGCGGACTCCCGTCGCCATCGCCGGATC
>DASUDA010000104.1:0-2335 GCA_036275835.1 bacterium | reverse complement strand
GTTGACGCCCATGTTCAGCGTGACGTCTTCCCCGGTAGCGGGCGCGCTGATCACGACGCGCCGGGCCCCACCCTGCAGGTGTCCACTGGCCTTCTGCGCCTCGGTAAAACGGCCGGTCGACTCGAGAACAAGCTCGACGCCGTGGTCCCGCCAGGGCAGCCGCGCCGGATCACGCTCAGAGAGCACCGCAATGGGACGCCCGTTGATGACGATCGTACCGTCCCGGGCCTCTACCGTCCCCGAGAACCGCCCATAGGTGCTGTCGTACTTGAACAGGTGGGCGTTCGTGCGGACGTCCGCGAGATCGTTCACCGCCGCCACCTCGAGGGCGGGATAGCGCTCGAGCATCGCCCTCAACGCCTGCCGCCCGATGCGGCCAAACCCGTTGATCCCGATCCGTGCCATGATCGTCCTCCTCGCTGCTAGTGCGCCCTTCGATTAAACGCCTCGACACGCAACCCTCGAACCGTTCACGCGGCCCCGGCCAGGCGCCCCTCCTCGCGGCCCGACGGGGCGACCCGGAGCATACCCCACTGTAGCGTCCGCACCTGAGCAAGGGAGTCCAGCGGCGCCAGCACATCGATCCGGTGCGCGGTGGGGAAAACATCTTCCACGGTGCCTAGAGCAACGAGGAATCCCGCCTGGTCCGCCAGCCCGACGAGCAGGTGGCGAAGGGCGTCGGATGGGATGTCCACGAGCATCCGGGCCTGCGGGATCCACTCCCCTGCATACCAGACGGGCCGGTCGGCGGGCAGCATCGCCACATCGAGCGAGAACCGCCGCGCACGTCGGAAGTACTGGCCGAACATGCGCTCCCGGAATGCCCGCCGTTCCTCGGGAGACCGCTGGCGGATGCGACGCGAGGGGTGAAGGCGGTGCACGACTGTCGTGGACGAAATGCGCGCAAGGATCGGCTCCACCTCGTCGCCGCGCTGGATCGCGATCAGATGCCGGGGGGTGATCCGGCTGATCTCCCTCACCTTGACTGTCACAGCCGCCGCTCCCTCAACCCATCCCGTCGTATCCACGACGATGGTCTGAGATCCCCGGTCCCGAGCGAGGGCGACGAGCCGGGCGCTCCCGTCGATGAGGCACGCGTACAGATGTTGCGGGGACGTGTCTCCGACAAAGATGGCTGCCAGGAGAGGAATGGCGCTCATCTGCCGGACGGGGCCGCTCAGGATCCCCAGCCCGACAGTGGTCGGGGGCCCGAGATCAGACTGACCCGTATCCGCATCCACCACCGCCGTGTGCTGCCCGGCCTGAACGGCGGCGCTCGCCAATGCGGTCGCGGCCGTCGTTTTCCCGACATCCACAGAACCCACGATCATCACAGTGCCGGGGGCATCCAGAACCGCTCCCACCGTCTCGCGCCATTCCGCCATCACGCGATGTGCTATGAGGCCGCGGCGTCTTTTGCCTCAAGCTTCTTCTTGATGCGCTTCAGCCGGAACACGTCTTCGCGCGCGCGCTGCTCCAGCACGTCCCGGATGTACCGGATCTCGCCCCTGAGGCGGGGGATCACCACCTGCTCCAGCGCGTTCACCCGGCGGGTCGTCTTCTTGATCTCTTCCCCGATCTTTTGAAGGGTGATCTCCGTGCTGGCGACTTCCAGGAGAGCCGCGACGACGTCTTCGAAGTGGTCGGCGCTCTCCACGGTGCGCGCCGTGACGGCGACGGGATCCTGTCCCCGCCCGAGGATCGTCCGCCGGACCTCGTCCGTCGTGATCGTGGGGATCCTGGTGCCCCAGATGTTCTTGGTCTCGATCCCCACCTGGAGGCGGCGCGGATCGGCGAGCGCGGCGGCCTCCAGTACTTCCCGCCCCTCCACGGCCTTGGCCAGGCTGAGGAGGGTGTAGGACTCTTCGGCGGACTTCGTCAACTTCTCGCGCGCCGCGAGGGCCCGTCGCACGATGTTAAAGAAGTCCGCGACCAGCGCATCCCGCTTGCGTTTCAACAGGTCCACCCCCTGCTGCGCCAGTTTCACCTGATTCTGGCGCTGCAGCAGGTTCATTCGGGTCGGGCTCAGCGTCTCAGCCATACCTCATCCCTTCGACGGCGCGTGTCCCGGACCGGTCCTAGACGGGGATCTCGCCCGGCCGATACAGCTTCTCCACCTGCTCTCCGAAGTAGAACTTGTCCACGTGGTCCCTGCTGATCCGGGTGAGAGCCGCCTTCGGGAACATCGAGAGCAGTCTCCACCCCAGGGTGAGGGATTCCTCGATCGAGCGGTCGGCGCTTCCTTGATTGATGAACTCCTTCTCGAAAGCATCGGCGAACCGCAGGTACAGCCGGTCATTCTCCGTGAGGGCCTCTTCGCCGATAATCGCCACGA
>DASUDA010000103.1:0-14747 GCA_036275835.1 bacterium | reverse complement strand
CCTGCAGCTCATACGGCGGGGACTGGAGACTGTCTCCGATCTCGTTGGCGGCGGAGTTGCTTTCCGCCATGGCTGCGGACGCGCCGAACGCCAGGCTCACCCCGAGCAGTGTCAGGGCCAGGATCTGTCGCATTGGTGTCTCCTCCTTTCTTGAGAATATCGAGCGTGCATCGCTCGTTCGTCCACCCGTATGTACACCATGGGTGGGCGCGCGGATTTGCGACGGGGCGAGTGCTTTGCGAAGTTGTTACATCCAGGCACGAGCGTGCTCGCACCAAACTGGTTCGCGAGGCAGGCGTCACGGTGCGCGGCGCGCAGGTGCGGCGCCACGCCAAGCAAACCCGCGAGTTGCTATAGTCGTGGTGCTATGCGATCAGCGCGCGCTAGGGGAGCCCCGTCTCTCCTCGTCCTCGCCGGCCCCACGGCGGTCGGCAAGACTCAGGTCGCCACCGCCCTGGCCCGGCGCCTCCCCGCGGAGATCGTCTGCGCCGACTCGCGCACTCTGTACAGGGGCATGGACATCGCCACGGCCAAGCCTTCGCCCGCCGATCGAGCGGCCGTGCCGCACCACTTGCTCGACGTCGCCACCCCGGATCAGGTTGTCACCCTCGCCGAGTACCAGCGCCTCGCCGCCGCCGCTTTGGCCGAGATTCGCGCGCGGGGGCGCCTGCCGGTCCTGGTCGGTGGCGCCGGGCTCTACATCCGGGCCGTCGTGGATCGGCTGGAGATCCCGCCGGTGGCGCCCGACTGGGATCTCCGGGACCGGCTGGAACACGAAGAGCAAACCGGGGGGCCGGGCACGCTGCACCGCCGCCTCCAAGAGGTGGATTCTCTGGCCGCGTCACGGATCCACCCGCGCAACGTGCGGAGGATCATCCGCGCGCTCGAGGTCCACGCCCGGACGGGAACCCCGATCTCGGTCCTGCAGCGCCGGGGAGCAGAGGGGCGGGCAACGCCGCCGGATGATCCCGGGCCGGTCCTCATGACCGCCCTCACCCTTGACCGGAGGCGGCTCTATGAGCGCATCGATAGGCGGATCGACGAACAGATCGCCCAGGGTCTTGTCGAGGAGGTGCGGGGTCTGCTGCGGTCCGGGTACCCCCGGACGCTGCCCGCGCTGCAGGGCCTCGGGTACGCGGAGATGCTGGCCTACCTGGACGGCACCGTCCCGTTCGAGGAGGCCGTGGCGCGTCTCCGCCGCAACACGCGGCGCTACGCGAAGCGCCAGCTCACCTGGTTCCGCGCTGATCCTCGATACGCGTGGCTCGACGTGGACGACGATTCCCCCGAAGTGGTCGCCGCCCGGATTCATGCTATGATGACGATGTAGGACAGGACACTGTGGGAGGGTGTTGATGGAAACCGCTCGACGGATGCAGCGCATTCCGCCGTACCTGTTCGCGGATCTTGACCGCAAGCGGGCCGCGCTGAGAGCCCGCGGGGTGGACGTCATCAACATCGCGGTCGGCGATCCGGATCTGCCGACCCCGGACCATATCATCGAGGCCCTGGCCCGGGCCGCCCGTGATCCGAGCACCCACGTGTATCCTCCGTATGCGGGGACGCGCGCCTTCCGCGAAGCGGTCGCCGGATGGTACGCGCGGCGGTTCGGGGTGACGCTCGATCCTGAGCGCGAGGTGCTGGCGCTGATCGGGTCCAAGGAAGGGCTGGCCCACATCCCGTGGGTGTTCGTGAACCCCGGGGATGTCGCCCTGGTGAGCGATCCTGGGTATCCGGTGTACGCGACCGCCACGTTGATGGCGGACGGAGAGCCCTACCCGGTGCCGCTGCTCCGGGAGCGAGGCTGGGTGCCGGATGTGAGCGCGATCCCCGAGAGCGTGGCGCGGCGGGCAAAAGTGTTTTTCCTCAACTACCCCAACAACCCGACGGCCGGTGTCACCGACCTCCCGCTTTTCGAGGCGGTTGTGGAGTTCGCCCGGCGGTGGAACATTCTTGTCGTGCACGACAACACGTATTCGGAGATCGCCTACGAGGGGTACCGGCCACCGAGCTTCCTTCAGGCGCCGGGGGCCCGGGAGGTGGGGATCGAAGTCCACTCGCTCAGCAAAACATTTTGCATGACCGGATGGCGGCTGGGATTCGTCGTGGGAAAGGGGGAGGCGGTTCAGGCGCTCGCCACCCTGAAGACCAACATCGACAGCGGGCAGTTTACGGCGATCCAGGCCGCCGGCGTGGCCGCCCTGACTGGCCCGGAGGAGCCGGTGCGGGAGCGGGTCGCGAAATGGCAGACGCGCCGGGACTCCGTGGTCGCGGGGCTCCGCCGCCTTGGTCTGGATGTCCCGCTGCCGCGCGCGACCTTCTACCTATGGGTTCCCGTCCCGGAGGGCTACACATCGGTGAAGTTTGCGGAATCTCTCCTGGACAAGGCCGGGGTCGCGGTGGCCCCGGGGATCGGGTATGGGCGGAGAGGGGAGGGGTATGTCCGCATCTCCCTCACCTCGGCGGACGAGCGGTTTTCCGAAGCCATCCGCCGTCTCGGTGAACACCTGGGCGTGGCCGTCCCCCGCGCCGCGCGATAAGGGAGCGGACCCATTCGAGCAAGCGGGACGCCGCAGGGGCACAAGCTGCGTCGGGGTCTGAACTCAGCCGACCGGAATCACACTCCCCGCGCGCTGGTCGAGGTGACCGGGACCGGGCCGGAGCGCGCCGTCCTGGTCGGCCTGCGCGTGGGTGCGGACGAGAACGACACCCTCCAGGAACTCGCGCGGCTGGCTGAGACCGCCGGGGCCGCGGTGGGAGATGTCATCGTGCAGCACCGGCCCCGGCCCGACCCGGCGACCTGCGTCGGAGCCGGCAAGGTCGAGGAGGTGCGGGCCCGCGCCCAGGCCCGCGGCGCCGATCTCGTAATCTTCGATCACGAGCTCTCACCCGCGCAGCAGCGGAACCTGGAGCGGGCGCTGGAGATCAAGGTGCTCGACCGGACCGCGCTCGTCCTGGACATCTTCGCTCAACGGGCGCATACGCGGGAGGGCCGGCTCCAGGTGGAGCTGGCCCAGATGACATACCTTCTGCCGCGCCTGACCGGCCGAGGCGTGCTGCTCTCCCGGCTCGGAGGCGGGATCGGCACGCGCGGACCCGGCGAGACGAAACTCGAGGTGGACCGCCGGCGCATCCGGACGCGGATTACCGCGCTCCGGCACGAGATTGCCGAGTTGAGCCGGCACCGGCGCCAGCAGCGCCAGTCGCGCAAAGATGCTGCCCTCCCGGTCGTCGCCCTCGTCGGCTACACGAACGCCGGGAAGTCCACGCTGCTCAACACCCTCACCCACTCGAACGTGGTCACCGCGGACAAGCTCTTTGCGACGCTTGACCCCACTACGCGCCGGGTCGTCCTGCCCAACCGCCGCCCCATTGTCCTGGTGGATACGGTCGGCTTCATCCAAAAACTGCCCCATGACCTTGTGGCCGCCTTCAGGGCGACCCTGGAAGAGGTGACCGAAGCCGACCTCCTGGTCCATGTCGTCGACGCCAGCCATCCGCGCTGGACCGAGCAGCGCGCGGCGGTGGAGCAGGTGCTGCGCGATCTCGGAGCGGACGGGACGCCGCGGGTCACCGCGCTCAACAAAGTCGATCGTCTCTCGCCGGAGGCGCTCCGCGACGTCATGGCCGAGGAACCGGACGGTGTTCCGATCTCGGCGCTGCGCGGGCCGGGTCTCCTGAATCTGCTCCGGGTCATCTCCCGGACACTGCCCGATCCTGCCGAGCGGGTGAGGCTTGTCGTCCCGTACGCTGAGGTGGGTATGGTTGCGCAGGTGTACGCGCAGGGACGGGTGCTGCGCCGCGAGGACGGTCCAGAGGGAGTGGTCCTGGACGTCGAAATCCCGAGGGCCCGCTTGGGGCGGCTGCAACCTTATCTGCGGGACGTGCGGGCGCGGGACAGAACCGCGCGCCGGGGCAGGGGTCCGGCGCGAGCGAAAAAACTGTCTACAGAAGGCGACGGATCAGGGCCACCGCCTTCCCCAGGACGCTGACGTCCCGGGTCAGGATTGGCGTCATCGTGCTGTTCTCCGGCTGGAGGCGGACGTGGTCCCGTTCCCGGTAGAACCGCTTCACCGTGGCTTCATCCCCGAGCAGCGCCGCGACGATCTCGCCATTGTTGGCCGTGGACTGCTGCCGGATCACGAGATAGTCGCCATCGTAGATCCCGGCCTCGATCATGCTGTCGCCGCGGACGCGCAGGATAAACGCTGCGTCCTCGCGGACGAAGTCGCGGGGCAGGGGAAAGACGTCCTCGATGTTCTCCTCGGCGAGCAGGGGTTGGCCGGCGGCGATCCGACCGAGCACGGGAACGTTCACGGTACGCTTCGGGGGGTGGCTCGCTCCGTCTTTGAGGATCTCAATCGCCCGGGGCTTGCTGGGATCGCGGTGGATGAAGCCTTTCTTCTCCAAGGCGGCGAGGTGGCTGTGGACGGTGGAACTGCTCGTCAGTCCGAGGGCGGCGCCGATCTCTCGCACAGAGGGTGGATACCCTCGCTTTTGCATGCTGTCCATCAGGTAGGTCAGGATCTCGCGTTGACGTTTTGTCAGCCCCTTACCCACACGGCTCCCCCCGGTCCTTCAGGCTGCTGAGGTGGTCTGGATTATAGCACACGTTTCCCCGCAACGCAAACAGATGTTCGACTGCCGTGGCTCTCAGAGGAGCGCTCCGCCGTCAACGACGATGACCTGCCCCGTGATGAAGTTCTCTGCGGTCGCCAGCGCGAGGGCGATGTGGGCGATGTCTTCGGGGCGGCCGATGCGCCGTGCAGGGAACGACTGCGCGCGGCGCGCATTGTCCGCCTCCCGTCCGGCGACCGCGGCGTGCCACCGCGTCTCAATGAGCCCCGGCGCGATCGCGTTGACCGTGATCCGCGGTGCGAGCGCCCGCGCCAGGGATCGCGTCATCGTATGAATCGCGGCTTTGCTCGCCGCATATGCGATCGAACTCCCCGATCCGTTCACGCCGGCCACCGATCCGATGTTGATGATCCGGCCCTCGGTCATCGCCCCCACGGCGGCCCGGGTGCAGAAGAACGTGCCTTTGACGTTGACGGCAAAGATCCGGTCCCAGACCTCTTCCGTCAGGGCCTCCAGATCCGCGTGCTCAACAAACCGCGTCGTTCCCGCGTTGTTGACCAGGATGTCCAGGCGTCCAAACTCGTGGACGACGCGGCCGACCATCTCCTGGGCTTCGCTGTCCACGGAGACGTCGGCCTGCACGGCGAGAGCGCGCCGTCCCCGCCCCCGAATCGTGTCGGCCGTGCCCTCCGCGTCTCTGCGGGACCGGCTGTAGTTGACGGCAACCGACGCACCCTTCTCCGCTAGGGCGAAGGCAATGGCGCGGCCGATCCCCGTCCCTCCACCCGTCACGAGCGCCACGCGGCCGCTGAGCGGCTCTTCCATGCCGCGAGGCGGTCCTTCACGATCCCACGACATTGCGCACCTGGGCGCGCTGACGCGCCCTTCCCGCGCTGAGGGAATACGTCATAGCGAAGCAGCCTTCCTCTTGGCGGGTCCTTCCGAGGACGGGGTATAATTTACATCGGTATGGACCCCACCATGCGTGAGATGCGCCATCTCACAGACGACGACCTCCGGTTCGTGGCGGAGACGGTCGGCGGCAGCCGCTGCAGCCCGGAGGAGGCGCCCACGGTTCTGCGCGAGCGCGAGGAATTGCTCGACGTGTTGCTCGAGGACGACCATCTCGTCCACCGTCTCTTAGGAGACGAGCAGGTTCTGCTCCGGGTCTCCCCGCGCTTCGTGTTCAGTGTGTTGCTCCGGCGCGTAGTGCGCGATCTCCGCGAAAAGTCCTACACGCTCGAGCGAACGCCCGCCGAAACCGTGGCGGTGTTCGATGCCCCCAGGGTCCGGCGGTTCATCGCGGAGCCGGCCATCTGGAGCTATCTCGTGGCGATGCTGACCACCTTCATCCGCACCGAGTACGTGACGGTGTGGCTCCAGCGCGGGGAGCACGTCATCCGGAGACGCTTCAGCACGACGAGCCTGACGGATATGATGGACCTGGCGAGTGTCGTGGGAGAGGAGGAGGCGCCCCCCATCTTCCAGAGGATCGCCGATATCGCCCTGTTTCAGAGCGGCATCTTCCCGGACTCTCTGCGCGGGGTCCGATCCGGCCTCGCCCGCGCGGACGCGGTGCCTCCGACCCGCGAGTCCTACGAGGAGCACGGCCGCCGCTTTTACCGCCTCGCAGCGCGCCCGCAGTCCGGACCCGAAGGGCGGGTGCTGGAGGCGCTGGCGGATGAGTTTCCCACGGCCCGGAAATCCCTCGAGCTCCTGTCGGATCGCTACCTGCGCTGGACCCCCATCCGCTGGTTCCAGTCCCGCGCGGGCTGACGGCGCCCCGCCTCAGGTGGGCAGGAGTCCCTGCAGGCGGCGCACCGCTCCGTCCAGGGCGCCGATGGTCCGCGTGACATCCTCTTCGGTGTGGACCGTGCTGAGGAAGCCCCCAAGCGCGAAGAGGTAAATCCCCTCCAAGAGCATCGCGATGGACACGGTCGGCATGCGACGCTGCTCCTTGAGCGTCTCCTCCGGGACCTTGCCGATCGACCGCGGGTCGCCGGGTGTGACCCTGGCATCGAACAGCAGGTGAAACACCGACGACTCGCCGTAGGCGACGCCCCGGACCCCGCGGCGAGCCAGGATGTCATTCATCCCGCTGCGCACCTCCGCGGCCATCCGGTCGCACCGGGCCTGGAGCGCCGGATCGCGCACCAGATCCAGGCAGGCGATCCCGGCCGCAGCCGAGAGCGGGTTCGCGTTGAACGTCCCAGGGTGATGGATCCGCCCGGAACCGTTTGCCAGGCTGACATACTCGAGCAGGTTCCGGCGGCCTGACACCGCGCCGCCCGGGAGCCCTCCCGCCAGGATCTTGGCCATAGTCACCAGGTCCGCCGTCACGCCTGAGACCTGCTGCACTCCGCCCGGCGTCCACCGAAACCCGGTGATCACCTCATCAAAAATGAGGACCACCCCGCGGGAGGCGGTGAGAGTCCGAAGGCCGGGGAGGAATCCCGGAGGCAGGGGAATGGTTCCCCATGAAGCCCCGCTCGGCTCGATGATCACCGCGCCGATCTGGGGATCACCGCGCAGGGTGGCGTTCACGACCTCGAGATCGGGAGGCACGACCACCGTTTCCTGGGCCACCGACGGCGCGATACCGGGCGGGGGACTCTCCCAGGGAGGGGACTGGCCGGGTGTGACCGCATCGTGCCAGCCGTGGAAGTGTCCCCGGAACTTCAGGACCTTCGGCCGCCCCGTTGCCGCGCGGGCGATGCGAAGGGCAAGGAGCGTAGCCTCAGTGCCGGAGTTGGTGAACCGCACCAGCTCCGCCCCCGGCACAAGCGCCTGGACGCGCTCTGCCCACTCCACTTCCAATAGATGGCTCGCGCCGAGGTGGGTCCCCCGGGCGACCTGGTGCGACACGGCCTCGACGACGGCAGGGTGGGCGTGTCCCAGGATGAGCGCGCCGTGGCCCATGGCGTAGTCGACGTACTCATGGCCGTCGAGGTCCCACTTGCGCGCCCCGCGCGCGTGCGTGACACAGGGCGGGAAGGGGGTGAGGTGACGCCCCTCGTGGGTCACGCCTCCCGGGAGAACACGCGTCGCGCGGTCGAATGCCGCGCGTGAGCGGGGGTTGGCCTCCGTATACGCCGCCATCAGTTCGGCAGGTGCCACCTGGGTCTCTCGCATGCCCCCTCCCCGGGGAAGGCGTGTAAGATGCAAAGAAGTACTTGTCTTCGGCGACGGGGAAATCCTGTGTGGTACAGATGAAGGCGCTCATCCTGCAGTCACCGGTTCCTCTCGCCGCGCGCCCCGACCCCCTGGCGATTGCGGAGGTGCCCGTGCCCTCGCCCGGCCCCGGCCAGGTGCGGCTTCGCGTACAAGCCTGCGGTATCTGCCACACCGACCTGCACATCGTCGAGGGAGACCTGCCGGCCCCGGCGCTGCCGCTGATTCCCGGCCACCAGATCGTCGGCATCATCGAGGCCGTGGGGCCCGGCGTCACGGGTCTCCGGGAAGGGGACCGCGTCGGTGTTGCCTGGCTCTACGAGACAGATGGGACATGTCCCCGATGCCGTGAGGGGAAGGAGAACCTGTGCGTACACATTCGGTTCACGGGCTATCATGTCCCGGGCGGTTACGCGGAAGCGGTCGTGGCCCCGGCGGCGTTCGTGTACCGCCTCCCGTCCCGCTACGCGGACGCAGAGGCCGCGCCTCTCCTGTGCGCCGGGATCGTTGGGTACCGGTCGCTCCGCCTGGCGGAGATCCACCCGGGAGAGCGTGTCGGGCTGTTTGGATTCGGGGCGTCGGCGCACCTCGCGATGCAGGTGACGATGCATTGGGGATGCGAGGTCTACGTTTTCACGCGAAGCCCGGACCACCGGGCGCTCGCGCGCGCGCTGGGGGCAGCCTGGACCGGGGGCATCGAAGATGAGGCTCCGGGCGAGGTGGATCGCGGAGTCGTGTTTGCCCCATCGGCCGCGGTCGTGGTCGGCGCATTGGGGCACCTCCGGCGCGGTGGGACGCTTGCCATCAACGCGATTCACCTGGATCGCAACCTCGAGGTCCCCTATGAGAAGATGTACTGGGAGCGCACGATCCGCAGCGTGGCGAATGCCACGCGCGCGGACGCAGAGGAATTCCTCGCCCTCGCGGGCGACCTTTCGCTTCACGTCTCCGTGACGACGGCCCACTTCGACGGCGTCAACGCGGCGTTGGGCGCGCTCAAGCGGGGACAGGTCCAGGGCGCCGCGGTGCTGCTCCTCAGCGAGCGCACGTAGAACGCGGGGCACGACGGCCCACCCCGCAGCCCGCGGCGGCGGCAGGGAAGGGGGGAGGAACGTGGATTACGCACGGCTGTTTCGCCTCGACGGCAAGGTCGCCCTCGTCGTCGGAGGAGCGTCGGGGATTGGTCAGGCGTCGGCTCAGGCGCTCGCCGCGCATGGGGCCCATGTCGTCTGCGCGGATCTGAATCGTGCGGGAGCCCAGTCGACCGTCGAGCTGATCGCACGCGCCGGCAGCCGGGCAGAGGCGGAGCAGGTGGATGTCGCTCAGGAGGAGAGCGTGCGCGCGCTGTTCACGGCGGTGGGGGCGCGCCATCCCTCCCTGGATGTCGTCGTCACCACGCCGGGAATCAACGTCCGGAAGACAGTTCTGGCGTATACCACGGAAGACCTCGACAAGGTGCTGGCGGTGAACCTGAAAGGGACGTTCTATGTCCTCCGGGAGGCGGGACGGGTGATGGCGGCCCAGGGGCGCGGAAGCATCATCGCGTTCGCATCCATTCGCGCGCAGGTCGTTGAGGCGGGCCAGAGCGTCTACGCCGCCACCAAGGCGGCCATTGTGCAGATCGTCCGAACCCTGGCGGCTGAACTGGGGCCCCGGGGCGTCCGCGTGAACGCGGTCGCCCCGGGGGTGGTGGACACCCCGCTGACCCGGCCCATCACCCGGAACCCGGAATGGTACCAGGCGTACGCGGCGAGGTGTGCGCTGGGGCGGTGGGCCGCCGCGGAGGAGATGGGCGGGCCGATTGTGTTTCTCGCCTCGGACGCCGGCAGTTATGTCACCGGGTCGGTGCTCCTGGTCGATGGCGGATGGACCGCGATTGACGGGCGGTTCACTCCCCCGTTGTAACTCGCTCCTCTGAGGGCAGCGTTTCGGCGAGCTGGATCAGCACCCCGTGCCCGCTTTTCGGGTGGACGAACAACTCGCGCCATTCGGGGTTCTCGTAGCGCTCCCCCACGACCCGGTATCCCGCCGCGCGGAGCCGGGCGGCCCATCCCGGAAGGTCCCGCACCTTGAACGTGATGTGGTGCAGGCCCTCGCCGCGACCGGCCAGGAAGCGGTCAAGAAAACTGTTGTCTCCCCGCGGCTCGAGCAGCTCCACCGTACCGCCCGCGAAGGTGAGCTGCCGGTAGGTAAAGCCCTCACCCTCGCCTCCCTCCCCGGGCGTGCCGCCCAGGAGAGTCTGAAACAGGGGAAGGGCCTCGGCGATCCTGCGCACGGCCACCGCGACGTGATCGAAGATGATCATCGAGTTCCTCCCCCGTCCCTAGCCTTCGTCGCCTGCAGCGGCTCCCCTGCGGCGACAAACGCAGAAAGTGAGACCTTGCCAAGTGTGGTATCGTCCGTTACAATGTAGTTGCGATAACTACATTGGGTGGTGCGCCGTGAGAATAGGTCTCCGCGAAGCCAATCAACGTTTTTCGAAAATGGTCGGGATCGTCAAGCAAGGCGAGGAAGTGATCCTGACGGAGCGGGGCCGGCCGATTGCCATGGTAACGCCTCTCGGAGCGGGGGCCAACCGGGATCTGAGGGTGGAACGACTGGCAAAGGCGGGATTCGTTCGCTTGGCCAATCGGCCGGGCAGGACCGGGCGGGCGAAACCGGTTCGGGCGCGAGGCAAACCTGCCTCCCAGATTTTGAGTGAAGAACGCGATGAGCGATGAAGCTGAGAGCGGGCATGTGGCGCTATGTCGATACGAGCGCACTTGTGAAGCGGTGTATCTGGGAGCCTGGGTCGGACGCCGTGTCTCGAGCGACGTCCGCGTACGCTGTCGTCACGTCTGCGCTCGCCCCGCTCGAAGCCCTCTCAGCCATTGCCGCGAAACAGAGAGGAGGATCATTGAGAACCGCGCTGTTCCGTGCCGCCCTGCGACGGCTAGAGGAAGAGCGCCGCAGATGGACGTTGGTCGAAATCGTTCCGGCGGTGCTGCTGAGAGCTGAGAGCGTAATCCGCGCAGTGCCTGCCCGCACGCTGGATGCTATTCACATCGCCTCCGCGCTTTTCTTCCAGGAGATCGAAGGGACGGGCGTGGTCTTCTTGACGGCTGACAGCAAGCAGCGGCAGAGTGCCGAAGCGGCTGGTCTCACCGTGCGGTTCGTCGGCGACGCTTAGCGCGCTGTAAGGCGAGGAAGACGTGCCTCGATGCGCGAAAGAGGGAACCCGGACTCGCCCCACGGGTGAAGAGGGGAGCGGCGGTGATCCTGCAGCAGTACTACCTCCGGTGTCTTGCGCACGCCTCGTACCTGGTCGGCGACGAAGAGCGCCGGGAGGCGGCCGTCGTGGACCCCCAGCGCGATGTCGACCAGTACCTCGAGGATGCGCGGGCGGCGGGCCTCGAGATCCGGCACGTTATCCTGACCCACTTCCATGCGGACTTCGTGGCCGGACACCTCGAGCTCCGGGACAGATCCGGGGCGACGATTTACCTGGGTCGCCGCGCGCAGGCTGAGTACGCCTTCACGCCCCTCGGAAACGGCGAGGCGATCGATCTCGGGAGGGTGCGCCTCGAAGCTCTCGAAACGCCCGGCCACTCGCCGGAGTCGGTCTCCCTCCTCGTGTACAATCTGGCAAAAGACAACCGCCGTCCCCACGCCGTCCTCACGGGCGATACGCTGTTTATCGGCGACGTCGGCCGTCCGGACCTCCGCGCCGCGCTCGGCTGGTCGGCGGAAGACCTGGCGGGTATGCTCTACGATTCCCTGCGCGAGAAGCTCCTTACCCTGCCCGATGACACTCTGGTCTACCCGGCCCACGGAGCCGGATCGATGTGCGGGAAGAATCTGAGCACGGATACCGTCTCTACGATCGGGATCCAGCGCCGCTACAACTATGCGCTGCAGCCGATGAGCCGGGAAGAGTTCGTTGGGATTGTGATGGCCGACCAGCCCGATGCGCCGCCATACTTCACATTCGATGCTGCCCTCAATACGCAGGAGCGGTCCACGCTCGACGCGACCCTGGCGCGGGTGATGATCCCTCTGACGGTCGAAGACCTGCTTCGGCTCCGGAACGCCGGGGCGCAAATCCTCGATACGCGGGATCCGGCACAGTTTGCCGGCGCCCACGTGGTGGACAGCATCAATATCAGCCTGAGGGGGGAGTACGCGAGCTGGGCGGGCACGATCCTCGAGCGCGACAGGCCGATCGTGATCGTCTCCGAAGCGGGGCGAGAGACCGAGGCGGCGATGCGGCTCGGGCGGATCGGGTTCGATCACATCGCCGGCTACCTCGCGGGAGGGATGGAGGCCCTGGATGGCCGCCCCCTCCTCATCGGACGGACGGAGCGCATCACGGCGCCCGCTCTGGTCGAGGTCCTCGCCGGACCGGCTCCTCCGGTGGTCCTGGATGTCCGGACGCCCGCGGAGTGGAAACAGGAGCGGATCGCCGGCACGCTTCACATTCCCCTCAACCATCTCCGGGAGCGTCTGGGTGAGGTCCCGCCCGGTCGGAAGATTGTGGTGCACTGCGCGAGCGGCTATCGTTCGTCGATCGCGGCAAGCCTCCTCCAGCTGCACAGGGCCGCCGACATCGCCGACCTCGTGGGCGGCATCGCGGCGTGGAAAGCTTCCCACCTCCCGACCATCACCGCAGCACCGGCGTAAGAGACCGCGGCTCCGCGCGAACATGAGTGTGGAGGCGCTGGCCGACGCCCGGATCCGTATCCCCTCCCGCGCCAGGCTGGCGCACGAAATGGCGGAGATCGTGGGGGACGCGTATGTCCTCGAGCGGCCTGGCGACGTCCTCGCCTACGAGTACGATGCCTCGAATATCACCGCCGTTCCTGACCTCGTGGTCTTGCCCGGAAGCGCCGCGGAGGTGTCTCGGGTGCTCCGGGTGGCCGCCCGCCGTGGGATTCCCATCGTCCCCCGCGGCGCCGGCACGGGGGTCGCCGGCGGCGCGCTCCCGATCGTCGGAGGCGTCGTGGTCGCGCTCACTCGGATGAACCGGATTCTTGAGGTCGACCCGGAGAGCCGCGTCGCGGTGGTCGAGCCCGGAGTGACCAATATCGAGATCACGCGCGCCGTGGCCGCGCACGGGCTCTTTTACGCGCCGGATCCGAGCAGCCAGTATGCCAGCAGCATCGGGGGCAACGTCGGCCACAACTCTGGGGGGCCCCACACGATCGCCTACGGGGTGACGACCAATCACGTCCTGGGACTTGAGATCGCACAGCCGAACGGCGATCTGACCCGGGTCGGGGCCGCCGGCCCCGATGCGCCCGGCGTCGACCTCCCTGGTTTGATCGTCGGTGGAGAGGGCACCCTGGGCATCGTCACCCGCATCTGGATCCGCCTGCTTCGCGCGCGGGAGGCGGTCGCGACCCTCCTGGCCATCTTCGCCGATCTTGATCGGGCGAGCGAGGCCGTCACGGAGATCATCGGGTGCGGCGTGGCGCCCGTCGCCCTCGAGATGTTGGACCGCAACACGATCAGGGTCGTGGAGCCGTTCGTTCACGCGGGCTATCCCCTGGACGCCGAAGCGGTCCTTCTCATCGAGGTGGAGGGAGTGCGAGACGTTCTGCCCTCCGCCTCGGCGCGCGTCGCGGAGATTTGCCGGGGGAGGGGAGCGGTGGAGGTCCGGACCGCCCACAGCGAGGAGGAGCGGCAGGCGCTGTGGCTTGGCCGGAAGGCGGCGTTCGGGACGCTCGGCCGGATCGCCGTAAATTATTACCTGCATGATGCGGTTGTTCCACGGACGCGCCTGCCGGGCGTGCTCCGCCGGGTGCAGCAGATCGCCGCACGGGAGGGCCTGACCCTGGCCAACGTGTTTCATGCGGGCGACGGGAACCTGCACCCGATCATCATCTTCGACGCGCAGGTCCCCGGCGAGACCGAACGGGTGATTCGTGCCGGAGAGGAGATGCTGCGGGCGTGCGTGGAGGCCGGGGGAACGATCACCGGCGAGCACGGTGTCGGGTTCGAGAAGAACAACTACATGCCCTGGATCTACAGCGAGGTCGATCTCAGGGCACTGAGGGTCGTCAAAGACGTCTTTGATCCGGCGGGGTTGATGAACCCGTGGAAACTCTTCCCCACGCCTGTCTCGTGCGCGCAGGTGCTGGCGCACTCACGCCCGGCGCCTCCGAGGGCGAGCACACGGGTGTAAACGCGCTCTGGCTCACGCCATAGGCCCAAGGCACAGTCCCAGCTATCGAGGAGCGACCTGGTGGAGCAGCGGGATGACCTCCTCCACCGTGTCTGCGAATCGCAGCAGGGCGGCGTCGCGGCCATCCACATGGAACTCGCTCTGCACATGCTGAACGAACCGGCGCCAATGCCCACCGACCAGGATCAGGGGACGCACGGGGATCGACGCCGTCTGGAACAGATTCCACGTCACCGCGACTTCGCCGAGCGTGCCCAGACCGCCCGGCATCGCCACATACGCATCGCTTTCGATGAGGCGATGCATCCGGTCGAAGAGGTGCGGGGTGATGACCTCCTTCGACAGCCAGGAGTTGGGCTTCACCCGGGACGACCAGGTCTCTATGGTCACGCCGACCGCGGTACCGCCGGCCTCCGCCGCGCCGCGGCTCACGGCCTCCATCACGCCGCCGTAGCCGCCCGTGTAGACGACGTATCCCGCCTCCGACAGAAGGCGGCCGAGGCGGAGCGCCTGCCTGTACACCTCCTCGGTAGACGATGCTTTCGATGACCCAAACACGGTAACCCGACCGGACTTCTTCATCTCAGCCTCCCGGGGCACACAGGTTCGCACCCCCGCCAGTGGGGTCCTCCCGCACGGCTGGGCAACGGTCCGCCCCGGTCAGGGCCCCACAGGGTTCGGCGCCCCCGAACGCCATACTTCTGATACAGTAATCGGAGAGGATATGATCTGGCATGACGAGCGCGATGCTGGATGACTTGACGCAGAGACCGGTGGATGAGAGACCGGTGAAATGGAGGATAGGATGATTTCGCGATGGTGGTCGGCGGTTCTT
>DASUDA010000102.1:0-13225 GCA_036275835.1 bacterium | reverse complement strand
AGTGGCCCACCTACCTGGCCAATCCTCGGGTGCGGGAGCAGCCCTCCTGCCGGCTGACCGCCGCACGAAAGGCTTCCGCATGACGCCCAATCAGGCCAAGGCCCGGCTTCGCCAGGGCGAGGTCGTGATCGGAACGATGGTGTCGGAGATGCGGAACGAGGAGATCGCGTACGTTCTGGCCGCGGCGGGGTTCGATTTCTTTGTGGTCGACACCGAGCACGGGGCCGCCGGTATGGAGACGGTACAGCGGATCTGCCGGGCCGCCCGGAGTGCCGGAATCGTCCCGCTCGTTCGCGTGACGGATATCACCTACGCGCTCATCGCCCGGACACTGGACGCCGGAGCGCTCGGTCTGATGGTCCCGCACGTCGAGACCGCTGCCGACGCGCGTGAGATCGTGCGCTGCGCCAAGTATCCCCCAGTGGGGGAGCGCGGGTTCGGACTCCGAAGCGCCGTCACGGATTATTCCGGCGCCTCGGTCCCCGAGGCGATCGCGTGGTCCAACACCGAGACGATGCTGATGGCGCAGGTGGAGAGCAGCCGGTGCCTGGACAATCTGGACGAGATCGCGGCGGTCCCCGGGATCGACGTTCTCCTGGTCGGACCGACCGACCTGAGCATTTCCCTCGGCGTTCCTGGCCAGCTCCTGCACGCAACCATGCAGGCCGCCTATCGGCGCGTCGCCGAGACGTCCGTCCGTCACGCCATCGCCGCCGGCCTCCACCCTTCAGACCTCGCGGTGGTGCAGTATGGCCGGACGGTCGGCATGCGGTGCCTGATGTACTCCTCGGAGGTCCGCCTGCTGCTCGGCGCGGCCCGGCAGGCCGTGCAGGCCCTGCGGGAGGTCCCCGCGGCGGGCGGCACGTCGGGCGACTAAGAAACTTCGAGTCACGGGACAGCTCCCTGGGCCTGTTGTCGCCGAGAACGTCGAGTTCCTCGTCGACGCAGGTGCTCGATAGTTACGGCACAAACAGCCGGGGGCAATGGCCAGGGTCGTTGGGTGATGCGGAGACCGCTCCGCCCTTGGGAATACACTGGCCGGGCGGCAGCGGAGCCCGGTTCTCGACATGATCCACCAGCAGATCGAAAGCGTGTTGCGCGTGGGGTTGGATGAATTCCAGCTGCGGGAACGCATCCTTGAACGTCTCAATATGGTTCCCATTCTGCACTTCGTATAACCGGTACTGCGCCTCTCGTTCCGCGTTGTTGCCTTCGCGGGAGGCGTTCACAAGGGCTTCATAGGCACGCGCGCCGCGCCGGATGGGCAGGAGCGCGTCCATGGTTCCGGCCACAGTGATCAGCGGTTTCTTGATCTTGCCCGTATTCGAGACCGCTGCCACATGTGCCAGAATGGACGGATCAGCCGCGGCTCTGGCGAAGTAATCGTAGCCGCCGGTCCCATCCACATTGCCGGCCCCGTCGGTATACGTGGTCCAGCCAGGGTCGAATCGCTTCTGCCACTGGCATTGTGTAACTTCCCAGAACTGTGACCAATACAGGCCCCACAACGAAACCGTCTTCCCCCCGACCGTTGTGGTCAGGTCAGGTGGGTACCCGGCAGCTTCAATGGCCTGCGCGGCAGCGCTCTCAGGGTCGAAGCCCGACGTCACATAGGTAGGAAAATTCTTAATCGCCGGTGGCAGGTCGATGAGGACGTTGAAGAGCGGATGGATCAGGGTTCCTTCCCAATCCACGCCGCCGTCAAAGAGGTCGGGGGCGGCTTCTACTGCACGCCGCACCTGATATCCACCATTGGACGTCCCGACGGCGTACGTGCGCCGCGGGAAGGCGTTGTAGTGGCCTTTCACCGCGACCTGCGCCAGCCGAGCCCCCTCGATGATGTACTGTGTCCACAGGGCGAACGGCTTGGCAGGATCATCATCATAGAAGTCCACCCAGACATGCGAATTCGGGTTCAGCCGGCACGCCGAACTGCTCGGGGGGACTGCAGCGCTGGCACTAACCAGGCGAAGGTTCAGAATCCCCTTATTCTGCGAAGCGTAGGCGTAGCCTTTCTGAATGACGTAGTCGCTCCAGGCAAAATCACCATTGAACTCGCTGCGGGTCCCGGAAGCGCCGGCGACCACCAGTTTCCCGTTCCAGTCGTCGGGGAAACGCAGCAGGAATCGAGCCTCGCCGCTCGGGTCGTCCGCGAAGCGGCCGCTGACCTGGATTCCTGGTACCGCCCGTGTGATCGGTGTGCGGTATGGGGGATTGGGTGAGATCACCGCGCGGTCGGTGATGGGCGTGAACGCCAAGGGCGGCAATCCCGGGAGCGAGTTGTTGGCCGGAGTTGTGGCAGGGTTGTTGGTCGTCAGGTCGGCGCTGTCGAAGCAGACGACGTCCGCCGTCCGGTCGGCGATGGCGGCGAGCACTCCAGTGCAACGGGCATGAGCCCCGTTCGCCACGCTGGCCCCGTTCACGGCGGTGCTGACAAACGCCAAGAGAATCGCCATGGACAAAGCGCAGTGTTTCCCCATGTGGGTTCTCCTCACTCTCACGGCGGTGGGGCGCAGTGAGATTCGCCGCGGACCTGCCCCACCCTTTGCCCCAACTCGTCCTGGTAGTCCCCCACGAGGATCGAGGCGCTGGGATTTCCCCCCCGTCTTATAATAAGTATATGAGCGATTTCCCCCCCGTGGCGCAGGACGGGCAGGCGGCGCGGGTGGTCCCCGCCCCGGAGGGTCCGGAGGGCCTCGCGGAGAAACTGGCCGCCCTCCCCGACCAGCCGGGCGTGTATTTGATGAAGGACGGCGCCGGGCGCGTCATGTACGTCGGCAAGGCCACGTCCCTCCGCGCCCGCGTGCGCCAGTATTTCCAGCCGGGCCACACAGACAGCCCCCGCATCCTCCACCTCATCTCCAAGATTCGCGACGTCGAGACCGTGGTGTGCGCCAACGAGGTTGAGGCCCTGATTCTGGAAGCCACCCTCATCAAGCGCCACCACCCCTGGTACAACGTCCGCATGGCGGACGACAAAGCCTATCCGTATCTCAAGCTGACGAACGAGGCATTCCCCAAGATCATAATGACGCGCAAGGTCGCGCGCGACGGAGCCAAGTACTTTGGCCCCTACCCGTACCACGAGCCGAAACTGGTGGGCCGGACGATCCGCCTGCTTCGGCGGCTGTTCAAGCTCCGCACCTGCAACCTGGAGATCACCCACGATCTGCCGCGGCCGTGCCTGGACTATTACATCGGCCAGTGCAGCGCACCATGCGTCGCCTGGGGGGCGACGGCCCTCCAGTACGCCGACCAGGTGCGCCAGGCCGCGCTATTCCTGGAGGGGAAGCAGGAGTCTCTCCTTCGCGACCTGCGCGCCCAGATGGAGGCCGCGGCGGAGGCAGAGGACTACGAGCGGGCGGCTCAACTCCGCGACCAGTTACGAGGGATCGAGGCGCTGGGGGAGCGCCAGCGGATCGTCTCGACGGGCGAAGAGGATCGCGATATTCTCGCGCTGGCCCAGGAGGGGGACGACGGGTGCGTCCAGGTGTTCTTTGTGCGGAGCGGGCGCCTCGTCGGCCAGGAGCATTTCATGCTGCAGGGCACCCGCGGCGTCTCCCCGGCGGAAACGCTCGGCGCGTTTCTGACTCAGTTCTACGAAGCCTCCTCGGCTCCGCCGCCGGAGATTCTTGTTCCCGAGCCGATCCCCGACCGCGAGGTGATCGAGCGGTGGCTCAGCGGGCGCCGGGGCGGACGGGTGGCCGTCGTTCAGCCGCAGCGGGGAGAGCGGTCGCGTCTTGTGGCCATGGCGCGCGAGAATGCGGCCCTCCATCTCGCGCAGGAGAAAGCGCGGCGCGGCGACCAGGCGGGTCCCGGCCTCCGGGAGCTCCAGGAGATCCTCCGCTTGGAGGCCCCCCCTATCCGCATCGAGTGCTATGACATCAGCAACTTCCAGGGCGGCGAGTCTGTCGCCTCCCTCGTCGTCGCGGAAGGCGGCCGGATAAAGAAGCGCGATTACCGCCGCTTCCGGATGAAGTACTCGGAGGGGCCGGACGACGTGGCGATGATGCGGGAGGTCCTCAGCCGCCGGTTCGCCCAGGCGCGCCAGGAGCAGGAGCGCCTCGACCGGGACGAGCCGATTCCGGTGAAGTGGGCCGCGCTCCCGGACCTCATCGTGCTCGACGGCGGCCGCGGACAACTCGCGGCCGCCCGGGAGGTCCTGTTCGAGTATAACCAGAGCATTCCCGTGATCGCCCTGGCCAAGCAGCAGGAACTGATCTACGTCCCTGATCTCTCCGAGCCGCGCGCTCTCCCCCGCGACTCCCAGGCGCTTCAGTTGCTGCAGCGCCTCCGAGACGAAGCCCACCGGTTCGCAAACGCGTACCACCAGAAGCTCCGGGAGCGGCGGATCGTCTTTTCGGCGCTCGATGAGATTCCGGGCGTGGGGGAGCGGCGGAAGCGGGCGCTGATCCGGCACTTCGGGTCCGTGCGGAATGTCCGGAGCGCCACTGTGGAGGAGATCGCGTCGGTCGAAGGCATCGGGCCCGCCGTGGCCGAGCGCATCCACCGGTATCTCGCCGAGCATTCCACGTGATATGGGAGGCACAATTCAGCGAAGAGCGCACAGCAACCACTCTGCCTCGACTCCCCGCCCCTCGCTTACGTTGACCACCCGTGGGTGAATTTGATATACTTGACTTACAAGTAAGACACACTGCATGTGCTGGGAGGAATCCGCATGTCCGTCCCCATATCGATTCGCCTGCCCGAGGAGACCGCCAAAGCCCTCGATGCCGTGGCTTCAGCTACCGATCGGCCGAAGACGTACGTGGTGCTCCGGGCACTCGAAGCATACCTTGCGGACTACGCGGATTATCAGATCGCCTTGGACCGCTTGCGGGATAAGGACGACCCTGTGGTTTCTGCGTCCGCGCTACGCGCGCGTCTTACGCGCAAGAGGTGAGACTCAACCCCGGCAGACCCTTAGCATTGACTGTTATCGCAGCGCCATCGCAGCGTAGGTGTTATGGTAATCGAGTACAAGGCTTCGGTTCAGAAGGATCTCCGGAGGCTAGACTCACAACAGGCATTGCGCGTGCTTGCCGCAATCGAGCGCGCCCTGAAGACCGAAGGGCGCGGCGGCGAGGCTCTCAGCGGTGCGTTCGCCGGTCTCTTCAAACTCCGGGTTGGCGACTATCGGGTTATATACGCTCGGACAGACACCGGGTATCTTATTCTCCGCATTGCTCATCGGAGTGAGGCGTATCGGGAGAGGTAGGCGACCGCTGTCCGCGCTGCCACACGATGGCGTGGGGACGCGCAGAGGTCAGCCGGCAAACGCCACCCGCCGCGAGTGACGGGCGGGGCCGGTACTCCTCGTCCAGGAAAAAGACCCGCACCAGGCGGATCTCCGCCTCCCCGTCCGGAGGTTCGAACGCGCGGAGCGAGATGCCGGTCACGTCGACCTCTGTGACGCCGGGCGGGAGCATGACGGCCGTGCTTTCGCCATCGGGGCCCTCAAACGCCAGATCGCGGCGCCCCCCTGCGGAGGTGTGCCAGGCGCCGTGCGCCTGGACGGCGGCCTCGAGCGGGAGAGTGGCGCCCGCCGCGCGCTTCCACTGGAGAAACACGTAGGACCGGGGATCCGCGGCGGCCGGAGAGGCGGGGGAGCGTTGAGGATCCAGCGCGACCTGCCGGTGAACTTCGAGCCCGCT
Organism: bacterium; assembly: GCA_036275835.1. GTDB lineage: Bacteria > Sysuimicrobiota > Sysuimicrobiia > Sysuimicrobiales > Segetimicrobiaceae > DASUDA01. The sequence continues at coordinate 7,568 of DASUDA010000102.1, read as the reverse complement.
CACCCGATAGATCCAGGGAAACTGGTGCAGCACTCCTTCCCGAGGCTCGCCGGGCGGCTGGGCCAGCGCAGGAGCGAGCGCGGCCCGAAACGGGCATACGACGCGGTCCGTCACCAAGCCGTTTCGAGTGGCCACCTGGAGGACCGGATGCCCGCCGAGCGCGTGCCCGCCGTGATACAGCACGGTCTGGTGGTGGGGTCCCTGGAACTCGGCTGCGGTCGTCTCTGAGCCCTCGTCCCCCGCGGCGCGCCTCACGCGGTAAATCCACTCGATGTCCGTGGTGTGCCCCCACCGGGCCAGCAGGCCGGTGAGATCGGTTCCTTCATCCTCGTGGCTGAACACGGCGTGATACTCGACGCCGTCTCCGCCCGGTCCCGCGCTCGCCCGGTAAAAGAGAAGAAGGGGGGTGTCCGTCGTCAGACTGTCGAGCTGACTGTCGAGAGCCCGGTAGTGGAGCACCGGTGCGTGCCGCCAGATAAACGCGGCGGGATCTCTGTCGCCCACGACGCCAACCCGGAGGGCGCAGATCGTCACCGTGCGCGCCGTGGGGGCCGACAGAATCCGCTGCAGGCGGAGCCTGAGGATGTGCGTCCCCGGCCCGACGTGGCCCAGCAGGCGCAGGTACTCCGCCGGCTCCTCCCCGCCCGCCAGGATGATCTCCTGTTGGTGCAGATGGTCGAGGTCTGCGGTCACAACGGCGGGGTCGCCACGGCTCCACGAGGTTCCCGGCGCAGAGAGGGTGAGCGCCGCCCACGCCTCTCCCGGGGTGTCGACGGTAAAGGGGTGTTGGAGAGCGTCCTCGCCTGTAAGGGTGACCAGGGTCTCCGCCATCACGGCCGGTCCGGACGGGTGGCGGCCGGTGTCACGGGTGTGGCGCGGGCGATGCGACAGACGCCCGCATCGGTCCGCCGACCTCTACCACCTCCGGGCCGCAGAACGCGAGCGCGCGGGCGATCCGCAGCCTCACGTCCTGTCCCTCGGCAAAAGCCCCTCCCTTGTCGGTGAACATGCGCAGCGTCCCGGTCGTCGGGCTGTCGATCAGGACCTGCAGGTAGTGCCCAAGGTTGACCACCCGGCGGATCCTGACGGTCGCTCCCTCCGCATCCACCACCAGGTCTTCCGGCCGTACCGCGAGGGTGACCTCGGTGCCGTCGGACAAGCGCCCCTCGGGGATGGCAAGCCGCCACGACCCCGCTTCCAGCATCCGGCCGGCCGCCAGGGTCCGGGCCGGCAGGAGGTTCATCGTGCCGATGAAGTCGGCGACGAACAGGGTGCGGGGATGCGCGTAGAGGGCGGAGGGCGTATCGACCTGCTGGAGGATACCGCCCTGCAGGACCGCGATCCGGTCAGCGATCGTGAGCGCCTCCTCCTGATCGTGGGTGACGAACACGGTCGTGATGCCGATCTTCCGCTGGAGTTGCTTGACCTCCTCGCGCATGTGCACGCGCAGCCGGGCGTCCAAGTTACTGAACGGCTCGTCGAGCAGCAGGATCTGCGGCTCCAGGACCAGCGCCCGGGCGACGGCGACCCGCTGCTGTTCCCCGCCGGAGAGCTGATGGGGATACTTCCGGGCGGCGCCCGGGAGGCCGACGAGCGCCAGCGTCTTCCGGACCTTCTCCTCGATCTCCGCGCCGGGGAGGCGCCTCACCTTGAGGCCGAACGCGATGTTGTTCGTCACGGTCATGTGCGGCCAGAGATTGTAGCGCTGGAACACCATCGCCGTGGGCCGGCGCTCGGGGGGGAGGGAGACGATGCTCTGATCGTTGATCCGGATGTCTCCCGCGTCCGGCGCAGTGAACCCGCCGATCATCCGCAGCGTGGTCGTCTTCCCACAGCCGGACGGACCCAGCAGGCACATCAGTTCGCCGTCCCGGACGTCGAGGGTCAGATCGTGCACCGCCGCGTGTGTCCCGAAGAGCTTGTCGAGATGGTGGAGGGAGAGCCGCGCCATGCTAGCGTGTCCTCACAGCGCGTATCCGGCCGCCAGGTACCCCGCCCGAAGGTACCGCTGGGCGAGGAGGAGGAACACCAGCGACGGCAGGGAGAGGAGGACAGAGAACACCGCGCCCACGGGCTGGGGGTAACTGAGGACGAGCGTGTACATCAAGACGGGCATGGTCATGTGGTTGGGCGTGCCGACGATGAGCGTGCCCTGCGCCTCGTCGAAGGCCGCGAGAAAGGCGAAGAGCAGGGCCACGATAATCCCCGGGAGCGCGATCGGAAGGGTGATCTGAAAGAACGTCCGGAGGGGTCCCGCTCCCACGTCGCGCGCGGCCTCTTCCAGATTCCGGTTGATGCCCCGGAAGGTGCCCGTGGGGATCCAGATCATGAACAGGAGCGTATTGACGAGCTGGATGAGCACGACCCCGGCGAAGGTGTCCATCAGGTTCAGCCGGTAAAACAGCGTCGCGATGCTGATATACAGGCCGATTTTCGGAAACGCGTTCGCGCTGAGAAACGACAGAAGAAGCGCCCGGCGCCCGGGGAACTCCAGGCGGGCGAAGGCATACGCGGCGGGGATGCAGAGGACGGCAGAGAGAAGTGTCGCGACCGGCGCGCTCAAGAAGCTCATCTTAATCGCCTTCGTCACATCGGAGTTGCCCAGCACATAGACCCACCACTTGAGCGAGAACTCCGGGAGCAGGCTGGGGAACAGCCAGCTTCCCGCGACGGCCCACAGGATGAGGGTGAGGAGAGGCCCCAGAATGAACGCGGCGAGGGCGCAGAAGGCGCCCAGCGCGACCGCGCGCCGCAGTCCTCCGACCGCCCAGTACCAGCCGCCGCTCATAACGAATACCTCTCCCGCCGGCTCACGCTCGCCACATATATGGCGCCCACGGCCGCCGCAATGATGAACGCGATCACGGCCATCGTCACGGCCTCGGCCCGCCGGAAGTACTGGGTGAGGTAGTTCGTCATCGTCACGCCAAGCATCTGCGGAGCGTTCCCACCGACGAGATACGGGATCGTGAATGACCCAAAAATGCTGATGAACAGCAGCGTGAGCGCAATCATGGTGGGGACGACGTTGAGGGGAAGGATAATCGAGACGAAGGTGCGCAGAGGGCCGGCCCCGACGTCCCGCGCGCCGTCGATCAGCGCGTCGTCAATCGCCTGCAAACCTGCGCCAAGGATCAGCACGGCAAACGGAATGTTGGCCCACACCTGCGTCAGGACGATCCCCGTCGCGTTGTAGACGAGGGGAGGAAACCGTTCGATGCCCAGGCGGTAGAGCACCGTGGAGATCAGGCCGTGGTTCACGAGAAAGGTGATCATGGCAAAGGAGGCGATGACAACCGGGACAAAGAGTGGGATCGTAAACAGGACGGCAAACAACGACGGAAGGCGGCCCTGAGCGAACCGCAGGTAGAGGGCCAACGGATAGCTCAGGCAGAAGACGGACGCGACGGAGATGAGCGCGACCTCGACGCTAAAGATGATGTCGGACCGGACGATGCGCGCGCCCAACACCTGAGCGTAGCGGACAAGTGTCAGCCCCGTCCCCGCCCCGGCGACCGGTGACAGCGTCTCGACGATGGCCGTGATGGCCGGAAGGACGATCAGGAAGACCAGGACCAGAAGGGGAGGGAGCACCAGGGCGAGCCCCAGTGCTCCCTCTTTGCGTGCGGACGCGCTTCCTGTTCGTGCTACCGTCACTGACTACCCGTCACTGACCGACGACGACCTTTTCGTGCCAGAGACGCTTGATGTCGGCGAGATACTTGGGACTCGGATAGGGGGAGAAGCCTTTCGCCACGTCCTTGAACTGTTCGCGCAGTGCGGCCGGCATGTACTTCCACTCGATGCCGGGGTAGCCTGCGATCATCTCGATGACCATCGTCTGGGCCTCTGGGGTCAGGAGCCAGTTGAGGAATGTCATCGCCCCTTCCAGATGCGCCCCGCCGGCGGGAAGCATCACTCTCGCGTCGTCTCCGATCAGGGCCGGAGTGATCTGAGTGAACTTCATGGTCTTCGGGAGCTGGCCGCGATTGTAGAAATCCAATCCCTGATCGGACCAGACCGACGCCATGTAGATGTTCTCCTGAGCCAGCAACTGCAGGACGGCCACGTTCCCGTTCGGGTGGAACCCGTTGTTGTACATCGCCGGCTGGAGGTCTCGCAATAACTTCCACCCGGGCTCCCAGGCGGACTCTTCTTTAGGATCGTAGACTTTCGAGGCGAACTTTTGCGAGCCGGTGAACCGGTAAATCGCAGCCGTCACGAACGCCTGGCCCGATCCGCCGGTGTTCGGGTCGCAATACGTGAACTTTCCCGGATTCGCCTTGATCCATGCAACGAGGTCGTCGAACGTACTCGGGGCTGTTTTGACGAACTTGCTGTTGTAGCCGATCACGACCGACGATCCTCGGTACGGCACACCGAAGTAGTCCACGGCTTCCAAGACATCCTTAGGAACCTTGGCGATATTTGGGAGCAAGTGGGGGCTCAGCTTGACCCAGAGGCCTTCTGGAATTCCCTGGTCGACGTATCCTGGCTCCGCCTCCCACAGATCGACGTCCGTGGTGCGTCCCGCGCGCTTGGCGGCCAGGATCTTGTCGTAGACGCCGTCAGACCCGTTGCCGTGCAGCAGGCCCACAAAATTGACCTTGTACCGCGGGTACCGCTTGGTGAAAGCAGGAATGAAGCCCTTCTGGAAGAGATCGAAGACGTTGGTGTCTCCGCTGATGTAGAGGTTGAGCGTCACCGCCTGCTGCGCCCCCACAGATCCCGGTACACCGGCGCTCACCAGGATCACCGCCAGCGCGATCCCGGCGGCGAGGAGGACGCTTCGTATGCGTCGCCCTTCTTCCATCCGACACCCCCCCTAGAATGGTCTGGCCCCGTCCTTCTGGGCACAGACGGTGCATTCCCTGTGCACATTCGGGGGCGGAATTCGGACCCCTTTCTTCATGCCGGCAGCGTTCGAGTTCGGGAGCTGCCGGTCCCTGCGGGCCTAGCCGAGAAGGCCGACGAGCTCTCGCGCACGCGCGTAGTCGCCTTCAGCGGAAGGCAGGAAGAGGTTGTACCGGTACTCGTGAATGACGGTTCCCCGAAACCCGCGGAGCATTCCGAACACCCGCTCGAGCGGGATCGACCCCCACCCCACCGGCAGGTGGAGATCTCCTCTGCCCAGCGGAAACGTGTCGGCGGGCGTCTGCGTCTTGTAGAGCGTGAAATCCTGCAGGCGCAGAGGGTTGTACCGGCCGAAGTTGTCGTTCATGTGCACGTGACGAATGTACGGCAGGGCGGCCCGGATGGCGTCGGCAAACTCAAACCGGAACTGGGCCGCGGCCAGGTACGCGTGACCGATGTCGAGCGTCATGACAACGTTGTCCCGGCCGGCGCGGCGGACACACTCGATCACTGGCTCGACGCGCTCCACCTCGATGTTCTCAATCCCAATCACCACGCCGTCGGCCTCGTCCGACAGCCGCCGAATGGCATCCGCGAACGCCGCCTCGTCCTCCGGATGCGGGCTCTGCTGCTCGAAGTGCACCACGAGGATGCGCGCTCCGACCTTCCGGCAAAACTCCAGTGTGGCGCGGGCCAGTGCCAACTGGATGTCCCGGTTGGGACGGTCGCGCAGATCCAGGCTGCTCGGGCTGTGCACCGAATATACGAAATCATGCCGGCCGAACTCGTCGAGCGCTTCGCTGAGCATCCGGGGGTGCAGCCTGCCGCCAAATACCATCCCTGTCCCGTCCATGCTGATCTCGACGGCGTCATATCCCAGCCGGCACGCCAGGCTCAGCTCTGCATCGCGCCGTTCTCCGCCGCGGATCGACAACCCGAGATGGGCCATAAGGTCCTCCCTGCAAAATCCCGTCTTCTCGACCGACGCGACAATCTGGCGAAGGAGCTACTTTTTCCCTTCCACAATGGCGAAGAACTCGGCGCGAGTGCGCGGATCATCACGGAAGATCCCGCGGGTGGCGGACGTGACCACTTTGCTGCCTGGCTTCTTTACTCCGCGAATTGTCATACAAGTGTGCTCCGCCTCGATCACGACTCCCGCGCCTTTCGCGCCGAGGCCCCCTTGGCACAGGAAGTCAGCGACCTGTGACGTCAATCGCTCCTGCACTTGTGGGCGGTGCGCGAGCATCTCCAGAAGACGCGCGATTTTGCTGACACCCAGGATTCTGGCATTGGGGATGTATCCGATATGAGCCTGCCCATGGAAAGGCATGAGGTGGTGTTCACAGAGAGCGCTGAGCGGAATGTCCTTGACAACCACCATCTCATGATGGTCTTCAGCGTCGAACCCCACTTCCAACAGGTGGCCGGGGTCTTGGGTCAGACCGGAGAACAGTTCCTCGTACATGTCCGCGACTCGACGCGGCGTCTCCGCGAGTCCCTCGCGGTCCGGGTCTTCCCCGATCGCTGTGATGATCTGCCGCACGGCCCGCTGGATCGCTACCTTGTCCACCCGCGCCACCCCCTCAGGCGCGCCGCGGCATCGTGGCGAAGCGCACGATGTCGGATGCGCCACCTCTCACGATATCAAAATTGCCGTCGGAGCGGCTGCTGGCTTCCTGGCCGGTCTCTGGTATAATGTGTGGCGTGGGCGCGGGAGTAGCTCAGAGGTAGAGCGTCTCCTTGCCAAGGAGAAGGTCGTGGGTTCAAGTCCCATCTCCCGCTCCAGGTGTGAGGGCGCGGCGACGTAGCCAAGTGGCAAGGCAGGGGTCTGCAAAACCCCCATTCGGCGGTTCGAATCCGCCCGTCGCCTCCACAATTTGCAACGTCTGAGGCCACATGGGTCTCCATCCGGCAGACCGTGTGGCCTTGTTGTGGGGCGAGTGTCGGAATCGGCAGACGAGGCGGACTTAAAATCCGCTGGGGTGACACCCCGTGGGGGTTCAACTCCCCCCTCGCCCACCAGATTTACCAAGGTCTGGCGAAGCAGAAGGCGCCGCGGTCCCCCGAACCGGCTAAGACTGCTAACGAGTAGGCTAGAACACATCTAGCTTAATGCTCGCAAAATGCAGAGGCGACAGGATTGACCCTGTCGCCAGAGACACCGCCGACTTCGTCTTTGATTGGCTGGTTGTGTCCGGCCCCGGAGTCCCTCTCAGTCGCGCTGCCATCTTTTTGATCGCTGCCCTCCTGTCACCGGGCAGGACGTGCGCGTAGACGTTCAATTCACGTAGAAAATTCTCCATAACTTCTTTCGGAGCTCGTGGGCAACTACCGAGCGGACGACGTAGACGACCGGTCTCAGGGGCATATGATGGAGAGGTGAAGTACATATGCTCGCAAGGCTGATCCGAAGAATACACGGAGGAGAGGGCGGCTTCACGCTCATCGAGCTGATGATCGTGATCCTGGTGATCCTGATTTTGGCGGCGATCCTGGTGCCCCAGTTCGGGCTCGCCCGGGAAAGAGCGCGGAAGGCGGCCTGCGTCTCGAACCAGCGCAACCTCGAGACGGCGGTGGCGATGTGGTCCACGGACAACCCGAACACGGCATACGCCGGAGGGACCTTTGACGTATCGACCCCGAGCTATGGCACGCTGACCGGCTCAGGCGCACCGCAGTACACGCTGAGCGGGGCGTTCATCGAGCCGGAC
>DASUDA010000101.1:0-20492 GCA_036275835.1 bacterium | reverse complement strand
CGTCGTCCGGACGCCGAGTGCCGCCAGTTCGGCCCGGAACTCGTTCACCAGCCGCTGGATGGTCTCGACGTCCACGCGCGTGATCGGCGGCGCCGCGGGTACGGGCGCCGGCGCGGGCGCTGGAGCGGCGGGCGCCGCGGGTACCTGGATGCTCTCGATCCGTGCCAGGAGCCGCGCCACGACCATGGCCATTTCATACCGCGTCATCGCCCGGTCGCCCTTGAAGGTCCCGTCGGGATAGCCCTCGACGATCCCCTTCGCCGCCAGTTCAGCGATCGCGTCGTACGCCCAGTGGTTCGTGGGCACGTCCGCGAACGGCTGCGCGAAAGCGGCGGGAGCGACCAAGATAAACGCGAGCGCGGCGGAAACGATCACCGCGAGATATCTCATGCTGGTCATTCCCCCCTTGCTGCGGGATGTCGGGTGGTCACAAGGGCGGGAGGCTGGAGTGTCCGTGTTGTCTCGCGCCCCCGTCTCCCCTGCTGCACCCGCGTTACACCCTCCCCCGGGTCCTCACCCTCCCGTGCCTCCCCCTCCCTCCGGGTGAGACCCCCGTCCGCGGCCAATAGGCCGCAGGAGCGGGTGACGTGCTGAGTTCGATGATTAGTAGGGCCTTGCTGCGGCGAATTCCGGCAATTTTCGCCAACGCCGGTCATTCTAGCCGGGCTCTTGTCGAACAGTCAATACAAGGCCGCGTCCATTTCGCGCTATGTGAGCACGTTTACTGGTCTAATGTTACGACGGGCGGGGAAAATCTCCTCCCATCCTCCCCGAATCTTTCCCCCTCCCCAAATACGCCTCTGCCAGGACGATCGCCGCGTAGTCGTCGTACGGCTCCCACGGCACCTGGAGAGACCGTGGAAGGAGCCGCCTCCATCCTCGCGGAGGATGGTCCCGAAAGTAGCGCCGGCGCGCCGCGAGTGTCGTTCCCCGCTCCTCGGCCACCGCGCATGGAACGGTGAGATGGGAGAGGCGCGCACGAACGTCGCGCGAGCCCGTCCTGTTTCCGAAGAGCACCAGATCGACTTTGTAGGACGCGGTCCATTCCCGGGCTACCCGGGGCAGATCGTCAAGGCGGATCACGCGATGGACGACGACGCCCGCGGGACCGCAGACGGCGATCCCGCACTTCTCCCTTCCGGGATCGATGGCCAGCACCGTCACCGGAACGACACCTGGACCGGCCCGACCGTGTAGGAGTCTTGGAGGGCCACGGCTCGAACATTCAGCGGTGCTGCGCTGGCCTTGATCCGGTCGAGAGTCTGAAGAAAGATCGCCGGGTCGATTCTCACATCCGGAGGGATCGACGCGCGGGCGAACGCCGGCGAGATAATCCCCTTTTGCTTGGCGACCTGTGCCACGGCGGCGCCGAGGTCCAGAAGGCCCACCTCGCTCTCGGCGCGGCCGTCCCGCCCACCGAGCGTCCGGGCGGCGATCGTCTCCCCTTCCTTGAAGACGAGGACATTGGGAAAGACCAGGATCTCGGCCGGGACGGGAAGGCCTCTCACCGTGTTCGCGGTCGCGATCATGCGCACGATCATCGGCTGGTCGCGCTCGGCGATGTCCTGCGCGACCGCTTCCACGGTGAGACGGGGCGGCGAGATGTGGATGGTCACACCGTCGGGGCCGGGCGCCGCGCCGCGCTCCTGGGCGGCCCGGGCTGCCAGGTCGAGAAATGCCTGCACCCGCCCGTGGATGTCGGAGAGCGGAGCCCGGCCGTCGATCACGGTGCGGAGGACCTCCTGGTCGTTCTGATAGATGATGTCGCGGACCTGGAGGGCCTTGAGCGCGGCCTCCTCCTGAGCGATCTGGGCCTCGAGCGCCCGGGTCTGCTCCTGCAACTCCTGGAGGTGAAACAGCGCCTGGCGGGCGTCATTGCTGACCAGCAGAACGACGGCAAGCGTCACGACCGTGATCAGCATCCCGGTCAGGACGGTGATGAGCTGCGCGGTATATCGAGGCCGGAGGCCCAGCAGCGTCAGGCGGCGCCGTCCGATGTTCCGGCCCACCAGGTTGCCGATGAAGGCCACCAGGCCGCTGACCAGGATGAGGGTGGGAATCAGAATGACGGCGACGTTCATCCTGGCGCCCTCACCCCGCGGCCCGCCCCATTCCTCTTGCGCCACAGCCGTCCGAGAAGGCGCAGGTAGTTCAGGATCTCACCGCCGCCGAGCTTGCTGCGCCCGCCGGCGCGCTCGGTGAAGAGGTACGGGACCTCTTCGACACGCGCGCCGTGTGCGGAGGCCAGGAGTTCCAGAAGGAGCTTGTAACCCAGCCCCTCGAACCGAACCCGCTCGAACAGACCCCGGCGCGCGGCGAAGAAGCCGGACATGGGATCGCGGACCCGCACGCCGAGCAGCGCCCGCGCAAGAAGTGTGGCCCCCCTGCTCAGCGCGCGGCGCCAGACCGGCCAGCGGGCGATTCCTCCTCCGGGGGCATAGCGGGATCCCACCGCGACGTCCGCGCCTCCCGCCACGGCGCTGAGAAGGCGCGGGACCACGTCCGGCGGATGCGACAGATCGCTGTCCATGACGACGATCACATCTCCCCGGCTACACCGGACGCCGTCCAGGACAGCGGACGCAAGCCCGGCTTTGCCGGGGCGCCTGAGGATGGTGACGGGTAGGGCGCCCCGCAGGTCGGGGGCCAGACGGGCGGCCACCTCCGCCGTTCCATCCGGGGAAGAATCGTCCACGACGATGGCCTCGCACTCCAGGCTGGCTTCGGCCGCGATCTCGCCGAGCCACCCGAGCAGGGTCGGGAGCGTCTCCCGTTCGTTATACGTCGGCAGAACGATCGTCGCTTGCACCTACGCCTCGCCTCCGCACGCCAGAGCGGCGGGCTTGACCTTGACAACGATCTCCCCGCGGTCCGCAACCTGCAGCAGTCCTGGTGGTAGTTCCGCGTGCGCCGTCGCGAGTTCCTCCCGGGTCGTCACCAGGAAGACCCGCCCGGAATCGCACAGACGCTCCCGAAGCACGGCCGGATCTCCGACCGGCTCCACGGAATGGTTGGTGTAGTAGATCAGCGAGGCCGGGGTGCCGATCCTGTATCCGATAATGCGGTCGCCGGGGCGCAGCTCCAGTTTCAGCGCAGCCGCCAGAGGTTTCATCGGCTTCTGGGTTTCCACGGCCGGCACCGTGATCGTATAGAGAATGCCGACGAAGGCGGCCATGGTGGCGGGGAGGGCGAGAAAGGCTGCCGTGTACCGGCGGTACCGAAACAGAACGGCGGTGACGGCCGGCCCCACAACAAGCGCGGCCAGCGGGGGGATGAACGCGCCCCGCACCGCGGCGAACTCACGCGGATAGCGGACCGTCGCAAACGCCGCGCCCGCCACCGCCACGAAGAGGGCGACCCCGATCTGAAGGATGAACGATGTGACCAGGGCGCGCCGGAGATATCGTCCGCCTTCGAACAGGAAGTCTTCCCACAGGCGCGCGACGGCGATCGCGGCGAGAGGATAGATGAGGAAGACGCCGTCCGGGAGCCGGCCGCCGAGCGCCACGGCCAGGAGAAACGCGACGCCGCACCACACGAGGCAGATCAGGCTGCCGTCCTGCCAGCGGCGGACAGAGTGATAGACCAAAGCCCCTGGCAGAAACGCCGTCCAGGGCACCGCGCCCAGAATCAGGACCGGCACATGATAGAGGACCGAGGCCGCCTGGGCGCCGGCCGCCCTGGTCAGCCGTCCCAGGCTCTCGCCGCCGAACGCGGCACTGAGGAACACCGATCCGCTGCGCGCCGTCTCAAGCACATACCAGGGGGCGGCGACCCCGAGGTAGAGGAGGGCGCCCCATCCCCAGGGGACCTCCCGCCACCGGTCGAGCGCGCGCCTCGCGGCGAGAAACAGAACGAGCACGAGCGCGGGCAGCACGAAGGCGATGGGACCGCGGGTGAGGGTGGCCAGGCCCGAATACAGGAAGCCGCGAAGATAGTCGCCGGATCCGCGGTCCCGGTATCCCCGATAGAACGCGTGCAGCGCCAGGAGCATGAACGCCGCCTGGACCACGTCGACGACGGCGAGGCGGGAGAGCAGCAGGTACTCCAGCATCGTCGTCAGGATGAGACCGCCGAGGAGCCCGGTGCGCGGACCGAACCATTCCCGGCCGAGCGTGTACGTCGCGGCGACTCCGAGGACTCCGAAGATCGCGGCCCACGCGCGGGTCGTGAACTCGCTGAAGCCGAACGCCCACCCCGTCACGGCCTGGAGCCACATCCAGAAGGGAGGAGGGCCGAACCAGGGCTTGCCGTTCAGGTGCATCGTGACCGGATCGCCCGTCATCAAGATCTCGCGGCTCACCTGCGCATACCTCGACTCATCGAGATCCCACAGGCTTCCCGCGCCCAGCCGGAAGGTGAACATCGCGGCGGCGAACAGCAGCACGAGGCCGAGGAGGACCAGCTCCCGGACCGTCCGGGGAAGACGCCCGTGGGGGGGCTCGTTCACCTGGCGGCCCGCGCCAGGAGAACTGCCCCGGCCCCGCCCACGAGAAGATCGGGCAGCCAGGCGGCGAGGACGGGAGACAGAACACGGCCGTCGGAGGCGAGCTGCGCGGGAATGGCGACGAGATAATACGCCACCAGCACGAGAACGCTGAGGCCGAACCCCATGCTGGGCCCGGACCTGTGGGGCCGCAGGCTCAGCGGGAGGGCGATGAGCGCGAAGATGATGCAGCTCGCCGCGGTGGCGATCTTGGCGTGGACTTCTCCGAGGTACTGGCGGGGATCGGCTCCCTGCCGGCGCAGAGACCCGATCTCCTGCGCGAGTTCGCGCAGACTCATCTCCTGCGGCTGCGTGGGAACCTGAGAGAACTCGTGCGGGGACCGCGGGACCTTCACATCCAGCGCGGCGAACCTGGTGGCGACGACGCTTCCCTGGGACAGGTGGTAAACGTGCCCCGCGTGAAACGCCCATTCCACGCCGCGGCTGTACTCGGCGGACTCCGCCTCGATGATCTCCACCGGCTGACCGGCGGTCAGGTACACAACCGTGACGCCTTCGAGCGTGCGCGTTCGCGGGTCGTAGCTGCGGGCGCTGTAGAGCGCGTTTCCGTGGGCAGTCGGCGCCTGGAAGAAGACGTTCTCGACGGGCCGGAGCTCGGGGCCGCGCGACGCGACGTCGCTCCACACCGCGCGGTACTGGTGGTCGCTCAGGCTGACGACGCCCTCGGAAAACACCAGCGTGCCGAGGGTAGCCAGAGCCCCGCCGATGACAACCGGAGCGGCGATCCGGTACAGGCTCACGCCGGACACCCGGAGAGCCGTGATCTCGTTGTGGTCCCCCAGCCGGCCGATCCCCAGGACGGTGGCCAGCAGTATGCCCATCGGGACGCTGAACGCGATGAAGTAGGGGATCTTGTAGACCATCAGGACGAGCGCGGTCTCCACGGCGAGTCCCTGACCGATGACGAGTCGCGCCAGATAGAACAGGTGGTTCATCACCAGCAAGACGGTGAAGAGCCCGAGTCCAAACCCGAACGACGCTCCGACCTCCTCCCAGACCAGCCGGTCAAGCAAGGAGGGCATCACAGCCTGAACCCCTCGCCGAGGTAGAACTGCCGGGCCTCGGGGCTCTCGAGCAGCTCCTCCGGTTTCCCGCGGAAGAGGATCCGGCCCTCGTGGATGATCTCGGCGCGATCCGTGATGGCGAGCGTATCGCGGACGTTGTGGTCGGTGATCACGACCCCCAGCCCGCGCCGCCGCAGGTAGCGGACCGTCTCCTGGAGGTCCTGGATCGCCCGCGGGTCGATCCCGGTGAACGGCTCGTCCAGCAGGATGAACGCCGGCTCCAGCGCCAGCGCGCGGGCGATCTCCACCCGGCGCCGTTCGCCGCCGGAGAGGGTCCAGGCCGGTTGCGCGCACACGCCCTCGAGCGCGCACTCTTCCAGCAGTCGGGCCACCCGATGGGCGCGGGCCGCGCGGGGCAGCCCCTGCTGCTCCAGCACCAGAAGAATGTTCTCCTCCACCGTGAGCCGGCGGAAGACCGAGGGGTCTTGAGCCAGATAGCCGAGCCCCATGCGGACGCGCAGATCCACTGGCTCGTAGGTCACATGACGCGTGCCGATCCACACCTCCCCCGCGTCGGGCCGCACCAGGCCGACGATCATGTAAAACGTCGTCGTCTTCCCGGCACCGTTGGGTCCGAGGAGTCCGACGATCTCGCGGGGGCGGACTTCCACGGACACCTGATCGACGACGGTGCGGCCGTTGTAGCGCTTGACCAGCCCGACGGCGCGGAGCACGCCCCGGGAGCGCTCCAGCGGAACCACCCGGCTCACGGTGCGATCCCCTCCGGGAAGCCCGTGATCCGCGCGTGTCCGTCGGCCGCGACGAGGTTAAGGGCCAGGCGCAGGGTGATCTCGTCCGCGGTGAGCGAATCCCGATCCTGCGTCACCGCGGGATGGCCGCTGAGGACGGCGGTCTCCGTGGGGGCCGAGTACCTCGCCCGCTCGCCGGACGCGCGCATCCTCTGGCCGGCGCGATCCAGCAGAACATGACCGGTCGCTTCGGCCTCGCGCGCATCCAGATCCGCGTCGATCCGATCGGCCCGCAGGGTGTCGGGGCCGCGGATCAACACGGCGTTCCCGTCGACCGTGCCGTGCCGCGTGCTCCGATCGTAGACGAAGCGGTCTCCGCGGAGCTCCTGATCCTTGCGGACCGCGACCACGTCCCCCGCGGCCTCCGCCCGCCTCCGGCCGGGTTGATCGTCCGCCACCACGCGGACGGCCGCGAGAGACGTCCAGACGCCCTCATCCTGAAACCGCCCCGCGACCCGGCCCTCTGCTTCGACATGGCGGGCCGCGAGATCTGTCACGATCCGGTCTGCGGACACCTCCAGCGCGGGGGCGGACACGGTCCCCCCCCTGGGCAAGTCCACGCGCCGGGCGGCGGCATTATAGAGAACCTCGGGCGCCTCGACGCGCTGGGCGCCCCGAACGATGACGACGCGCGGGCCTCGAAACGTATACTGCTGCGTGCGGTCATCGTACTCGATCACGGTCGCGCCGGTGACATCGACCGGCAGTGGCGCGCGGACCGGCGAGACCGCGGGCGGGGCCGCGGCGAGGGCAGGCGCAGCCGCCGCGCCACCCTGCGGGCCTCCCACAGCGACCACGGCGGCGAGGGACAGAAGAATCGACAGCGTGTGACGGCGACGACACGAGTCCATCAGCGACCGGCCATGCGCACGTGGCCGAAGAACCGGGTGCGGCGCAGCGTGGTGCTGGAGATCATCCGGTCCGCATACATGATCACGTGCTCCTCGATGACGCGGACGTGGCCGGTCCCCGTGATCGTCCCCAAGGTCGGGGAGTAGTCGAGCCGGTCGGCGAAGACTTCGCGGCCGATGCTGCTGATGCCGTGCACGTTCCCCTCGAGCCCGACCTGCCCGGACTGGACGTCGTAGCGGCCCCGCGCTCCTGTCACCGCCATCGTCGTCCCGTCCGGATCATAGAACGTCGCGCGGATCCCCCGGAGGAGCACGACCCGCGTGCCCTCCTCGAGCGACACATGTGTGGCCGCGATCTTCCACCGCGTCCGGCCCCGGTCGTCGGTGCCGACGAGGTTGCCGGCCTGGATCGTTCCGTATGGCGTTCCGCTCTCGGGGGCGGGTGGAACGGACGATGCGTCCTGGCCCATCCCCGCCGATGGGCGCGCCGCCTCTTTCGGCGTCCCTCCGCGGGGAAGGACGCTCCAGGCGAGCGCGGCGATCAGCACCCCAGGGACTCCCCAGAAGAGGATCCGGCGCATCAGAATCGTCGACGTGATCCCGGCATCGACCATCCCGCCTATCGTAGCGTGCCCGCCGCCCGGCTGTCCAGCACGCGCAGGGCCTCGGCGGCGGCGCGGTCGAGAACGCCGGGAGGCCCGAGCCGTCGCCGCACTTCGGCGAGATCGGCCCGCACACGGTCGCGCGCGGCTGCATCGACGAGAAAACGTTCGACCTCGGCGCGGATCCGCTCCCCGGTGACATCATCCTGGATCAATTCGGGAACGATGGGGCGGCCCAGGATGATGCTGGGGATGGAGAGCCCTTCCCGCCCCACGTCCGGAGGCGCCACGAACCGGCGGATGATCCACTCCGTGAGGCGGGAGAGGCGGTAGATCACGACCATCGGGACGCCGATGCACGCCGCTTCGACCGGCGCTGTCCCGGAGGCGACGATGATCACGTCCGCGGCCGCCATCACGTCCAGGGCGCGCCCCGTCAGCACGCGCACCTGCACACCAGAACGCGCCACCGCGCTCTCCACATCGCGCCGCAGGTGAGGGGCGGCGAGCGGTAGGGCGAACCGCGCTCCGTACGCCGTCCGGAGAGCTCCGGCCGCCTCCAGCATTGGCGGAAGAAGCGTGCGCACCTCCTGGCCCCTGCTGCCCGGGAGGAGGCCGATGAGGGGACCCCGATCGACCCCCCATTCCTCTCGGAGCGTGCCGCGAGAAGTCGCGACCGCGGCCGCCGCATCCACGGCGGGATGGCCGACGAAGACGACGTCGGCGCCAGCGCGCCTGTACGCTTCGGCCTCAAACGGCAGCACCGCGAGAAGTCGGACCGCCGCCCGGGCCATCCGCGCGGCCGACCGGCCGCGCCGCCCGTACGTGTGAGGCGGGAAGAAGTACACCATCGGGATCCGGCCGGAGAAGTGCCGGACGAGTTCGCGGTTCATGCCGGGAAAGTCGATGAGCAAGAGCAGATCAGGCCGGAGACGCTCGATGAGCCGGATGAGCGTCCAGTAGCGGGCGGCGTAGATCGGGAGCCGGATGTACGTCTCGACATACCCGATCACGCCCCAGCGGGTGCTGTCCACCAGGACGTCCACGCCGGCGGCGGCCATCTCGGCGCCCCCGACACCGAGGACGGCAAGGTCGGGACGCAGGCGCCGCAGCGCCGCCGCCAAGCGCCCCCCTTGATGATCTCCCGACACCTCGCCGGCGACGGCCAGGACGCGGAGACCGGAAGCCACGTCACTCAGTGGAGGGCGGCCGGACCGCCGCGACCGCGATGCCTGCCGCGTCGGCGGCGGCCATCAGGCGGGCGCGCTCAAGAAGAATCGTTCTCTCAGCCTCCACGGCCAGGGCCGTGCCGCGCGCGGCGGCGATCGCCTCCACGGTCTGGGGGCCCACGACGGGAAGGTCATAGCGCGGGTCCTGCCGGGGACGGCTGACCTTGACGACGACGAGGCCGGGAGCGAGTGTCCCGGCGCGCCGGATCATGGCGTCCGTCCCTTCCGCGGCCTCCACCGCCACGACCACGCCGCGGCGGACCGCGACCGACTGTCCGACGTCGAGGGCCGCCACCCCGCCGGCGATGCGCACTCCCAGCCGGATATCCTGATCCTCCTCGGCCGACGGAGCCCGCCGCCCCAGGACGCCCTCCCCCGGCACGAGATGGTCGACGTAACGGGTCTGGTTCCCGACCTCGAAGCCGGCTTCTTCGAGGACGGTCACGAGCCCGGCGAGAATGCTGGCATCCCGGAAATCGGCGGAGCGGCGGGCGACCTTTTGCCCCTCCGCGTCGAGGCGCATGGTCTGGAGGGCGGCAAGCTTGTCCACTTTGCCGGCGAGCAGCACCTCCCGCACCTCGTGGCGGCGGAGGGCCGTGATGATCCCCCCAAGCTCGCCGAACGTCACGGTGTAATAGGCGTCAGACTCTTCGGGAAGACGCGGATCGGCGTCGTAGATGTTGATGGCGATGACCTGCCGGCCCAGGCGGCGCGCGCCCGCGGCGATCTCGAGGGGGAGAAGGCCGCGCCCGGCGATCAGGCCGACGGGGAATCGGCCCGCGTCGGGGCCGCGGGCGGGGGGGCGACCGCCTCCACCTGTCACCTCCTGATCCCCGCTCCGCGCGCCTGGCTCTCCCGGACGAACTCGACGAGGTGATGGATCTCAGGGCAGTCTTCGATCTCTGACTCGATCCGCTCCAGGGCGCGCGACACGTCGAGGCCGGACCGCACGAGGAGCCTGTGGGCCCGGCGGAGCCGATCCTGCACGTCCTCGGGCACACCGGCGCGCTCCAGCCCGATGCGATTGATGGACACCGTCCGATGGGGGTTGCCGGACACGAGCATGTAGGGGAGGACGTCCATGTCCACCCGCGTCATCCCTCCCACCATCGCCAGCGTGCCGATGCGGGCGAACTGAATGGCCCCGATCATTCCGCCGAGCACCGCGCGGTCTTCCACCTCGACATGGCCGGAGAGCTGGGTGCCGTTCGTGATGATAACCCCTCGCCCGATCCGGCAGTTGTGGCCGGCGTGCGCGTAGGCCAGCATCTGCGTATCGTCACCGATCAGGGTGGCGGCTTCTTCGCCGGTGGCCCGGTTCACGGAGACGTGCTCCCGCAGCATGACGCGATCGCCGATCACAAGATAACTCCGCTCCCCCTGGAAGTGGCGGTCCTGGGGGATTCCTCCGAGCACGGCGCCCGCGTACACGCGGCAGTCGCGCCCGAGGGTCGTCCACTCCTCGATCACGACGTGGGGGCCGATCCACGTCCCCTCGCCGATCGTCACGTGATCGCGAATCACGGCATACTCGTCCACGCGGGCCCCCGCGCCGAGGTCGGCGCCGGGCGCGACGATCGCGGTGGGGTGCACCTCGGGAGCGACGAGCGCACGCGGGGACGGATCGCCCATTCTCATCGCCCGACCCTCTCCCGCCGGACGATCTTGCCCGCGGCGACGACCCTGTCCGCCTCCTCCAGGCTCACAATCGAGTACGTGAGCAAAGCTTCTGCCACGACCGCGCCGTCTACACGGCCGGTGGCCTGCATCCGGCCGACCCTGTCCCGGGCCCTGACCACGAGAAGCTCACTGACGAGCTGGTCTCCCGGTCGGACCGGCCGCCGGAACCGGCACCGGTCGATCGCGGCGAAGTACGCGATGTTTCCCTCGGCGCCGGGGAGGAAGGACGCCAGGACGCCGCCGACCTGGGCCATCGCTTCCACGACGAGAACGCCGGGCATCACCGGGTAATCAGGGAAGTGACCGAGGAAGTACGGCTCGTTGATGGAGACGTTCTTGAGCCCGACGATCCGCCGGCCGGGCTCCAGTTCGAGGATCCGGTCGACAAGCAGCAGCGGGTACCTGTGCGGAAGGCGGGTCAGAATCTCTTCGATCTCCATGGTCCCGGGCGTGCGGTCCGCCACCGTCATCCCTCCTGTGCGCTCAGAGCCTGCGCGAGCGCGACGTGCAGGCCGTGGCCGGCCCTGACGGCGATCACAGCGCCGTGGATCTCTCGGCCCAGGAGCGCGAGATCTCCCAGCAGGTCCAGCACCTTGTGCCGCGCCGGCTCGTTCGCAAACCGAGGCGCATTGAGAAACCCGGTCCCGCCGATCACCAGCGTGTTCTCCAATGACGCCCCCAGCGCCAGCCCTTCCCGGCGCAGAACGTCCGCGTCCCGCTCGTACCCCCACGTTCGCGCCGGAGCGATCGTCTCCTCGTAGGCGTCGCGCGCGGGATCATACGTGGCGGCCTGGTCACCGGGGCCGGGGGACTCCAGCGTCACCACGCACGCGGCGGTAAATCGACCCGCGGGCAGGGCCACAGCCCACCCCTCTCCGCCGCCCACCCAGACCGGCCGGCGCACCTCGAGCACACGCTTGGGGGCCCCTTGCCGGCGGAGGCCCGCTCCGCTCATGGCGCGGACCAGAGGCAGGGCGCTGCCATCCATGCCCGGCAGTTCGCCGCCGCCCACCTCCACATCCATGTTGTCTACCCCGAGCGCCCAGGCAGCAGACAACAGGTGCTCAACGGTGCGAACTCCGCCATCCCCTCCGAGAGTGACGCAGTGCGCGGTCCCGGTGACCGCCGCCAGCGTCGCGGAAATCGCCGCCCCCGGCCGGTCCGTCCTGCGGAAGATGATTCCCGTCCCTTCTGGGGCCGGACGGAGCGTCATTTCGACGACGCGTCCGGTGTGCAGACCGGTCCCCCGGAGCGTAACCGGCGCGGCGAGCGTCCGCTGGGAGGCCTCTGCCACCCCGCGGCTATCTCCCCTCGAGACGCTCGAGGCGCTTCCGGAGATCCTGGAGGTCGCGGAGGATGTCCGGCAAGCGAAACACCGCGGCCATGGACCGGTGGTACTCCATGCGCGGCCGCGCCGGGTGACCTCCAACTATGGCTCCGGGCGGCACGTCCCTGGTTATCCCCGTGTCCGCCAGCACGACCGCGTCATTGCCCAGCGAGAGGTGATCCGCCACCCCGATCATCCCACCCATCCGGACGCGGTCGCCGATCCTCACACTTCCGGCGATGAAACACGCGGCCGCGATCGCCACGTCCTCGCCGATCTCGACGTTGTGGGCGATATGAATGAAGTTATCGAGCTTTGTCCCCCGCCCGATCCGCGTCACCCCCAGGGTCGCACGGTCGATCGTGGTGTTCGCGCCGATGTCCACGTCGTCTTCGACCACGACGGTCCCGACCTGGGGGATCATGATGTACCGGCGCTCCGCGTCCTGAGCGTAGCCGAATCCGTCGCTGCCGATGACCGCGCCTGTCTGGAGGATGACGCGTGCCCCGAGCGCACACCCGTGCCTGACGGTCACCCGGGGGTGGAGGACCGAGTCCGGTCCGATCCGGACGCCGTGCTCAATCACGCCGTGCGCGCCGACACGCACGCGGTCGCCGAGGACGACATCGTCCCCCACGACGACATAGGGACCCAGGGACACGCCCGTCCCCATCCGCACGCGGGCTCCGAGCACGCAGGTGGGATGGACGCCGGGGACCGGGGGTGTCCCGGGCATGAGGGTCTGCAGCGCCCGGGCGAGAGCGAGCCGGATGTTCGGGACGCGAATCGCGGGCAGGCGTGTGGGCGGCCCCTCCTCCGGGAGGATGACGGCGGTGGCCCGCGCCTCCACCGACGGGAGGAGGCTCACCTCCGACACCACCACCACCGCTCCCGGACCCGCGTCCGCGGGTGCCGCCACCCGGGTGACGTCCGCGCCGGGATCTCCGGCGACCTGCCCCCCGATGCGCCGGGCCAGATCGTCGAGCCGCATCCGTTCCTCCGCGCAGCCCCTACTTCAGCCTGTCGATCACTTGCTGGGTGATGTCTCTGCCGCCCTTCAGGACGGGCCCCTTGACGATGACGAGCCGCAGCCGCTTCTCCTGCGCGATCTGGGCGGCCACATGTGCAATCTGCTGGTTGAGCTGCGTCTCCAGAGCGCTCTTCATCTGCCCGAGCTCGGCGAGCAACCGCGCCCGCCGCGCCGTCAGTTCGGTCTTCCCCACCTGCGGAGCGAGCGCGGTCAGCTCGGCCGCCATCTGCTTTTCACGATCATCGAGTTGCTTCTGGTACTGCAGGGCCCGGACGCTCTCATTGAGCACCCGCTGCGTGTCCACGACGCCCACAGGCGCGGTGCAGCCGCTGGAAGCGAGCACGGCCGCGAGGACGAGAATCGGCATTCCGCGCCGCGCCATGACGTCCCTCACCGCTTGATCCGGGCGATCAGATCGTCCGTGGCGTCCACAGCGTCGAACGTGGCGACGGCCTGAGTCAGGATGAGGTCCCACCCCTTCGCCTGGGCCAGGGCGGCCGCCTCGACCCGGAGGTCCGCCATGATCGCCGCCAGAAGCCGCGACCGCTCCTCCTGAGCCGCCTGGAGCTGCGCATCGAGCGCCCGTGCATGGGCCCGCGCGGCCTCCGCCGCCTGCGCCTGAGAGCGGGCCACCTGGTCCCGCGCGCCGGCCACCAGCACCTGCTCGCGCGCCCTGAGCTGATCACGCAGGCGGGTGTTCAGCACGGTGTTGAGCTCGGCCTCTTTCGCCGCGATCTGCTGGCGCAGGCGCGCATTGATCTCCGCCGTCTTGGCATCGATCAATCGCCGGCCGTCGCTGGTGAGCTGCTGCTGGATGTCCGTGATCCCCGCCGTGTACTGCTGGGACTGCCGCTGCTGAAACTCCTGGAAGACCTGCTGGTTGGCCTTCTCATGCGCGGCGACCTTGTCGTCGCGTTCCTGGGTCAGCGCCTGGATCTGTGCGCTCAGGCGATCCACCTCCTGCCTGTCGGTCTGCTGGACCGTCTCCTGCTTGAGGCGAAGGTTTAGCAGCGGGATCCGGTACTGCGCGAGCATCTGCTGTTGAAACTGCGCATTGTCGCTGGTCATCTCCTGCTGCTTGTCCGCCACGACCTTGGTGATCTGCGCTTCGAGCGCCTTCCGCCTGGTCTCGAACTCCGCCTGCTGGTCGGCGCGGATCTTATCCGCGTACGCCTCGAGCTCCCGCCGGGCCCCATCGTGCAGAGCGGCCGTGTCCTGCTCGAATGCGCGGCGAAACTCCGGGCGCATCTGCTCCACCACGCGCTCCGCCTCTGCCTTCATCTGCGCACTCAGATCAATCTGCGGACTCTGCGCCGGTGTTGTCCGCGTGAGAGCCAGCTCCGCCTGAATGCCGGCGATCCGTTGGTCCAGCGCCGCGAGGTCGGGCCAGCGGGGATGGGCCGCGGCGGCGCGGAGCAGGTCCACGACGGCGACGCGCCGGCTGGACGCCGCGCCCGCGCTACGCTCAAAAGACGCGCCCGTCGAGGGAGGGACGGGAGAGTTCCGCCCCGCCGGTCCCCGGCCCTGGCATCCTGCGAGGAGCAGGACCAGGCCGGCCGCCCCGAGGGCCCGGATCACGGACGGGCGCTCACTTCCCACTGATCACCTTGATCACCTGATCGGTGAGGTCCACCCCACCGTAGAGCACGACATCGCGGCTCAGTACGATGGCGACTCCCTGCTGGCCGGCGACCTTTTGAATGGCCGCGCGGATGTCCTTCTCCAGACCGCCGAGCAGTTCCCCACGCTTCCTGAGGATCTGCTGGTCCACCTGCCTCTGCAGGTCCTGGCGCTGCGCCGCGGCCATCGCCTTCATCCGCTGCTGCGCATCGGCGATCTGCGCCTGCGCATACTCCCGCAGCGCCGACTCCGCGCTCGCCTTGCCGGGATGCGCGTCGAGCGCCCTGGCCATGTCTACATACCCGATCGTGAACGACTGCCCGACCGCCGCCGGCCCCAGTCGCGCAGCCAGATACACGGCGGCCACCAGGGCGATGATCGCCGCACCGGCGACCGCCACCGTCCTGAGATTCCCGTGCATCATCGTCGGTCTCCCTTCCCGCTGCCAGTGCTCAGGACGCGCACGGGAGAGTTTCCCGGCCCGGTTAGAACAGCGCGCTCGTGGAAATCCACAGCTGACCTCCCTCCGAACTCATGCCGTAGTCGATGCGGAACGGCCCGATCGGCGTCTTGACGCCGAAGCCGATCCCGTAGTCGGGCTTCAACGAGAACGACGGGCCCGAGCCGAGCGGCGCGACGTCTCCTGCGTCCACGAACAGGATCGCGGTGATGCCGGAGAAGCTCTTGAACAGGCCGATGTTGCTGAGCGGGAAACGGTACTCCCCGGTCAGGAGGACCTCCTGGTCCCCTCGAAACCGCCCGTTGGCAAACCCCCGCAGCGTGGTCTGCCCGCCCAGGTAGAACTGCTCCTGCAGCGGCAGACACGGCTGACCCGGTGGCGCGCTGCAGGCAATGTTCCCCGTCCCCAGGTGAACGTGCGTCACGATGGTGCTGTCGGGACCGGTCGGGAAGAAGTGGGAGTAGTCCAGCTCATACTTCTGAAACTCAAAGTTCCCGCCGACCGACCGGAACGCGAGCTCGGTCGTCAGCGCGAGGCGGTCGCCGTCCGTCGGAAACAGCGGGTCGTTGCGCGTGTCCACAATGCTGCCCAGGAGGAGCGCGTTCACAGTCCCCGGCGTGAAGACGAAGCCGGCGGGCGGAGGCGTTCCGAAGGTGGGGGACCCGAAGTTGGTGTTGACGCTCTTCACGCCGTAGGTGAGGGACCAGATCGGGTCGAGCGGCTGCGTCAGCGACACCTGGCCTCCGGACTGGTACATGTTGTACTGGAACGAGTTGCTGAGACCCAGCGAGTAATCGGTGGGAATCGTCGTCTGATTGAACCCGAGGAGGTCCAGCGCCGTCCGGGTACCCCAGAAGTACGGCTCGTGGAAGGCCAGCGTGTAGTTGTTGCCGTTGAAGGCGGTGTTGTTGTACTGCGCGGTCACCGCCTGCCCGTTCCCGCCGAAGTCGGTGTCCCGGAGGCCGATCAGCCCCTGAATCCCGCCGACCGAGCTGTAGCCGACGCCGAGGCTCAAGGACGCGGTGCGCTGCTCGGTGACCTGGACCGTCACGTCCACGGTGTCGGGAGCCGTGCCCGGCCCCGGCTGGGCCTTGACGTCGGAAAAGTACTGGAGCTGAAAGAGTCGCCTGAGGCTCGCGTTGACGACGTTCGCATTGAAGACATCTCCGGGCTTAAACGTGAGCTCCCGCAGGAGCACATACTCCTTGGTCTTGTGGAGACCTTCGACCCTGATGGCCTCGATCCGGCCCTCCGCCAGCGTGACCGTGAAAACGCCCTCGGGGGTGACGGAGACATCCGAGACGCGGGCCAGGACATACCCGCGGTCCTGGTACAGCTTTTCTATCGCGCGCGCCCCCCGGCGCATGGCGATCGTATTCAGCACCTGGCCGGTCGGGACGTCGAGCGTCTTGAGGATGTCGCCGGCCGAGACGACCGTGTTCCCCTTGATCTCCACCGCCGTGATCACCGGGTTCTCCACCACGACGAACACGACCCGGACGCCCCCAGAGATGGGTTCAAGCCGGACGACCGCATCGGCAAAGTATCCGAGACCGAGGATCGCCTGCACATCGTTGCGCAGCTTCTCTTCATTGAGCGGATCATTGATCTTGGTCGAGACGACCGCCAGAATCTGGTCCACTGAGATATGCTCATTCCCCCGGACGGCCACCTCGGCGACTTTCTGCTGGGGGAGGGCCTGTGGGGGCGCGCCGGGCTGAGGCACAAACGGCTGGCCTCCGGGAGGGGGCGGCGCCGGCGGCTGGCCCGGGGACGGCGTCGACGGCTGCGCGCTCACGGGCCCCGACCCGGTCAGGAGAAGCACGCCCACAAGGGCGCCGGCCAGAGCGCGCGTGAATCGCGTGCGGACGTCGGGAACAATCACGCCAGCCTCCGGTCTTACAAAGTCTCATTTCGGGCCACGACCTCGAGGAAGGTGCGCCCCAAGACGCGGTGAGTCAGAAGGCCGCAGAAGGGATTCCGGGCTCTCCCGGCGCGGTGAGACTCACCGGCCAGTAGTCAGACAGGTCCGTCTGTCTGGCGGAAGGGCCGGCCTCAACGCCCCCGGGGCGGAGCATGATGTGGAATTCCCGGAGGCCGACAACTCTTCCAGGCCAGTCCTGGTCAGCCCCCGCGAGCGCAGGCACGAGCGTGAGAAAGCGGCCGGTCTCCAGCCGCACGGCGGAAGACGGCACCACCGCCGCCGGCCCGCCCCGCCCTTCCGAGCGCAGCGCGGTATACGCGGCGGCGACGAGCACAAAGGCGACCGCGGCGCCAACCACCGCCAGCCCGCGGCGCCGGGGACGCCAGGAGGCCCGCGGAGACGACGCCGCAAGACGCGTCCCGGTCTCGCGCGCATGCCGGATCTCCGCCTCCGCCAGCAGGAGCCTGAGTACGGCCGCGCGCGGATCGCCCCGCCGGTAGTCACTCCGGGCCCACCGGAGCCACTCCTCGGCGTGCTGGATGTGTCGTGCCACTCCGTCTGGATCTGGCATCGGTCTACTCCTGCGCGCCCTGCGGGCGAAGCCCCACCGGCGTGATGATCGCCTGGATCCGGTGAAGGGCTTGTTTCTGCAGGCGGTAAAAGTGGGAGAGACTGATCTTGAGTTCGCCGGCGATCCGCTGGGGCTCCTCCTCGCGGAGATATGACCCATGCAGGATGCGTTTTTCGCGCGCCGGCAGCCCATCGATCGCCATGACGATCTGGCCAAGCAGCACGGCGTCCTCGACGGCCGCCAGGCTCTCCGCGGCGCTGGGATCCGGCACTCTCTCGAGGCGCGCGTGATCCGCGTCCCTCGTGCCTATGGCGTGAGCCAAGACGTCCGCCTGCCCCGGCTGGGGCGGCCGTTCACGGCGGAGGGCATTCAGGATCCTGCCCCGGATCCGGTAGGTGGCAAAGGTGCTGAACCGGACGCCGCGCCCGGGATCGAACCGCTCGACGGCCTCGATCAGACCCACGGTCCCCTCCTGGATCATGTCCATCACCATCGTCCCGGGCAGCCGGAGATGCATCACCACTTTGAAGACCAACGGCTGGTAGGCTTCAATTAACCGTGCCCGGCTGCGCCCATCGCCGCGTCCCTTGTACGCCCTCCACAGGCGGGTCTCGTGAGGGGAGTCGAGGAGTTCTACCTTCTGAAGCTCGCGCAGATAGTCGGCAAACACCGAGCACACTCCATGGCGTTCTTAGAAGGGAATCCGCATCAGCAGGAAGGCCCCGTTATCCCCCAGCGTGTCCACGTCGTACGACAACGCGACACTCGGGCTCAACACCAGCTGAAGCCCCAGCACGCCGTAGGACTGCCCGGTCGGATTCAGAGGAGTGAGCGCTCCGGAAGCGGCCGCCGGCGGCGCCACAACCGAACCGGACGCGGTCTGCTGCCGTCCCATCACCTCCGCCACCGAGACGTACAGGTTCTGGACGACGAACTTGCCGATCCTGAGCGTGACCGGGTTCTGCACGGTGGAGTCGTAGGAGATTGTGAACTCATCCAGCCTGAGGGCGCGCTGGAACGCCTGGCCGATCGAGCCCAGCAAGACCCGTCCCACCACGCCCTGCCCGACCACATCGGGGGTCGCCGTGGGCGAGTACGCGGTGGTCCCGGCCAGGAGCGCCAGGATCTCCGATCGGGTCATGGGCGGATCGGCGCTCAACACAAGGCACTCGGGCGAGGGATCCGGCAGCACGCAGTTCGCATCGAGGAACACCCGCGTTTCCCCTAACGCCGCCTGAGGCCGAGCGACCATCGCCTGCGCGTGCGCGGTGATCTGGGGATAGAGCCCCAACGCCTCCGAGAACGCTGCCTCGCCCTCGGTCAGAGTAAACGATGTTCCCAGGAGCGAGATCGTCCCGGCCAGCGAGCGGACGCGGCCGGACAGCGTCGGCTGGTCGGGCGTCCCTCCCACGTGCACCCGTCCTGCGACCGCGGCGCGGACGGACCCCTGATCGTACCAGACGTCGTCACCGGCGACCGCGAACACGTCGAGGGCCACCGGCGCACCGCGCCACCCATCATGATCGAGGCGAGTCGCCGACGTGACCTGCCCGTGCGACAGGGAGACCTCGCCGGACAGCACCGGCCCGCCGGCGGGCCCGGTAAGGGTGAGATCGGCGTCGACGCCGCCGTCGTAGAGACCGGGCACGTTCAGGGTGAGGTGTTGGGCGCGGAGGCGGAGAGAGAGCGCTTCCGGCCGGAAATCGCTGACCCCGACGGTCCCGTGGACCGCGAGCGGCCCGCCGCCGATGGTGGCGGAGAGGTCGTTCACGAGGATGCGCTCCTGGGAAAATGCGATGTCCGCGCTCACGTTCTCGATCGGTGTGCTGAGGGCGGTATAGCGCAGCCGCCCCCCGCGCGACCGGACGTACCCGCTCATCCGCGGAGAGGCCACCGTGCCGCCGATGGTGACTTCTCCTACGATCGTTCCGCTGGCGTCCTGGATCCGGGGCGTCAGGAGGGTGAGCAGGCTGAGATCCGCGTCCTCGAGGTGGAGCGCCAGATCGAGAGGTCCCCGCGGAGCCAGCGCGAGACGTCCGGGAGCGACCGGCAGAGTCCCCTGGATCACCACCTTGTGGGGCCCCTTTTCGATCATCCCGTCTTCGATGTGGATGAACCCGTCCTTGTAGTACACGAGACCGACGATCCTGTCGGCGACGACACCGGGAATGCCGGCGTTGATGGCCTCCAGCGAAAGCCCGGCCGTGGGATTCCGGGTGGGACCGCTCCACTGCATCGTGAAGTTGAGACGCCCCTCCACCGGGCGGTCTATGTGAAAGAGGGGCCGGAGGAGGATGGTCGGATCCAGATCCTGGGCCGACACTTCCACCTCGCTCGTTCCGTTGAGCGTGACCCTCCCCCGAGCGGTCAGGCGTCCCTGACCGGGAGTCAACTCAAATTTCCGGATGTCGATCGCTCCGTGCGTCAGCGTCAGATCGGCCGTTCCCTCTCCGAGCGCGACTCCACTCACCAGCCCGTCGCGCAGAGTCACCGAGAGCCGTGCCGAGGGATCGCGCAGAGGGCCGGAGAGCCCCACCGTCCCGTCGATCGTCCCCGTCAGGGGGAGGGGCAGCGACAGGCCGGATGCCCCGACGATCGTCGCGATCTGCCCCTCGCGCACATCGAGCGTGAGGTCGGCGGCGGCAGACGGTCCTCCCCTCACCTCCCCGGTCAGACGGTACCGCGCGGGTCCCTGAGCGAACTCCAGGGGCCCGAGGCTGAGCACGCCGCCCCGGTACTCTGCGACTCCGGAGGCGCTGAACGTCTGCCCGCGGAGCACGAGGTCTGGGGAGAGAAGACGCGCCCGAACATCCGGATCCTGGAGGGTCCCCCGCACGTCGCCGGTCAGCGAGACGGTCCCCTCCACCGCCCCGCCCGA
>DASUDA010000100.1:0-9707 GCA_036275835.1 bacterium | reverse complement strand
TTATCTTCCTCATTTTCATTTCCGGTCTTCCCCCCTTCCACAGTCTCCTGGGACGTACTGGCCCACGCCGTAGGCATAGGCCTGACGAAAAGATATCCTGGCCGGACTGCGCTCTGTGCTGGGTTCGCCTCAACTCCCGGCCGAAGCATCGGCCTGCGGCCCGCGCTCCGGGCCGGGCGGCTGCAGCACCCCCTGATCACCTCCTTCGAAGAACATGCGGCTCTGCTGCTGGCGGCGGCGGAGCGTGTCGGCGTACACGGCCACGATCACGATCCCACCCGTCACCACCATTTGCCATTCTTGCGGAACCGAGAGGATGCGCAGGCCGTTGGTCAGCGTGCTCATGATAAAGGCCCCGATGATCGTCCCCAGGATGGTCCCTTCGCCGCCGCTCAGGGAGGTGCCCCCGATGACAACGGCGGCGATGGCGTCCAGTTCGTACCCCGCGCCCAACGCCGGCTGGGCGGAGTTCAAGCGGGAGCCGATGATGACGCCCCCCAGTCCGCTGAAGGCGCCGCACAGCATGTAGACCGCGGTTTTCCATGCGTCCACGTTGACACCGGAGAGACGTGTCGCCTCCTCGTTGCTCCCGATGGCAAAGGCGTATCGGCCCAGGATCGTCTTGCCGAGGATCAGGCTGGCGACAACGGCCGCACCGAAGAGGTAGAACACTGCGTTGGGCACGTCCAATCCGGGGATGACGGAACCCACCAGGGAGTCCATGGTCAGCCCGCGCACGGCCGGCGTCCCGGTGAAGTAGATCGGCTTCAAGCCGGAAATGACCAGGGACAGCCCCTTTGCCGCCATCATGACACCCAACGTGGCCACGAAAGGCGGGACCTTCATCTTGGAGATCGTCACGCCGTTGACGAGGCCGGCGAGCGCGCCGGTCGCCACCCCGGCCAGTAGACCGAGAGGGACCGGCAGCCCCCAGTTGCTGATGAACACAGCCATCATGACGGCCGACAGGGTCATGACCGTGCCGACGGAGAGGTCGATGCCCGCGGTGATGATGACGAAGGTGGCGCCCAGGGCCAGCACCCCGTTGACCGTGGTGGCGAGCAAAATGCCGACCACGTTGTCGAAGGTGAGGAAGTAGGGCGAGGTCAGCGAGAAGGCGATGAACAGGCCGATGAGGCCGCCGAAGGCCAGGATTTTCTGCGTAGCGGCCGAGCCGGGGCGTCGAGACTCTCTGCGCGTGGCCTTCGCCGCCATCTCCGCAGTCATCGATCCACCCACCTCACGATGCCGCGTGAGCGGCCGGGGTCGGATGAGACCCACCGCCGCGCATGGTGGCATACTTCATGATCATCTCCTGCGTGGCGCCGGAGGCATCGAGGACTCCAGTGATCCGGCCCTCGCACATGACCGCGATCCGGTGGCTCATGCGTAGGGTCTCCGGAAGCTCCGAAGAGATCATGATGACGGACTTGCCCTGCCGGGCCAGATCATTCAGCAGCGTGTAGATCTCACTCTTGGCGCCGACGTCGATCCCGCGGGTAGGCTCATCGAAGATCAAGACCTCGGTGTCGGCTACGAGCCATTTCCCGACGACGACCTTCTGCTGGTTCCCGCCCGACAGATTCCTGACCTTCTGCTCAGGACTGGGTGTTTTGATGGCGAGTTTGTCAATCACGCGAAGGGCGGTGCTTCGCGTCACCGCGTTCTTCACCCATCCCAGCCACCCCAGGAATTTCTCGAGCGCGGACAGCACCAGGTTGCTCTCTACGTCCAGCCCCAGGGTGAGACCATAGCGCTTGCGGTCCTCGGAGAGGTAGCCGATGCCGTAGCGCACGGCGTCCTTGGGGCTCTTCACGCGAACCCGCTTCCCCCGAACATAGATCTCTCCCGCATCGATCGGGTCCGCGCCGAAGACGGCCCGCATCACCTCCGTGCGCCCGGCGCCGAGCAGCCCGGCAAAGCCCAGGATCTCCCCCCGTCTCAGCTGGAAGCTGACATCTTTGATCACGTTCCCCCGCCTCAGGTTCCTGACCTCCAGCACGACCTCCTGGGTCTGGTCCGGGATCTCCGGCGCGGCCTGGAAGATCGTCCGGCCCACCATCATCCTGATCACCTGGTCGATGCTCGCTTCGAGCGTGGGGACCGTATCGATGTAGCGGCCATCGCGCATGACCGTGATCCGGTCGGAGATCCGCTTCAGCTCATCCAGGCGGTGGGTGATGTAGACGATCCCCACCCCCTTCTCCCGCAGCTGCCGGATGATATGGAAGAGCTCCTCGATTTCTGTGTCGGCCAGTGCCGCCGTGGGCTCGTCCATGATCAGGACCTCGGAGTTGAAGGACAGGGCCCGGGCGATCTCGACCATCTGCTGTCTGGCCACCGTCAGGGCGGAGACCCTGGTGCGGGGATCCACAGTCAGGTGCAAGAGTGCCATCAGCTGTTGCGTCTTATCGTTGATCTCCTTCTCGTCCACCAGGAAGGTGAGGCGTCTGCGGGGCTCACGACCGATGAAAACGTTCTGCGCCACGGTCAGGTGGGGCATCAGGTTCAGCTCCTGATGGATCATGCTGATGCCCAGCTGTTGCGCGGCCCGCGGGGTCGGGATCTCGACCTCTCTGCCCTTGTAGATCACGCGGCCCGCGTCCTTCGTGTAGACGCCCGCCAGAACCTTCATCAGCGTAGACTTCCCGGCCCCGTTCTCTCCGACGAGGGCGTGAACCTCGCCGGGCAGGATGTCCACGCTGACCTCTTGAACGGCGAGCACGCCGGGGAAGCTTTTTGAAATCCCGCGCAGGCTGACGATGGGCGCGCGTCCGCCGGAGCCACGTCCGGCCGCGTCCGTCGCGGCGACGTCTCGATCTTGGCTGTCCCGGTGACCTCCGGTCACAGAGGGGACACCTTCCCCGCGTGCCCGACCTGGCTGAACAGAAGACCGTCTTCGTCGTACATAGTATACAGTATGCCGCCGCCCTGCGCGTCACGGCGGCGCGCCCGGGCAGGTAACGAATCGCAGAGGCTGTGCTAGAATGGATCCAAGCGTATGATGAAGGAGCCGGCGGGTGTGAGCGCGTTTGATCAGCTGACGCAGTTCTTCCGCGGGGAAGATGAAATTGTCGCCGCCTACCTGTACGGTCAGCCGGCATCGGACAGGACGTGGCCGGATTCGGACATCGAGGTCGGTCTTCTCTTCCGCGAGGCGGTCAGCGCCGAGGCGATCACCGAATATCTGGAGGGATTGGGGAGCGGCAACCCTCTGGGGGGCGCGCCGGGGATTCTGCTGCCCTTCGCCCTCAACGCCCATATCCTGCCGGTCGTCTACGAAACGCTCACGTGGGGCCGCGTTCTCGTCGACAACGACCCCGCGGAGCGCGAGGCTTTCGGCCGCCGCATGGGCGACCGGCTGGAGCAGGAGCGGCCTCGCCTCCTCGAGGAGGCCCACGAGGCGATCCTCAAGGCCCGGGCGTTCGGCCTTCCCGCCTCCGATGAGGCCGTCCGCACCCTCTCGCAGTCGTCCCGGGCCCTGGATCCCCTCCGCGTCGGCTGGCGCCTCGCCCGGGTGATGACATCGGTCCCCATCCTCGAGATGTTCACGCGCGACATTGAAGCGGTCGCGCAGGATGCCGAGCGCGTCGGCCAGATCATCGGCGTGTACAACAACGCAGGCGGGGCCGCGACCGGGATTGCCAAGGCGATGCTCACCACTTACGGTATCCCGCGTCCGGCGCGGCGGTGGGAGGTATTTCTCCCGCTGGCGGACGCCGGCGCCATCCCGATGGAACTGTCTTTGCACCTCGCGGCGATGATCGAGACCCGGTGGGCGCTGCTGACAGGAGGTGGCGCCATGGCGCCCGAGCGGGTGATCGCCCTGATTCGCGGGTATCTCTCGCCGATCATGACGTTCGCCCGCCGGGCCTCGTGGGCCACGGAGCTCCCCGGGCTCACCGTCACTCAGAAACTTCACTGAGGGATTCGCGCCCGATGACGCAAGAGAAGGAAGGGACCGCCTCCTCCGCGCCGAGCCGGGAGGGGCAACCGCTCGATCCGCGAATCGCCTCCCCCGAGCGGCCGCCCGTATTGGACGGCCGCTTCGAACTCCAGGCGATCCTCGGGAGCGGAGGGATGGCCACAGTGTACCGCGCCCGGGATCGCGGCCGCGGGCGGCTGTGTGCGGTCAAAGTGCTGGGTGACGTCCTCTCGCAGGATGCGGAGTTTCGACGCCGGTTCCACCGGGAGGCTGCATCCGCCATGGGCCTCGCTCACCCACGCATCGTCGCGGTATACGACTGCGGAGGGACCGGGTTCCACCAGTACATGGTCATGGAGTTTGTCGCCGGAGGCACGCTCCAGGATCGCCTCAGCCGACCGGAAAAGATGTCGGAGGCGGACGCCCTCCGCATCGGTGCGGAGATCGCGGACGCGCTGGCGTATGCGCACGGCCGTGGCGTAATCCACCGGGACATCAAACCCCACAACATCCTTCTTACGGAGGACGGGCATGTCAAGGTCGCCGACTTTGGCATCGCCCGGACGCTTGACGCGACCAGCCTGACGCGCACCGGGGCGATCATGGGATCGGCCCACTACCTCGCGCCGGAGCAGGCCCGGGGAGATCGGGCCGGCCCCGCGTCCGACCTGTATGCCCTCGGTGTCGTCCTCTACGAGATGCTCGCCGGGCGGGTTCCGTTTGACGGGGAAGCGCCTGTCGCCATCGCGCTCAAGCACCTGAACGATCCTCCGCCCGACCTCCGGCGGATCCGCCCGGATCTCTCCCCCGCCACCGGTGCAATTGTAGAGCGCCTCCTGTCCAAGACTCCGGAGGCGCGTCATCCGTCGGCCGCGGAGCTCGCGGTAGACCTCCGACGGGCCGCCGCCGGGATCCCGCCCCACCCCGGGGAGACGGCCGTCCTCCCTCGACCGGCCGCGCGGCGTGAAGTGGGGACGGTGCCGGACCTCTCCGGGTCTCCTACGCAGGCGCTGCCGGAGAGCGGCTCCCCGACGACGCGGTTGTCTGCGCGTGCCGTCCTCGCGGGGACACAAGCGCCCGGTGCCACCAGCGTGCTTCCTGCGACACCCCTATCGGAAACCGCCCGGCTGCCGGGCACTCCGCGCGCGCCGGCCCATGCGCGGGTCCTGCCGGCGCAGCGCGTGCCCGGTCCCCTCGGGTGGACGCCGGCCTCGGCGATCTCCTCCGTGGTCGTGGCCTGCGTAGCGGCGCTCGTGCTCATGGGCTCCTTCGGCCCCTGGGTGACGGCGCATGTTGCCACTCCTCCGCTAGTGGGCCGAACGGTGGCCGATGCGAGCCGCGCGCTCCGGCCCCTTCAGCTCGGCGCGGTGGTCGCGTCCCAACGCCAGGATCCCCGCGTGGTGTCCGGTGTGATCATGGGTCAGGACCCGCCTCCCGGCCGGTGGGTGCTGAAGGGGTCCGTGGTCAGGCTCGCGGTCAGTCAGGGCTCCGGCATCGTCCCTGACCTGCATGGCCTCACCGTGTCCCAGGCAACTCAGCGGCTGGGAGATGCGGGGCTCGGTCTCGGCAGGGTGAGCCACATTCATGATAACGAGATCCCCGATGGCGCCGTCATCATGCAGTTTCAGCCCCCCGGGACGCATCTGTCGCCCGATGCGCCGGTAGAGATCCTGGTCAGCCTCGGCCCGCCGGCGCTCTTCCCTGGGATCCCGTGGCCGTTCTTCGTGCCCCCGCGGGGGCCGGACGAGAACAGCAACAAGTAGCCGCGGAGGAGACCGCCGTGACCGCGCCGCTCACCGTGACCGTGCAGCCGACTCCGAACGTGAACGCCCTGAAATTCGTGGTCAACCGGCGGATGACCGAGGGGCGGAGCCAGACGTTTACCGATCCGAAGGCCGCCGCGGCGCCGCTGGCGCGCGACCTTCTCGGGATTCCCGGAGTGCGGCAGGTGTTCTTTCTCAACGACTTCATCACGATTACGCGGATGGAGGGGACAGACTGGGACGCCGTCGTCCCGACGGTGGAGGCTCTCATCCGCCGGCACCTGGCCTAGGACCCCGGGGGTATTGTGTGATCGCCGGTGCACAGACGCGATTTTGAACGCCTGGTGGCGCAGGCGCTCGACGGGGTGCCGCCCGCGTTTGCCGCGCGCCTCAGGAATGTGTCGGTCATGGTGGAGGACCGGCCGTCTCCGGAGGTGGCACGGGATCTCGGGGACGACATCCTGGGCCTCTATCATGGCCTGAGTGAAATGGAGCAATCCCCGATCGCCCCGTATGATCTTCCGGAGATCATTATCATCTACCAGAAGAACATCGAGGCGATCTGCCGCAGCAATGACGAGATCATCGACGAGGTGCGGAAGACGGTCATCCACGAGGTCGGCCACCACTTCGGGCTGAGCGACGATGAGATGGAGGCGTGGGAATAGTTCCGAGGTTGACAGGGAGCCGGGAAGGCCATATACTCCCTGTGAGACTGACCGGTCAGTCTGGAAGGGGTGAAGGTCGAAGGTTACTTTCTGGAGGGGCCAATGGCGACGGCGCTCGATCGGCTGAATAAGACGCAGCAGCATCAGGACACACGTCGCAAGATTCTCGAATCGGCCGCCCGGGTTTTCTCCGAGAAGGGGTTTTACAGATCTGTCGTTGACGATATTGTGAAGGCGTCCGGCACCTCCAAAGGTGCGGTGTACTTTTATTTCGAGAGTAAGGAGCAGATCTTTCTCTCCCTGGTGGAGCACTACGTCGCGATGGTGGCGCAGGAGATCCAGGCGGCCGTTCATCGCAGCCGTGGCCTGATGGCGCAGGTGGAAGCCGCGGTGGCCACCCTGGTCCGGAGTTTTCAGGCCCACAGCGCGCTGGCGAGGATTGTCCTGATCGACTGGCCGGCGACGGGCGCCGAGTTCCAGGGGAAGCGGATCGCCCTCAAGGCGATGCTCGTCGAGGTGCTGCGCGGTTACTTGGACCGCGCGGTGCAGGATGGGAAGATCGCTCCGCAGGACACCGAAATGGCCGCGTACGCGTGGATCGGAGCCATCAGCGAGGTCGTTGTCCGGTGGCTCAGCACGGGGAAACCGAGCCCGCTCGAGGAAGTTCTGACGCCTTTGACCCGTCTTCTGCTCAGTAGCGTGGGATTCGCCGTCGCTCCCGCTGTCCCGCGCTGACCGCCGGCGCGGCGCCGCCCGAATGTGACGCGGCCGTGGAACCCATTCCCGCCGCGCTTCTCGATACCGTTCGCGCCTGGACGTGGGCGCGGCTGGTCCGCGCGGCGTTCCTGCGGGGAGAGTTTCTCCTGAGTTCCGGGCGGCGCACTTCCTTCTATATCGACAAATACCGCTTCGAAACCCAGCCCGACCTGCTGCGGGACATCGCGCGCCTGATCGCGCAGGCGCTACCTCCCGAGACCACCCGGATCGCCGGGCCGGCGCTCGGGGGCGTCCCTCTGGCTACAGCCGTCGCGCTGGAAACCGGGCTGCCCTACGTCATCGTTCGGCCGGAGCCCAAGGACCACGGAACCGCTCGGATGATCGAAGGCCAGATGGAGCCGGGAGACCGACTGGTCGTGCTCGAGGACGTGGTCACGACAGGCGCGCAGGCGGTCCGCGCGGCCCGCACCGTGGAGGAGGCGGGCGGCCGCGTCCTGATGATCCTGGCAGTGGTGGACCGCCACGAAGGGGGCCGCGACGGCATCGAGGCCGCGGGATATCGGTTCAGCGCCCTGTACGATCTGTCAGAGTGGCCTGTCCCCGAGGGGTAACCACCCGGACTAGCCCGTCCCTGACGTGCCTTGCGGTCACACAACTGCGATGGGCCGGACCGGAGAGCCGGTCGCTCCGACCATCTTGAGCGGTGCGCAGACGAAGAGAAACTCTGCGCGCCGGTCACGGCTCAACTCGTCCAGCATCAGGTTCTCGATGATGGGAATGCCGCACCGCGCAATCAGGTGGAGGTGGGCGAACAGCATCCCCCCTGTGGCGGGATCGCGTTCCTCCGTCTCGTCCCACGTCATGTTGTCGCATCCGACGCACCGCACGCGCTGCTCCGCCGCCCACTCGGAGCCTTCCCGGCCGACGCCGGCGGCCTCCAAGTACCGCGCTTCATCCCCCCACAGCACCCCATAGCCTGTGCGCACGAGGAGCGCGTCGCCGGGGCGGACGGTCACCCCGGTCCGGCGGGCGGCCGCCTCCAGGTCGGCGCCGGTGACCCGGTAATGGGGAGGGAGCAGGTCCAGGCCTTTGAGCGCGCAGATGTCGAGGAGCACGCCGCGCGTCACGATCGGCGCCATCGTCTCGATGCCGTGAACCGTGAACCCCTTCGGCGTCTCCACCTGGGGAGTCACCTCGATCCCGCCGTATAAGTGGAGGTCGGCCGCCTGATGCGAGAGCGCGTCGATGTGGGTGCCGGAATGCTCCATCATCACGAGAACCCCCGACGCGCCGCTGCGGGGCCCGCCGCGGCGGGGGTCATACCCGTCCCGGTGCCGCCGGTGAAGCTGGTAGGCGTATCCGGGCCTGTGGGCCGGGTGAACCGGCATCCCGGCCAGGCGCGGCTGTTCGAGGTCATACACCTGTCGTCCCAGGACTGTTCGCAGGAGTTCAGCGGAGTCGGTGGACATGGGCCTCCCTCGGCGCGTTCCGTTGTCCGGCCTGCCGCATCTTCTCCCCGCCGTACGGGGTCTCCCTCCGGAAAAGTTAGGCAAGTTCTCCGTTGACATTCCAGACGACCGGCGGCTATACTAAATTTGACTAAGTTAGTCGACAATTCCCCGGGGCTGGCGGCTTGGACGATGGGACGTAGCCGCCGCCACGGTGTCCCCCCAGGAGGGGTGCATGGGAGCAGAGCTCGTCATCAACGACCTGACGGCGCAGGTGGAGGACAAGGTCATCCTCAAGGGCGCCTCTCTCACGGTGCGGTCGGGGGAGATCCACGCGCTCATGGGCCCCAACGGGTCGGGGAAGAGCACCCTGGCCAACGTGCTGATGGGCAACCCTTTCTACCAGGTGGTGAAGGGGGAGGTTCTCTACAAGGGCGAGGACCTGCTGGCGATGGCGCCCGACGATCGGGCCCGGAAAGGCCTGTTCATCGCCTTTCAGTATCCGGTGAGCATCCCCGGCGTGACGATGGCCAGCTTCCTCCGCACGGCCGTGAGCGCCCGGCGCGGATACGACAAGGATCAGCTGATGAGCCTGGCGGAGTTCCAGAAGGTCATCAAGGCCAAGGTCGCGGAACTCCAGGTGGATCCGACCATCCTCGGCCGGTACGTGAACGAAGGGTTCAGCGGGGGCGAGAAGAAGCGCGGGGAGATTCTCCAGATGGCCCTCCTCGAGCCGGAGATCGCCATCATGGACGAGACCGACTCGGGACTGGACGTCGACGCCGTGAAGGTGGTCGCCGCCGGCGTGAACAGAATGTACGAGGCTTCCGGACGGACGATGGGGGTGCTCGTCATCACCCACTATCCCCGGATCCTCAAGTTCATCAAGCCGACGAGCGTCCATGTCATGTTCGACGGCCGGATCGTCACGTCCGGAGAGGCCGACCTGGCCGACGAGCTCGACCGGATCGGTTACGACGGCATCCGAGCGCAGTACGAGCGGGTGGCGGCGGAAGTGGCGGGGGAAGGGGAGATCCGGAGCGCGGGGAAAGTGTTCTGGGTGAAGCACTAAAGGAGAGTGCGCTGTGGCTGCTGTCAATCCGCTCGGCATTGATATCGACCAGTACAAGTGGGGTTTCCACGATCCGGAGCAGTACGCGTTCAAGTCCCGGAAGGGCCTGGACCG
>DASUDA010000099.1:0-5230 GCA_036275835.1 bacterium | reverse complement strand
CTGGCGCTGGAGGGCGAGCGCCTGATGAAGGCTCAGGCCTCCCGGGGTGGTCGTTGGAGCGGGAGCACCTGGCGATTCGTCACCCGGACCCGGCAGATGCTCCCGGTCCTCGTCCCCCTGTTCACTTTTGCCTTGCGCAGGGCGGAGGATTTGGTTGTGGCCATGGAGGCACGGGCGTATATGGGAGGGGCGGGCCGCACGGCCTACGCGGTTCTGCCGGGGACGCTTGTGGACTGGCTGGCGCCGGCGGCGGCTCTCCTGTTCCTCGCGGTGATGCTTCGCGCTCCGTTTCCGTACTGAGCGAAAGGATCTCGCGTGACGGGGTTCGAGCAATGACAACTCGCGTGACGTCTGGCAGGGGG
This sequence comes from bacterium, assembly GCA_036275835.1. GTDB lineage: Bacteria > Sysuimicrobiota > Sysuimicrobiia > Sysuimicrobiales > Segetimicrobiaceae > DASUDA01. The sequence goes on along the minus strand of DASUDA010000099.1, from coordinate 4,868 downwards.
CGTGGGGGGGAATAGGGAATCTGCGGTCAGGCCCGAGGGAAAGAGGAACGACGGGCATGACGACGATGAGGGAGGTGAGGCGATGCAGGCGCAAGCGCAGGCGGGTCTGTCGACGCGCGGCATCGTGATGTCCGCGGTGCTGGCGGCGATCGCGATTTTCCTGGGAGCGACCCGGCTTGGGTTCATCCCGGTGCCCACCGGGACCGCCGTCAACGCGACGATCATGCACGTCCCCGCCATCATCGGCGGCATCCTCGAAGGGCCGCTCGTGGGGGCGATCATCGGGACGATCTTCGGACTCTACAGCTTCTTCTACTCGACGGTGCCGATGTTCAAGGACCCCCTCGTGGCCATTGTCCCGCGGATCTTCATCGGGATGTTCGCCGCGTGGACCTACATGGCCGCGCGCCGGGCGGGTGAGTGGTGGGCGATCACCCTCGCCGCGGTCGTCGGGACTGCCACCAACACGGTGCTCGTTCTGGGATTCGGCGTCGCGCGCCACTACCTGCCGAAGAGAGTCGCCCTCACGATCGCGCTCACGAACGGTATCCCTGAGATCATCATCGCGGTCATCATCTGCCTCGCCGTCCTGCTGTCGTGGAAGCGGGTCCAGGTTGGCCGGGCCCGGGCGCGCGTGTAGGCTCTCCTGTCCCGCATGACCACGGGACCGGTTGACGATCTGGCGCGGATGGCCGCGCTGCTGGGCCTGCGCGTGCCGCCCCAGGATCTCGAACGGGAGGCGCCCCAGATCCGAGCCCTCCTCATAGACCAGGATACGCTCTCGGCTCTCCCCATCGACGATCTCGCGCCGGCGCTCACCCCCTGGCTCCCGTACGACCGCCCGAGCGCGGGAGAATGAGCGCCCTGGCCCACGCCTCCGCGGCCGAACTGGCGAGCCGGATTCGCTCCCGCGAAGTGTCGTCGGTCGAGATCGTCGAGGACCTCCTGGCCCGCCTGGACCGATGCCGGAACTTGAACGCCTTTATCACGGTGACGGCCGACGTGGCCCGGGCTCAGGCGCGGGATGCTGATCGAGAGATCGCCGCGGGACGCTATCGAGGACCTCTTCACGGGATTCCCGTCACGCTCAAAGACCTGATCGACACACGCGGGATCAGAACCACGTGCGGCTCCCGGATTCTGGCCGAGCACGTCCCCTCTCAGGATGCGACCGTCACCGTCCGGCTCCGTGAAGCGGGCGCCGTCCTCGTCGGGAAGGCCGCGCTGCACGAGTTCGCCTACGGCGTCACGACCAACAACCCCCATTTTGGCGCCACCCGCAACCCGTGGGACACGGAGCGCATCCCCGGAGGGTCCAGCGGAGGGTCCGGCGCCGCCGTCGCCGCGGGGTTGGGGCCCGTCTCCCTCGGCACCGACACCGGCGGAAGCATCCGCATTCCCGGGGCGCTGTGTGGCGTCGTGGGGCTGAAACCGGCCTTTGGGCGCGTCAGCCGCCACGGCGTCTTTCCCCTGTCGTGGTCGCTGGATCATGTCGGCCCGCTCACCCGGACCGTGGAAGACGCGGCGCTCGTGCTGCAGGCGATCGCGGGCCCCGACGCTCGGGATCCCGCGACGCTCGGACACGCTCTTCCGGATTTCATGGATGCTCTTCGCCGCCCCGTGGCGGGCCTCCGTGTGGGCGTCGCGAGCGACGCGTATCATCGGGAGATGACCGAAGACCTCCACACGACCTTCCAGGAGGCCCTGCGGGTCCTGGGGACCCTGGGGATTCACCTCGAGGACGTGGCCCCTCCGCGCTCCGCGGAGACGGCGATCGCGCAAACCACGATCATCATGTCCGAAGCCGCGAGCGTTCACGAGCGTTGGCTGCGCGAGCGCCCCGAGGACTACGGGCCCGAGGTCCGGGCGCGACTGCGGCGCGGCCAGTTTTTCACCGCCACGCAGTACCTTCGCGCGCAGAAAGTGCGCACGCTTCTCGCGCACGAGGTCGGCGATCTCCTCCGCCCGTACGCGGCGCTCGTCCTGCCGACGACCCCGTGTGTGGCTCCCCTGATCACGCAGGATACCGTGGTGATCGGGGACCACACGAGCGACGCGCGGAGTGTGCTCACCCGGATGACGCGCTTTGCCAACTTCACGGGCCTCCCCGCGATCACGGTCCCCTGCGGCTTTGGCGCCGGAGACATGCCGGTGGGGCTGCAGATCGTGGGCCGCTCGATGGACGAGGCGACGGTGCTGGCGATCGCCCGAGCGTATGAACAGGCGACGCCATGGCACGCGCGCCGGCCCCCGGAGCCGGCGGGAGCCTCCGCAGTGCGCTGACGGGATCGGCACCGGGGGCAGGCGCTGAAAGAGGGTTCTTCGTGACCGGATGTGACGTCATTGTCGTCGGCGGCGGCAACGCGGGGCTGTGCGCTGCGCTGGCCGCCGGCGAACGCGAGGCGCGGGTGCTCCTCCTCGAGCGCGCCCCAGCGGCGGAGCGCGGAGGGAACTCCTTTTTCACGGCCGGCGCGTTTCGCTTCCCGTACGGCGGCGTCGAGGATGTGACCGCCCTGGTGGACGATCCGCTCCTCAGATCCCCCGAGCACCTCCAGATCGGCGAGTATCCTGAGGAGGAGTTCTATCAGGACCTGGTGCGCGTGACGAAATCGCGGACGGACCCCGCGCTGGCTCGAGCAGTCACCGCGCAGGCTTTTCCGACAATGGCGTGGCTTCGCGGGCATGGCGTGGAGTTCGTCCTGGCGTACGATCGCCAGTCGTACATGGTGGGGGGAAAACCGCGATTCTGGGGCGGGCTGATCGTCAAGACGAAGGGTGAGGGCGCGGGATTGGTCAACACCCTCTATCAGGCGTGTCAGAAGACGGGCGTGGCCGTCCAGTACGGATCGCGGGCCACCGCTCTGAGATGGGACAGTGCCGCCCACCTGTGGGCCGTCGAGGCCATGACCGACGGCCGGTCCCGTCTCTACCGGGCGCGCGCGGTCGTCCTGGCCTCCGGCGGATTTGAGGCCGACCCGGAGATGCGGGTGGCGCACCTCGGCCCCGTGTGGAGGCTGGCGAAAGTCCGCGGCACTCCGTACAACACGGGGGACGGAATCAAGATGGGCCTCATGGCCGGCGCGCGCGCGTGCGGTGACTGGAGCGGGTGCCACGCCGTGGCTTGGGACGCCAACGCCCCCGCGTGCAATGAGCGGCGGGTCTCGCAGCACTACGAGCGTGATTCGTATCCTCTCGGGGTCTACGTCAACCTGCGGGGGGAGCGGTTCATCGATGAAGGCGAGGACTTCCGCAACTACACCTACGCCAGGTGTGGTCAGGAGATCATCCGCCAGCCGCGCCAGATGGCCTTCCAGATCTTCGACCAGAAAGTCGTGCCGTTACTCAAGACGCCGTACACGCTTCCCGACGCGACCTGGATCGAGGCCTCGACCTGGGCTGAGCTGGCGCGGAAGGCGGGGATCGAGGCCCCCACTTGTGAGCGCACGCTGGCCGCGTTCAACGCGTCGGTCAACAACCAACCCTTTAACCCTGCGGTCAAAGACGGCAAGGCTGCGCTTGGCATCAGGCCTCCTAAGTCGAACTGGGCCCAGCCGCTGGATGCCCCGCCCTACGTCTGCTTCCCGGTGACGTGCGGGATCACGTTCACCTTCGGCGGCCTGAAGATCGCTCCCGATGCGCAGGTCCTGGACGTCCGCAACGAACCGCTGCCGGGCCTCTTCGCCTGCGGCGAGCTGGTGGGCGGCCTCTTCCATCACAATTACCTGGGCGGCTCCGGGCTGACGGCCGGAGCTGTCTTCGGACGCCTCGCGGGGGTGGGCGCCACGGCCGTCGCTGGAGGCATCACCCGATGACGGACGTGGACTGGAGCGCGGGGATGGCCCAGGCGCTCCGGGACAACGGCTACACCGTCGTTGCGTACGTGCCGGATGAGGTCACGGACCGCCTCCTCCAGTTGCTGCACGAGGATCGCGCGACGCGCATGATCTCCGTGACCCGCGAGGAAGAGGGCGTGTCCGTTCTCTGCGGGGCGTATCTGGGCGGGATGCGGGGCGTGCTCGTGATGCAGAGCAGCGGTCTGGGCAACTCGATTAACGCGCTCTGCTCGCTCGCCATCGGATTTCAGATCCCTCTGTTGATGGTCATCAGTGAGCGCGGACGCCTCGACGAGGTCAACCCCGTCCAGGTGCCGCTCGGCCGGGCGATGCCGAAGATCTTTGAGGCCCTGGGGATTCAGGCCTTCTGGATCGAGGGGGCGGAGCAGATCCGGCGAATCGTCGACGGGGCAACGAAGCTGGCCTATTCGAGCTCGCTCCCGGTTGCGCTCGTTCTTCCCACGATTCTGACGGGAGGAAAGACATGGCGATGACCCGTCTGGACGCGATCCGGCGACTCGCGCGGCTCCTCGATCGGGAGCCGGTCATCGCCAATCTTGGAAAGAACACGTACGACCTCTACGCGTCAGGCGATCGGCCCGAGAACTTTTACACGTGGGGGGCCATGGGGTCGGTCTCCTCGATCGGGTTGGGGCTGGCCCTGGCACGTCCCGACCTCCGGGTTATTGTCCTCGACGGGGACGGATCGCTCCTGATGAACCTGGGGTCTTTGGCCACCATTGCCCTCGTGCGCCCGGTCAACCTGGTCCACGTCGTGTGCGACACGGGGACGTACGAAACGACGGGCGGGCAGATCTCCCACACCGCCGGGCCCGCGGACTTGGCGGCCATTGGCCGGGGGGCGGGTCTCTCGCATGTGGCAGTTGTGACGGACCTGGACCCGTTTGAGGAGGCGGCTCGCCGCGGCCTGCGCGAGCCCGGTCCGTGGTTCATCGTGGCCAAGACAGAGGGGACGGCCTCCACGGCGAAGGTGCCGCGCCGCCCCCTGTACCATAAGCACCGCTTCATGGACGC
>DASUDA010000098.1:0-5109 GCA_036275835.1 bacterium | reverse complement strand
ATGGGGCTGCCGGAGCGGAGGGCCGTGCTGATGCTGTATGGGCTGAGCGTCCTGGCCGGGGCGGCGGCGCTCCTGGCGGCGCGGCTGGACGCGGTCGCCGGACTGCTTACGTCGGTGGTCTTCGCCCTGGGCCTCGTCGCGATTGGCGTCGTCCTGTCGGAGACCCGCGTCTACGAGCACGAGCCGGCCGGCGATGATGTGACCCCGCTGCCGCGCGCGTTCGCGAACAAGAAGTGGATCGCCGTCATCGTCCTCGACCTGGTCCTCGTCTCCGCCGCCTACGTCGGCGCGCACTACCTGCGCTATGACGGGCAGCTCCGCGCCCCCGTGGTCGAGGCCATCGTGACCACCCTACCGGTGATGGCATCGGCGAAGGTCGTGGGTTTCTACCTGACCGGCGTCTACCGCGGCTCATGGCGCTACGCGGCCGCGCTCGACTATGCGCGCGTCGCCACAGGCGGATCGGTGGGCTCGCTGCTGGGGATCGTTACCCTATTCCTGTGGACGCGCCTCGAGGGCTTCTCGCGGGGAGCCCTGGTGATGGACTGGCTGCTGACGCTGGTCCTGGTGGCGGGGAGCCGCCTCTCGCTCACGGTGCTGCGCGAGTACCTGGCGTCCATGGCGGAGGCGGGGCGGCGCGTGCTCATCTTCGGCGCTGGCCAGCGCGGTGTGCTGCTGCTTCGCGAGCTCCGCGAGAATGGTCACGGGTACCGGCCGGTCGGATTCGTCGACGACGACCCGGCGAAGTGCGGCACCTTCGTGCAGGGCCTGAGGGTGCTCGGGACCCGCACAGACCTGCCGCGGCTCGTCCGCGAGATGGGGGTGGAAGAGATCATCCTGGCGATCTCTTCCGGGTCTCCCGAACTGGTCGCGGAGGTGCAGGCCATTTGCACGGCCGCCGGCGCCGGCCTGAAGCGGCTCGAGCTGAGTCTGCGCTGATCCTCACGCACGCCTTCGATCACCCGCGCGTCTTCAGAACTTTGAGGGCTTTTCACACCGGATTCAAGTTGAGCAATCTCCTGCTGGAGCCGCCGCTCCGTGCGCGTTGACCTGCATACGCACACTACGTGTTCCGACGGCCTGCTGACGCCGGCCGAACTCGTCCGCCGTGCCCGAGACCGCGGCGTGGCCCGGTTGAGCATTACAGACCACGATACGGTCGCCGGCGTCGAGGAAGCGGCCCGGGCGGCCGCCGGGACGGGGATCGAACTGGTTCCGGGGGTCGAGCTCACGGCGCGCGCCCAGGGGAGCGAGGTGCACGTCCTGGGGTACTTCGTCGACCCGCGCTCGCCCCGGCTCGCAGAGTCGCTCCGCCGGTTGCGGGATCGTTCCATCGAGCGGGTGCGCGAGACAATTCGCCGGCTCCGCGCGCTCGGGATCGGCGTGGCGCCGGAGCGGGTCGCCGGCCTGGCGGGCGGTGAGAACGGGATGAGGCGGCTTCATATCGCGCGGGTGCTGGTCGAGGCTGGTCGTGCGCCGAGCGTGGATGAGGCCTTCGCGCGGTACCTCGGCCCGGGGGCGCCGGCCCACGTCCCGGCCGAGCGGTTGTCCCCCGAGGCGGCAGCCCGGCTCATCCGGGAGGTGGGAGGGGTGCCGGTGCTCGCGCACCCGTACCGGTACGGGGCTCTCCCGCACGTGGAAGGGCTCCTTCCCGAGAGCCTCAGGGGGCTCGAGGCGTACCGGCCGGAGCACACGCCGAGGCAGACGCTCGCGCTACTCGACCTGGCCCGCCGGCGCGGGCTGGTCGCAACAGGCGGCAGCGATTTCCATGGGAACGGAATGGAGCGGGAGGACGTGGGCGCGTTGTACGTGCCACCCCAGGCGGTGGAGGACCTGCGGAAGGCGCGTCCCGCGGCTCACGAGGGACCCGGGCGGGCGCTGCGATGAGCGGACAAAATCCCCTCCGCCCCACCGGCCTGGGATCGGTGTGGGGGGTCGTCCTCACGCTCGCACTCGCCCTGCCCGGACGCGCACAGGCGCCGCCTGTCGATGAGTTGGTGCGGCTCGCGCTCGCGCCGAAGCCCTCCTACACGATGACGGCGGACTTCGACGTGTTCCTCTCGATCCGCTACGGCAGCAGCGGCGGCCTGCTCACCGCGACCGCACAGGGGCTGCTCACGGAGTGGCACACCACTGGCGAGCCGCTGCACCGGATGATCACGATTCGCGAGATCTGGTTGCCATTCATGCTCCGGCCGTTTACGGGGTTAATCCAGCGGGTGATCAAGGAGCGGATCGAGACCCAGCCGGATGACCTTCCCGACTTTCATGTCCACGACTTTTTCCTGCTCGGCGGCGCGCCTGAGAGCCGGTACGTCATCGGCGGCCTGCGGAGGGACATCGTCACGCAGACGATGGCGCGCTACCGGGCGTCGCGGTTCGCCCGCGACGACGACACCGACACACGCCGGGCGATCGCGAAGTGGCTGTTCACGTCGCCGCTGATGAAGTCGTGGATCGTTCGGCCGGGCCCGCCGTACGCGCTCGAGGCGGTGGTGGACGCGCGGGGCCTCCTCTATACGCTCACCATCTTCTACGACTGGGGCGCCGTGACCACGCAGATCGCGTATGCGTTCATCAACGGACAACCGGTATGGAACCGGGTCCGGGTCGACGCCGCCGGCGAACTGCCCACGCTCGGCCGTGTCACCGGCCAGGTCACGATCTCCCTGTCGAACCAGTGCTTCGACTGCACGGTGACCGGCTCCGCTCACGGGGCATCCGCTGCCGAGAAAAGTCAACGCCATGGTCCCATCGGGAAACGACCGCCGGAAGACCGACGGGAACCGGTGCGCGCTGAGGATGAGGGCTGTGGTCACGCACGCCGCAGGAACCACGACGGGGACGCCGCGCGCCGACAGCCGTTGCACCCGTGGCATCCGCTCCGCCGGAGAGAGACCGGACGTCGCCCCAAGACGGGACTCCCCGGCAGTCTTGCCCGAGAGGTCGTATTGTCCAGGGCCGTGCCTGTCGATCTTCCGCGCCGCCATGGGCCTTCTCCAGCGGTCGCCATCTCGCTGTCTCCCAGGGAACGCATCGCCCTCGAGCGCGTGTGCCGGGCCGGCACGACGGAACGACGGCTGGCCGACCGCGCCCAGGCGATCCTGCTGGCCGCCGCGGGTTGGGGCAATGCGCACATCGCTACCTACCTGCATCGGAGCCGGTACTGGGTGCAGCGCTGGCGGCGTCGCTTCGACGCCGAGCGTCTGGCCGGGCTCTCGGACCGCCGCCGCACTGGCCGCCCGCCGCGGCCTTCCCCCCTCTGACGGGTCACTGGTCACCCGCTGCGCGAAGATTCTGTCCCCGCCCTTACGCGCCGAAAATCCGCCGGTCCGGAGGAGAGAGAACTTGAGAGGCCGGGAGGGAGTCGCGCCGCGAGAAACGAATACATGGGGTCAAGATTAGTGAGTCGAAGTTGTCCGCTGACGGCACAGGTAGTTGCAAAAATCCTTGATCGCCTGAGATAAGATCTCTCTTGCACATTCTTCGCCCCTGAGGCTGGTGCGGACGTTGGCCTTTTGACCTCGCCTGACGCGTTCTACGGCAAAGGGCGAAGGATCGGGGGCGTCTTGAGAAAGACGAATTCCACGGGCAACGGAGAGCGCGCCAGTCTGACGACGTGGAATGGCGCCGACATGCCGGCGCCCCCTCCTTCCGGCAGTGGCCGCGTCTGCCTCAGCGTGTACCAGACCACGAGCCGGCCCGGGACGCGCGTGATCCGGGTGATGGTCAAGACCGCTGGCTCGGGCGCCGGGCCGGGCGAGAGCGCGATGACCATGTCGCGGCCGAAATCCACGGCCGGAGGCCGGTGTCCCGGCGCCATGATCTGCATCCACAGGCGGCCCCAGCTCTCGGGGTCGTGGATCGTTAGCCGGATCGGCGTATGCACGTCCGAGGTTGTCCCCTTTGCGACGGTGACGAATGGGACGAGCGGGCCGCTCGGGATGGGGGAGGCCGCAGCTGCCAGCGCCCCCAGCAGGATCAGCGCAAAGGCGCCGGCGCCGTACGCCGTTTTCCCCACACACCTCTCTCCACAGGTGGCGTCGGGTGATCTTACACGTAGTACGCGGACGACCCTTCTGGCGGTTCCATTGTCAACGGACGCCAGGTGGTCGACGAAAGGAGGTGAGAAACGGAGGGGAGCTTGGAGCATCACGTCACCACGTAGGGGGGGTACTGGATGTTTGCGCGTATCGGAGTAGCGGTTCTTGTCCTGCTACTGACGGGGGGCATGATCCTCACAGGTTCCTCACAGACCAGCCGTCCGACACCCAACCTTGCCGTCGAACATAATGTCGCCATTGAGACTGGCCAGGCCACCCGTCAGCCCCATGAACAGATGATCTCCGGTGGCGTGCTGGACGACGTGAGGCACACCCGAGAGGCCTCGACCGACGATAGCGAAAGCCTCACTCGGGGCGCTACGTTGTCCGTGCCGGACAACGTGAGGATCCGGACTGCAGGGTGTTCCACAGTCTTTCGCGGCGCCTTTGACAACGTCCGGGTCAATCAGGACTGCTCCTTCCGCGTTCATGCGGAGGAGATTATCGTCGTCGACCCCCACGACCCTGATCACTTGGTCGCAGCCCAGAATGACCGCCGCCTCGGCGTCAACCACTGCAGCATCGCTTTCTCCTTCGACCGGGGCAGACACTGGGGCGACCTGACGCCGCCCTTCTGGGAGTTCCCTTCGCCAGGCGCCCGCAAGTTCGACCACGCGAGCGATCCCGCGCTGGCGATGGACTCGCGCAGCAATACCTATTTCACCTGCGTCATCTTCAATGACCCGGGGCCAGAGAGCGGGATCCTCGTCACCAAGTCTAACGCCGACTTTGGGGGATCCTTCTTCCACAGCCCCGTCCCGGGCCCAACCCAGCGATTCAGGACCCTTCCTCTCGGCGTGGTGGTGAATACCAACACCCCGTTGCTCTTTCACGACAAGGAGTTCATCTTTTCGGACGCCAATCCGGCCAGCCCAAAGCGCGACAACGTCTACGTCACCTGGACGCGATTCCGTTTTGGCTGCCCAACCGCCGACGACTACTGCGAAAGTCCCATCTTCTTCTCCCAGTCCACCGATGGCGGAGCGACCTGGTCCCCGCCCGGCGG
>DASUDA010000097.1:0-8400 GCA_036275835.1 bacterium | reverse complement strand
GCCGTGGCGAACGCATGCCGTGGCGGGACCGCACGGCTGCGCTCGTGGGGGACAGTCTTCATGGACGAGACGAGCGAGCGCCGATCTTTGATCGCCCTCCACCTCGCCCCCGGCCTGGGGCCGCGGCACATCGCGCGCCTGGTGCGCGTGTTCGGATCGGCAACCGCTGCCTGGGGTGCGCCCGAGCCTGCGCTGCGCGCGGTGCCCGGAGTCAAGCCGCGTCTTGCGGCGGTGATCGCCCGCGAGCGCGATCGTGTCGATGTTGACGGCGAGTTGCGTCGGGCCGAGCGCGCTGGTGCGCGCGTCGTCACGTTGCTCGACGCCGGCTATCCGGCGCGGCTCCGCCAGCTTCGCGACCCGCCGCCCGTGCTGTATGTGCGTGGGACGTGGCCTGACAGTTCAGTACCGGCCGTTGCCATCGTGGGAACACGGCGGGCATCGGCGTACGGGCTGGGGATCGCGGGCGCCTTGGGCCAGGTAGTTGCTGGCGCAGGGGGCGTGGTCATAAGCGGTCTCGCCCGCGGGATCGATGCCGCCGCGCACGCGGGCGCACTTCGAGCGGGAGGTGTGACGGTCGGCGTGCTGGGATGCGGCGTGGACGTCACGTACCCGCCGGAGCACCGTTCTTTAATAGAAGCGGTGCGTCGGCAGGGCGCCGTTGTCGGAGAGCTCCCGATGGGCACGCGGCCGCGACCTCAGCAGTTTCCGCCGCGCAACCGGCTTGTGAGCGGCTCGAGCGACGCCGTCATTGTGGTCGAAGGTGACGTGGATAGCGGGGCGATGATCACGGCGCGCTTCGCCGTCTCACAGGGGCGGCCCGTGTTCGCGGTGCCGGGCAGCGTGCACGCGCCATCAAGCCGCGGGCCCCACCGGCTGCTGGCCGAGGGCGCGAAGATCCTGGCGAAGCCGGAGGACGTCTTGGAGGTGCTCGGCCTGTCCCCGCAGGCATCGCGCGCGCCAGGTGCCCCCGATGCCGGGACGTGCGACCAGGTCGGTCCGATCGAGGCGCGGGTGCTGGCCGTCCTTGGCGAGGACGCGATGCACATCGATGCCATCGTCGCTCGGACCGGATGTGGTGCTGCGGCCGTTGCAGGCGCGCTCCTGGCCCTGGAAGTGAACGGGCTGGTGCGTCATCTCCCCGGGAAACACTTTGTGCAGGCGCGCGGTGTACGATCCTGCTGGGCCAGCGGACGTCCCGGTCAATGAACGCCGGGGGGGTCGGCGGCCACTACGGAGGCGGCGCAAGATCTCTCTGGGGCGGCCCCCCGACCTGCGCGAGCACTCTGAAGTGTGCGTCGCCGAAATGCCAGATCTCATAGCCGTGTACGGCCGCCGCACCGGCGATCATCAGGTCGACCGTGGGGATACGGCGGCCTCGCCGGACGAGCGTGCGTCCGAGCTCACCAGCGAGGACACAGGCGTTCCAATCCAGGGGAATGGCCTGCAGGGCGCGCAGCCGGTCGATGGCGCGCGCATCGGCTGATCGTGTGGGGGTGAGCCCTACGAGCAGTTCTGTGAGCACCGGCGCTGTGATGGCGACGACGTCGTCCTGGAGGGCCTGGGCGAGGAGTCGTTGAGCATGCACGTCCCCACGGGGCCTGAAGAACTCGATCCAGACGGAGGTGTCCGGCAAAACAGCCATTTACCGGGCGTCCCGCATGATCTGGATGTCATGGCGCGTGAGGCGGATGTCAATGCGACCGGCCATTCGGGCCAGCTCAGCGGCCTTGCGGTGGCGAATCAACTCCCGTAATGCTAGTTCGATGGCGGCGCGCTTGGTGCGGGCTCCGCTCAGCCGCTTGGCCTGATCGAGAAGGCTGTCGTCGAGTTCGACCATCATCCGTGGCATTGTTCATACACCTCTGAATATATCTTAGAGTACACCACATTCTACATGAAGAAATCGCCTTCGGCAAGCTGCGTATGTGCCTGATCTGATCTCGTCGATTGCGTGTCCCCGGTGCGCGCAGCGGTCAGTCGGCGGTCGGTGTTGTGCCCTGAGGCGATGCGACGACGGTAAGTACGACCGCACGGCGAGCGTCCGGCGTACGTTGTCAGCGGCACAGTTTGACAAGGCGAGAGATCGGGGAATAGAATCCATGGACAATGCGCGCGGCGCGCATGTGCCTCAGTGCGCCCGATCAGGAGCATGCCCTACCGCCGGGAATGGGGGCGCGCCTCGCATCGTTGTTGCCTGTCGGCCGCGCGGAGGTGCGGAGTCTACTCCGGCAGTTCCCGGGGAACAAGTGTGCACGGCAGCCCTATAGGAGGCACTGAGTGACCAGACCGCTCGTCGTTGTGGAGTCGCCGACGAAGGCGCGAACCCTCAAGAAGCTCCTGGACAGGAGATACGAGGTCGTCGCCTCGATGGGCCACGTCAAGGACCTGCCGCGGAGCCAGCTCGGGGTCGACATCGACCACGAGTTCACGCCAAAGTATATCGTGCCCAAGGGCAAGGGCCCCGTGATCAAGGAGCTGAAGTCCGCCGCCAAGAAGGCCTCCGCGATCTACCTGGCGACCGATCCCGACCGGGAAGGGGAGGCGATCTCGTGGCATCTGGCGACGCTCCTCGAGCCGGTCAACCCCAAGATCAGGCGGATTGAATTTCACGAAGTCACCCGGGAGGCGGTCCGGCGCGCTCTGCAGAGTCCCCGCGGCATCGACACCACCCTCGTGAACGCGCAGCAGGCCCGCCGCATTCTCGACCGGCTCGTCGGCTACAAGCTGAGCCCGCTGCTGTGGCGGAAGGTGCGGGGCGGACTCAGCGCGGGACGCGTACAGTCCGTCGCCGTGCGGCTGATCTGCGAGCGGGAGAAGGAGATCGAGGCATTCGTTCCCCAGGAGTACTGGTCGATCGCCGCGCGCCTGACGAGGGAGACCGAAGATGCTCCGTTTGTGGCGCGCCTGGTGTCTCGGAACGGGGAAAAGGTCACGATTGCCAACGAGGGAGAGGCCCAGGCCGTCGTGCGAGACCTCGGGCCCCTCCCCTATGTCGTGGCAGAGGTGCGCCGCAAAGACCAGCAGCGCCACCCGGCCGCGCCGTTCACCACGAGCACGCTGCAGCAGGAGGCCAACCGGAAGATCGGCTACTCCGCCGCCCGAACGATGGTGGTCGCCCAGCAGTTATATGAAGGCCTGGACGTCGGGCGCGAGGGCACGGTGGGCCTCATCACCTACATGCGGACCGACTCCGTCCGCGTCTCGGAGGACGCGCAGCGACAGGCGCGCGAGTATGTCAGTGCGCAGTTCGGAGCCGCCTACGTGCCCGACCAGCCCCGCCAGTACACATCCCGCCGCGGCGCCCAGGGAGCCCACGAGGCAATCCGGCCGACGTCTGTGCGGCGGACTCCCGAGGTCGTGAAGCCGTTTCTCAAGGCCGACCAGTATAAAGTGTACAAGCTGATCTGGGAGCGGTTCGTCGCCAGCCAGATGGCGTCGGCCATCATGGACACGCTGGCCGTGGACATTCTGGCCGGGACGTACCTGTTCCGCGCCACGGGATCCCGCGTCAAGTTTCCCGGATTCCTCGGCGTGTACCTGGAAGGCCGGGACAACGGGGAGGAAGAGCCCGCGGAGGGCTGGCTGCCCGATCTGCAGCAGGGCGAGCGGGTGCGCCTCCTGGGCCTTGAGCCGTCTCAGCACTTCACGCAGGCGCCTCCGCGTTATACGGAGGCCACGCTGGTGCGGACGTTGGAGGACAATGGGATCGGGCGCCCCAGCACGTACGCTCCGATCATCGAGACGATCAAGCAGCGCGGCTATGTCGAAGCGTACGAGCGCCGGCTGTACCCGACCGAGTTGGGGATCCTGGTGAACTCGCTGCTCGTGGCGCATTTTCCGACTATCCTGGACGTTGAGTTTACCGCCCACATGGAGGAGAACCTCGACCGCGTGGAGGAGGGGAAGGAGGATTGGGTCCGGCTCCTGCGGACCTTCTATGGCCCCTTCGCCGAGGTGCTGCGCAACGCCGAGCAGAATATCGCAGGGATGGAGATGGCCCCCCAGGAGATCGGGGAGCCGTGCCCCCGGTGCGGCCGCCCGCTGGTGAAGCGGCACGGTCGGTACGGGGAGTTCATCGCCTGCTCGGGATATCCGGCGTGCGACTACACGCGCCCGGTGGGTATCGGGGTCCGCTGCCCCCTGGACAAGGGAGAGGTGGTGGAACGGCGCACCCGGAAGGGGCGGATCTTTTACGGCTGCAGCAACTATCCGGCCTGCACGTTTACGTCCTGGGACCGGCCACTGGAGCGCTCCTGCCCGCTGTGCGGCCAGATCCTGGTCGCCAAGCGGGCCCGGCGAGGCGCCACCTCGGCCGTCGTCTGCAGCAACAAGGCGTGCACATACAAGGAAGCGCCACAGCCCCGGGAACCTGAGCGGGTAGGGGCCCGATCCTGAGGCCGCGGCAGGGAAACCCCCGCACAGACCTCGTTTGCCCTCCCGCGCCGGTGACGCGCCGTCCCCGACCCGCGGGATCCGTCCTGCGGTCCACCACGATCGTCGCGGTCCGCCGCAATGGGATGGTCGCCGTGGCGGGAGACGGTCAGGTGAGCCTCGGGAACACCGTCCTGAAGCACAGCGCGCGGAAGGTGCGCCGGATCGGCGACTCCATCCTCGCCGGCTTCGCCGGCTCGGCGGCCGATGGCCTGACGCTGTTTGAGCGGCTGGAGCAGAAGCTCACCGAAGTGCGGGGCCACCTGCCGCGCGCCGCGGTGGGCCTGGCGAAGGACTGGCGTACGGATCGCATCCTGAGGCGTCTGGACGCCCTTCTGGTCGTGGCCGACCGGGAGCATCTGTTTATCCTCTCCGGCAGCGGAGAGATCGTGGAGCCGGACGACGGCGTGGCGGCGATCGGGTCCGGGGGCCCGTACGCGCTGGCCGCCGCGCGCGCGCTGCTGCACCACTCCACCCTCACGGCGGAGGAGATCGCCCGCGAAGCGCTGCGCCTGGCCGCGGAGATCTGCGTCTTCACGAATAACCAGGTGACCGTCGAGGTCCTGCGGTAAGCGCCATGGACGCCCGCCCCCAGTCCGAGGCCGTCCCGTCGATCGCGGCGATGACCCCCCGGCGGATCGTGGAGGAACTGGACAAGTACATCGTCGGCCAAGCCGCGGCCAAGCGCGCCGTCGCGATCGCCCTGCGCAACCGCTACCGCCGGAGCCGGCTCGCGCCCGACCTGCGCGACGAGGTGATCCCCAAGAACATCTTGATGATCGGCCCCACGGGCGTGGGGAAGACCGAGATCGCCCGCCGGCTGGCCCGTCTCGCTGCCGCGCCCTTCGTGAAAGTGGAGGCCACAAAGTTCACCGAGGTGGGCTACGTCGGTCGGGACGTCGATTCGATGGTCCGCGACCTCGTGGAGACCTCGGTCCAGATGGTGAAGGGCGAGCGGATGCGCACGGTCGAATCCCGCGCCGCCGCCCAGGCCCGGGAGCGGTTGGTGGAGATCCTGGTCCCCTCCCCGAAGCGCGAGACCGGATTCACCAACCCGCTGGAAATGCTCTTTGGCGCCGGACGGGGGGCGCCTCCGGCGGCGGAGCCTCCGGGCGCGGCGGTGGAGGACGTGCGCGAGCGCCGGGGAGCCCTGCGCGATCGGCTGGATCGGGGGGACCTGAATCAGGAGATGGTCGAGATCGACGTGGAGGAGACTTCTAGCCCGATGATCGAGGTGTTTTCGGGCCAGGGCGTGGAGGAGATGGGCGTCAACCTCCAGGACCTGTTTGGGAGCCTCTTGCCGCGGCGGCGCAAGCGCCGGCGGATGACCGTTCCCGAGGCGCTCCGCGCGCTGACGATGGAAGAGGCCCAGAAGCTCATCGATATGGACGAGGTCGTGCGCGAAGGCATCCGCCGGGCCGAGCAGACGGGCATCATCTTCATCGACGAACTGGACAAGATCGCCGGCCGCGAAGGCGGCGCCGGCCCTGACGTCTCTCGCGAGGGCGTCCAGCGTGACATCCTTCCTATTATTGAAGGCTCCACGGTCACGACCAAGCACGGCCCGGTTCGGACCGACCACGTCCTGTTCATCGCCGCCGGGGCCTTTCACGTGAGCAAGCCGTCGGATCTCATCCCGGAGCTCCAGGGCCGGCTCCCGATCCGTGTGGAACTGGCCCCGCTGACGGAGGCGGACTTCGTCCGCATCCTGGTCGAGCCCGAGAACGCCCTGACCAAGCAATACGCCGCGCTCCTGTCCACCGAGGGGGTGACGGTGGAGTTCTCGTCCGACGGAGTGCGAGAGGTGGCGCGCATCGCGCACCTCGTGAACGCGGAGACCGAGGACATCGGCGCGCGCCGGCTGCACACGATTCTGGAGAAAGTGACGGATGAGATTTCGTTCGCCGCGCCCGAGGTGCCGGCCCGCGTCGTCATCGACGCGGCGTACGTCCGCGCGCGGTTGGAGGGGATCCTGGCCGACCGCGACCTGAGCCGGTACATCCTCTGATGTGCTATACTACGTCCGGACTTTCTCGCACGCTTCTGGACTGAGCCGGCGGTGCTCGGACGTTCCGGGTTCCGGCGCAGGATGAAGGGGCGGAGGCGTAACCGGAAAGGGGAGGGTGCGTGGCAGTTGTCACGATGAAGCAGCTTTTGGAAGCGGGGGTCCACTTCGGGCATCAGACCCGACGGTGGAACCCCAAGATGGCCCCGTATATCTTCACGCAGCGGAATGGAATCCACATCATCGACCTGCAGAAATCCGTTCCCCTGATCGAGGCGGCGTATCGGTTTGTCCGCGACACCGTGGCGCGGGGCGGGCACATCCTGTTCGTCGGCACGAAGAAGCAGGCCCAGGATGCCATCCGCGAGGAAGCCACGCGGGCGCACCAGTTCTATGTGAACCAACGGTGGCTCGGCGGAATGCTGACGAACTTCGCCACGATCAAGAGCCGGATCGATCGTCTCCACGAACTGATCGACATCCGCGACAACGGCACGCTGGATATTCTGCCGAAGAGGGAACAGGCGTCGCTGATGGACGAGCTGGCCCGGCTGGAGAAGTACCTCGGAGGCATCGCCGCGATGAAGACCCTCCCGTCGGCGGTCTACATCGTCGATACGCGCAAGGAGCACATCGCGATCGCCGAGGCGCGGAAACTGGGCGTCCCGGTCGTCGCGATCATCGATACGAACTGTGATCCCGATGAGGCGGCCTACCCGATCCCGGGCAACGATGATGCGATCCGCGCGGTGCGGTTGATCACCAGCCGGGTCGCGAACGCCGCCCAGGAGGGCTACGAGGAGCGCCGGAAGGCCGAAGTGATCGAGGAGGAGGTGGCCGCGGCGGCCGAGGAGGCGGTGGAGCCCGCGCCGATGGCGCCCCTGCCCGGTGAAGAGGAAGTCGTGGAAGAGCCTGTCGAGGAGGAAGAGGTCCAGGCCTGACCCCCCACCCCCTCCAGGGGCCTGAGCACGTCGTCCGAGCGGCGGGCCCAGGGCACAAAGCACACGAGGACATGCGGGCACGCGGTCCGGCGGAGGCACGCACGACGCACGGACCACACACGACCACGCGGGATATCTGGGACAGGAGGGCTCGTAGGGTGGAGATCAGCGCAAACCGTGTGAAGGAACTCCGGACCCGCACCGGAGCTGGTGTCATTGATTGCCGGAATGCGCTGGTCGAGGCAGAAGGCGATCTCGAGAAAGCGATGCAGCTGCTGCGGGCGAAAGGCCTGGCCGCGGCCGCTCAGAAGAGCGGCCGGGTGGCCAAGGAAGGGCTGGTGACCTCCTACATCCACGGGGAGGGCCGGCTCGGCTCCCTCGTGGAGATCAACTGCGAGACCGATTTCGTGGCGCGCACCCCGGAGTTCAAGACGCTGGCCCGCGATGTGGCGATGCAGATCGCGGCGGCCGCCCCCCGGTACGTGTCCCGGGAGGAGGTGCCCCCGGACGTCGTCGCCTCAGAGCGGGGGGCGTACCTGACGCAGGCCCAGATCGAGGGTAAGCCCGAGGCCGTCGCCGCGCGTGTCGCCGAGGGAAAGCTGGAAAAATTCTTCGCCGCCGTCTGCCTGCTCGAACAACCGTTCATCCGCGACGAGGGCTCCCACCCGCGCACGGTGGGCGACGTGGTGAAGGAAGTGATCGCCCGGACCGGTGAGAACATCCAGGTCCGGCGCTTCGCCCGGTTCCGGCTGGGCGAGGAATGACCTCCGTGCCGGCTCCCCGGTACCGTCGGATTCTGCTGAAGCTGAGCGGGGAAGCGTTGGCCGGCTCGGGCGGCGTGGGACTGGATCCCGAGGTGCTGCACCTGGTGGCCCGGGAGGTGAAGTCGGTCCGGGACGCCGGAGTGGATGCGGCGATCGTCGTGGGCGGGGGCAACATCGTCCGCGGGGTGCAGATTGCCGAGAAGATGGGGGTGGCCCGCGTCACCGCCGACTACATGGGCCTCCTTGCGACGGTGATCAA
>DASUDA010000096.1:0-2059 GCA_036275835.1 bacterium | reverse complement strand
GGGATTCAGGCGCTCGCCGAGGCCGTCGCGCTCGGGCGTAAGGCCGGGCTGGACACGACGCGCATGCTGGGCGCCCTGGGATCCACGTCCGTTGTGTCCGCTGCTCAGAAGGGGAAGTTTGAGAACGTCGCGCGTGGCGAGTTCCCCGCTGCCTTCGCCCTGCGAATGATGTCCAAGGATTTCGGCCTGATCCTCCGGCTGGCGGAGTCCCTTTCGGTCGCCATGCCCGCCGTGGCTGTGGCCAAGCAGATCGATACCGTGGAGCAGGCCCGGAGCCAGGGGCGTGAGGAGGACTTCTCAGCGGTCGTGCGCACGATGCAGGAGTTGTCGGGCATCGGAGTCTAGGTCTCGCTGCAGGCCTTGCCAATCGTCCTTCGAAGGAAGCATGGGAGGAGGAAGTGGTCAATGGACCGTGTGCCCGGCGGGGTGGACGCAGTGCGACTGTATCTCCAGAAGCGGATCGACCGCTGCAACACGCGGATCACGCTCGCGCGGAAGGCCGCAGCGGCCAAGCCGCGGCGCGGGACGCGGCGGAGCCAACCCGAGACTGGGCCGGACGTGGCGGAGCGACGCGCCTATCGGGACGCCCTTCGAGCGCTCAACTCGATTCCGCCCGATGGAAGCAGTCCCGCGGCGCTGCGGCTCGCGGCGGAGGAGGTCGATCGGGTCAAGTCCGCGCTGGCGCGGATCTACGAAGTGACGCAACACGCGAATCACGATATCGCCGATGCGGGCGACTGGACAATCGTCGAGGGTGAAGCGCAGGCCGCGCTCAATATCGTGCACGAAGCCGAAAAGAATCGGTAGCCACAACCGGCTGCTGGACGGCATGATGCTTCCTGTATACGCTAGACGGTGACCATGAACCAGGCAGTCGCGCTGGTGACGGGGTTCGAAGCGTACGGGGGACGGGGCCTCAACCCCTCTGGTGAGGTGGTGAAGCGCCTCGAGGGAACGGAGATCCAGGCGGTGCGCATCGCGGGGCGAGTCCTGCCGGTGTCGTTCCGCCTCCTCCACCAGCGCGTCGCCGAGATCCTCCGGGGACTTGACCCGGTCCTCGTGCTCAGCCTGGGGCTGTGGCCGGGGGAAGCGACCATCAGGCTTGAGCGCACGGCCGTCAACCTCGCCGATTTCGAGATTCCCGACAACGAAGGCGCGTATCTTCGGGACACTCCGCTCGAGACCGGCGCGCCTTACGCGTCCCCGTCCCGGCTACCCCTCCGGGAGATCGAGCGGGCACTTCTTGATGCCGGGATCCCCGCACGTCTCTCGGATACCGCAGGGACGTTCCTCTGTAACGCCACGCTGTACAGTTTTCTTCAGGCCCGGCCAGACGTGCCCTGTGGATTCGTGCACGTGCCGTACCTTCCCGAGCAGGTGGCCGACCTGCTGCGGCAGACCCGGGAGGAGCGCACGCTCGAGGTGCACCAGCGCGCGGACCTAGCCTCGATGCACATCACGACGATGGTCGAGGCCGTCCGGATCGTGCTGGCGACGTCCTTCCGGACACTGCAGGGCGGTATCCTGCCGGAGAAAGGGACCGTCAGTCCTCGAGGATAACGGCATCCTCCGGGTCGAAGCCGACGCTCACCGCCTGGGCGCTGGAGTCGATCTCGCGCTGGGTCGAGGTCGCCACGATTCGCTGCCCGTCCCCAAGTTCCAGGATGTGATCGACATTGGTCCCCCGGTAGACGACGTCGATCACGCGCCCCCCCAGGACGACGCGGCGCCCCCGCGCAGACTCGCCCACGTGTACGTTCTCGGCCCGGACCGCGACGGCGACCCGAGACTGTGGGAAGGATAGTGCACCGTGCGCACTGAGCGTGATGGGCTGGCCCGCGAGCCGGAGCATGACGCCGTTTCCCCCGGCGCTCACGAGGTCAGCCTCGAGGACGTTGGACCCACGGAAGAAGCCGGCGACGAACCGGGTGTGGGGGCGGCGGAACAGGACTTCGGGCGCATCGCACTGGAGGCAGACGCCCCGGTGAACCACGGCGATGCGGTCGCTCATAGTGAGCGCCTCTTCCTGATCATGCGTGACGTACACGAAGGTCGTCTC
>DASUDA010000095.1:0-6324 GCA_036275835.1 bacterium | reverse complement strand
AAGTCTTTCGTGATCTGTCCCCCCTGGCTCGGGATGATTTCCAGATCTGCGCCAAAGGCCCGCATCGTCTCCAATTTCTCCCGCGCAAACGCATCGGATGAGATGACCTTGAATGAGTACCCTTTGACCGCGCAGACGAAGGCCAGGGAGGAGCCGGTGCTTCCCCCCGTATACTCCACGACCGTCATCCCGGCGCGCAGATCCCCTCGCGCTTCAGCCTCTTCAATCATCGCCAGGGCCATGCGATCCTTGTAGGATCCGGTTGGGCTGAAAAACTCCAGCTTCACGAGAACCTGGGCACCGTTCCCCGGCGCGAGCTTGTGTAGCCGAACAACCGGGGTGTTGCCAATGGTCTGCAGGGCAGAGTAGCGCACCCCTGGATCTTGCTCCTCCATCAAAGTCGCCCCCTTGAATGTGTCCTCAGGTGACGCGCCCCGACGCGTCATTTCGTCGTTTATTGTCCAGGCCCCGAGTCCCGCCATGGCCGAGCCGCGGGGCGGCGGCCGTAGATCGGCACGAATCCGGCTGGGTCGTCGCGCTCGCCTCGGGCAAGGCGGCGAAGCGCCAGGAGGCCCACCGCGGCCGCCCGGGGATGAAGGTGTGGCTCTCCCGCCCGCGCACGGTTCCCCAGCGCACCGAGGAGGGTGCTGCCGTGCCGGACGAGGCCGTCTCCCACGACGAGCACCGGACCCGTGGCCTCCCTCCCTTCCGAGCCTAAGGCGGCGATGACCTCCCGGGCCAGCACGTCAGGGAAGGCCACAAGCGGGGCGATAAGACCTCTCGCAGTACCGTCGGTCCCGGTAGAGTAGAGGGCACCCGCAACCTCGCCCCGGTGCGCATCGAGCACCGGGAGCACGAATCCACCGGTGTTCGCGGCGGCAGCGAAGGCGTCGAGGGTCCCGATCCCGAGGAGGGGCACCCCCCACGCGCGCGCCCACATCACCGCGGTGATGATCCCAATCCGGAGCCCGGTAAACCCTCCCGGCCCGCGGCTCACCGCCACCGCCTCGATATCCGTGGGCCGCAGATCCCATCCCCGCAGCAGCTCATCAACTGTAGGCACGAGCCACTCCAGGTCGCGCATCGGCGCCCGGAGGGTCGCCTCCGCCAGCACGCCCGAGGAGTCCACGATGGCGCAGCCGGCGATGGGGGTGGCCGTCTCTAACGCGAGAACACGCACTCGGCCACATCCTCCACGATGGGGCGATACCGGTCCCCCCGCGCGCTCACCTGAAGGAGGCGGTCCGACTCGCCCTCCCCAAACGCGAACTCCACCCGCAGATACTCGGATGGGAGGACGCCCTCGGCATGCTCGGCCCACTCGATCGCGGTAACACCCGTCCCTTCGATGATCTCCTCAAGTCCCAGCTCGTCGGCGTCGGACGGGGTCAACCGATAGAAGTCCAGGTGGTAGAGAGGAACGGGCCCCCGGTACTCATGGAGAAGGATGAACGTGGGGCTGCGAACATAGCCGGACACGCCGAGGCCGCGCGCGAGACCCTGGACGAAGCATGTCTTTCCGGATCCGAGGGGCCCCACGAGCGCCACCACGGCCCCGGCGCCTCCCCGCCTGAGCAAGATGCGGCCGAGTGTGTCTCCGGCCGCCCGGGTGTCGTCCGGCGAGAAGGAGCGGATGAGCAGGGACCCGCGCGGAGGACGGGGAGACGCCTCGCCGCGCACGGCGCGTGGTCGCCTACGCCGTGTCGGGACTCCGCACCTACCCGCCGCCCTGATCCCCCGCGGCCTTCCGGAGGAAGGGGGTGAGGAGATCGATCGGGATGGGAAAGATCGTCGTCGAGTTGTGTTCGGTCGCGACCTCGGTGAGCGCCTGGAGGTAGCGCAACTGCAGGGCCACCGGCTGGGTCGAGATCTTGGCCGCCGCCAGCACGAGCTTCTCCGCCGCTTGAAACTCGCCCTCGGCGTTGATGACCTTGGCCCGCCGCTCCCGCTCCATCTCGGCCTGCTTGGCCATCGCGCGCTTCATCGTGTCCGGGAGGATCACGTCGCGCACCTCGACGAGCGTCACCTTGATCCCCCACGGCTCGGTCCCTTCGTCGATCACCCTTTGGAGTTGCTGGTTGATTTTGTCGCGCTGGCTCAGGAGCTCATCGAGCTCGTGCTGGCCGAGCGCGCTCCGCAGCGTCGTCTGAGCGAGCAGGTAGGTGGCCCGGGAGAAGTTTTCCACCTTCACGACGGCGTCTTCCGGGTTCACCACCCGGAAGTAGACGACCGCATCGACGGTGACCGGCACGTTGTCGCGGGTCATCATCTCCTGACGCGGGATATCCAGGGTCACCACCCGGAGGTCGATCTTGATCATCCGCTCGACGATCGGGATGAGGAAGATCACACCCGGCCCCCGGGCCGGCATCAGCCGTCCGAGCCGGAACACGATGCCGCGCTCGTACTCGCGGGCGATCTTGACCACGGCCGACAACAGGGAGAAGAACGCGATGATGACGAAGACAATGAACGGCCCCAGGACCGTCGTCATTTATCTCGACCCCTCCTCTTTCCGGACCTGTAGACGCAGCCCGTCCACCCGCGTCACGCGGACCCGCTGGCCGGCCGGGATCACCCCGTCGGCGCTCTCGGCGCTCCACAGTTCTCCCTGCACGAAGACGGTGCCGGCCGGCGCGAGCTCGGTCCGCGCCACCCCCACGGCCCCCACCAGCCCCTCCCGGCCGGTGTGGACCCGGCGCTTCTGCGCGCGGATCCCCGCCCCGACGGCGAACGCAAAGAACGCTCCGGTGAGAACCGTCATCGTGACGATGAGCGAGATCGAGATCCGCAGGAACGGCGCTTGATGCTCGGTGAGGAGCAGCGCCCCCAAGAAGAACGAGGTGACTCCACCGGCTGTGAGCACGCCGTGGCTCGGCACCTTGATGTCGGCGATGAACAGGATGAGTGAGAACCCGATGAGCAGCAGCCCGGCGACGTCGACCTCGACGACGGCAAACGAAGCGAGGGCGAGGACGAGCGCGAGCCCGCCGAGCACGCCCGGGAACACGGACCCGGGGTTGCTCAACTCAAAGATGATGCCGTAGATCGCGATCGTCATCAGGATGAACCCCACGTTCGGGTCGCTGAGGAGCAGCAGAAACCGCTCCGTGGCTTCCATCGGGATCTCGACGACCCGAGCATCCCGGGTATGGAGGCGGTGGGCGCCCGCCGGCGTCCGCACCTCGAGGCCGTCGATTTTCGTCAGGAGGTCGTGCGGGCTGTCCGCGATGAGGTTGATGACGTTGAGCCGGAGCGCCTGCTCGTCCGTGATCGAGACGCTCTCCCGTACCGCCCGCTCCGCCCAGTCCGGGTTCCGCCCGCGGCGCGCGGCGAACCCCCGGATCTCCGCCACCGCGTCGTTTGTGATCTTGGTCATGAGCGTCTTGTCCTCGCCCCCCGCCCCACCGCCCGGCGCGATGCTGACGGGATGCGCGGCGCCCAGGTGGGTCGTCGGCGCCATCGCGGCGATGTTGGCCGCGTACGTTATGAAGACGCCGGCCGACGCGGCCCGCGCGCCATGCGGCCAGACGTACACGACCGACGGGATCGTCGAGTTCAGCAGCGCCTTGGTGATATCGTCCATGGACTTGAGAAGGCCGCCGGGCGTGTCCAGCTCGATGACGAGCGCCTCCGCCCGGGTCTGCTCGGCCTCGCGGAGCCCGCGCAGCACGTACCGGGCCGTGGCGGGGCCGATGATGCCGTCGACGCGGACGATATCCACCACGGCCACACTGGACGCCGGCGCGGCCCCCGCACGCGCGTGCGGGAGGGCTGCCGCGAGAAGCACAACCGGCAGGGCCACCGCGACGATCGCAAAGAGGGCGCCACAGAGGCGCAGGCGGAAGATCATGCCGTGCTGTTCTACGGCTCGGAAGACGGCTCCTTTCCTGTCGGCACCGTCTCCCCCGCCCCCCTTTCGCCGCCCGCAGCAGCCGGGGCGCGGCTCAGGCGGCTCTGGAGCGCACGGACGTCGTCCAGCGTGTTGATCTCTTCGAGGGGCTTGTCGTCGCGAATCCGCACGATGCGCGGGAACCGGAGGGCGAACCCCGAGTCGTGCCGCGCGCTCACGGTAATCGTGTCGAAGGCGACCTCCAGCACGATCCGCGGCTCGACGATGCGCACCGGGCCGAGGTCCTCGCGCGTGTGGGCGAGGAACCAGGCGGTCAGACGGGCGATCTCCGCATCGGTCAACCCCGAGTACGCCTTGCCGATCGTCGCAAGCCGGTCCCCGTCGCGCACGGCGAACGTGTAATCCGAGAGCACACCGACCCGCTTGCCGTGCCCGTACTCCGCGGCCACGACCACGACGTCCAGGGTGGCGACTCCGGGCTTCCACTTCGTCCACAACCGCCCGCGGCGGCCGGGCTCGTACGGGGAGTCGGGCCGTTTCATCACAATCCCCTCGTGCCCCGCGTCCCGAGCCTGCCGGAAGCGCGCGTCGAGGTCCTCCGGCGTGTGCGCCACGGTCGCCGTGCTCACGCGCACGGAGGTGTCCCAGGGGAGCGCTTCCAGCGCGGCGCGCCTCTCCGTCAGGGGCCGCGTGAGGAGGTCCTCCCCGTTCAGGTGGAGGAGGTCGAAGGCCATCAGCACGACGGGAATCTCCCGCAGGAGCGCCCCCGGGACCTTCCGCCTGAGGCGCTGCTGGAGGCGCCCGAACCCCAAGGGCCCCGTCCCCTTCCACGCGATGACCTCTCCGTCGAGGATGAAGGAACCGCCCAGGGCGGCGAGTGGGGCATGCAGTTCCGGGAACGCGGACGCCACGTCGTCGAGCGTGCGCGAAAAGATGACCAGGCGGTCCCCCGTCTTGTGGACCTGCACCCGGATGCCGTCGTACTTGTCCTCGACCAGAAGATCGGGGCCGGCCCCCTCAAACGCCTCCGCCGGAGACCCGATGGCGCTCGCCAGCATGAAGCGGAACGGGCGTCCGGAGATGAGCGTGACCCGGTCGAGCGTCCCAGCACGGGCGCGGACGGCGACCTCGCCGATGTCGGCGACGAGGAGCGCCGCCCGCCGCACCGCGTCTGGGCTCCGGCCAAACGCAGCGGCGATCGCTGGCAGGAGGAGCCCCTCGCGCGCCCCGACCCGCATATCGGAAGTCATGATCTTGATCAAGTACTTCGCTTCCAGCGGGGTCGCGTCGAGCAGGAGAGCCCGGAGCGCCTCCATCTTCGACCGCCGGGAGGAGGCCCCCTGAGCCGCCGCGATCGCGGCGAACTCCTCCCCCACGCCGCGGAGGGTCAGACGGCGGGGAAAGAGAGGGGCGGGGTGGGAATAGCGCGCGAGGAGATCGGCCGCGGTCTCGCCGAGGTCACCGTGGGTGAGATACACGGTCTGGAGCTCGTCCCCCGGCACGCGCGTGAGACCTTGCAGCACATCCCCGATGGCCGCCCACCCTACCATCAGTCGGCGCGGATCTCCGAGAGGGAACGATCTCCCGCTGAGAAACGTACAGGCCCACCGGAGGTCGTCATCGCCCAGCGCGGCGAGATAGCGCGCGATCTGCGCGACCTTGAGGCTGGTGGCGGAGGTGCCCCGGATCTCCTCGAGGAGCCCGGCCAGCGGCGCGAATGCCGCTTCCGCTGACCCGATCACCCCACCGCTCTCCGTTATGGCGTCACAGACCGGGCCAGCACCAGACACGCCATGAACACGCTGAAGGCCTGCTCCGCGTCCTTCGCCTTGTACGCCACAGATCGGGGGCCTTCCCGGGTCACGCCCGGGATCAGCATGCAACGGTCCGCCATGACAGTGTACATCAACTCGACTTCCAGCGAGACCGGGCGGGGAAGGGTCAGGGGCTTCAGGTCCTTGACCCGCTTCAGGGCCCGGGCCGCCCCTTCCTTGATGCGCCGCCGCGCCTCCACCGGCTGATACGAAAGCGCGGCGGTCCGCCCGATCGGCTCCTTGACGGCGACGGCCTCCACGTGGGGGACGATCTTCTTCACCTGCTGCACGGCGGTCGAGTCGCCCGTGACGAGGGCAACCGGCACCTTGTAGTGCCCGGCCAGCGCCGCGTTCAGCCCGGCTTCCCCGACGATCAGGGTGCCCAGCTTGACCTGCCGGATCGCGGCGCTGCTGAACGTGTGATCGAGAACCCCGTCCTGGGTGCCGGCGGCGGCATGGTAGCCCGTGAAGAAGACCGCGTCAAACGAGGCGTCGATGCCCTGCATCATGCTGTGCGGCTTGGGGCTGCCGCTCACGAGCTGCGCCTGAGGGTGCAGTTCCTCGATCAGGATGTTCCGCATCGTGTGGTGGGCGTCGCTCACGACGATCTCCTTCGCCCCTCCCTCAAGCGCCCCCAGGATCGCGGCGTTGACCTCC
>DASUDA010000094.1:0-10549 GCA_036275835.1 bacterium | reverse complement strand
GACGCCAATCACGAGGGCTCCCAGCTCCCGCGCCACCTGCGCCACGATCGGCGCACCGCCCGTGCCGGTGCCGCCGCCCATCCCCGCCGTGACGAAGACCATGTCCGCGCCCTCGAGAGACTCGGTGAGTTCTTCGCGGCTTTCCTCGGCCGCCTGCCGCCCGATCTCGGGGTCTCCTCCGGCCCCGAGGCCCCGCGTCAGCTTCCCGCCGACGTGCATCTTCTTGTCGGCGTGGCTCAGGGCCAGCGCCTGCGCGTCCGTGTTGATGGCGATGAACTCCACGCCCCGGAGGCCCGCGCTGATCATCCTGTTCACCGCGTTGCTGCCGCCTCCGCCGACGCCCACCACCTTGATCGCCGCGTAGCGCCGGAGGTCCCTGTCCACGCTCGCCATCCTCACCCCTCCCGCGGTTCCCAGAGCGAACGCCTCCCCCGACCGGGTCGTCCCCGCCGCCGGCCGTTCTGAGATCATGCGCTGGACTGGATGCCATCGCTTCTCTGTCATCGCCGCTCGCTCCATTCGCTCGAAGAATCGTGCCGCCGCGTCACGGCGTGCTCAGGCGCCCTGCGTGAACTCCCGCACCCATTGCCGCAGGTGGCCGAAGAACGTCCCCCCTCCGTCCAGGCCGCGGACCGCGCGGCGCGAGCCCCTGCGGTGCGCCGCGTGAAGGATCAGACCGACCCCCGTCGCGTACACGGGACTCCCCACCGTGTCGGCCATGCTGCCGGAGACATCGGGCGCGCCGATCCGCGCAGGCAGATCCAACCGCTCAGTGACCGTCTCACCCAGGCCCGAGAGCAGGGCGGTTCCCCCTGTGGCCACCACACCGGCGGGGATCAGGTGCGCGTAGCCGGATCGCCGAATTTGCGACTTGACCATGCCGAAGATCTCGGTGACGCGGGGCTCAATGATCTCGCCCAGGAGCCGGCGGGGGAGGATGCGCGGCTGGCGCGTGCCGATGTAGGTCACCTCGATCACATCGCCGTCGGCCGCCATCGCCGCCGCCGCACACCCGTGCCGGACTTTGAGCTTCTCCGCCTCCGCGATAGGGGTGCGCAGGCCGACCGCGACATCGCTCGTGATGTGGTTGCCGCCGACAGGGAGGACCGCGGCGTGGCACAGGCCTCCCCCCACGAAGATGCCCATGCTGGTCGTCCCTCCACCGATGTCGACGAGGACGACCCCAAGGTCGCGCTCCGGCGTCGAGAGAACAGCCTCGCCGGAGGCGAGCGGCTCCAGGACCAGATCCTCCGCGTCCAGATCGGCGTGCTCGACGCTCTTCAGCAGGTTGGCGAGCAGCGTCGTGGCGCCGGTCACGATGTGCGCTTCCACTTCGAGGCGGGAGCCGTACATTCCGACCGGGTTCTTGACTCCGTCCTGGCCATCGATGACGAAGTCGCGAGGCAGGAGGTGAACGATCTCGCGGTCGTTGACGGGGATCGCCGCCATGCGCGCGGCCTCGACGACCCGCGAGACGTCCGGCGCCGCGATCTCGCGATCCGCCCGGGCCACGGCAACGACGCCCCGGCTGTTCTGGGAGGCGAGGTGCTCACCGGAGACCGCGACGACAGCGGCGGTGATCCGGACGCCGGCCATCCGCTCGGCTTTGTCTACCGCGTCCGCGATCGCGTGGGTCGTCGCATCGAGATCCACGACGACGCCTTTCCGAACACCAAGAGACGGAGAAGTCCCCACTCCTGTGAAGTGGACCTCTCCGTCTTCGTCCTGCTCAGCGACGATGACACAGACCTTGGTGGTGCCGATGTCCAACCCCACCAACGGTCCTCGTCTGGCCAACCGGATGCACCTCCGGGTGCGACTAAGGGATCGATGGACGGTGCACGGCCGGCTTAATTCCACGTTCCGGGGGCTTCTCCTGCCGGTTGGATCCCGGTGGACCCGAACCGCGTGACCCGGCGGATGATCCCTGCGGTCCCGCACCGGAGAGCGGCGACGACGCGTTCACCGGCTTGACGATAACGCTCCCTGGAAAGCGCAGGTCGACGTACTCGACGCGCATGCCGCGCGCTCGAACGGCGGCGAGGACGTCGGGAACGAGCGCGAGGCGTTCCAGCATGCCGTTGCGGCCGCCCACCCGTACCTCCACGCCCTCCAGCGTCCTGATCACGACCTCGTCATCGGTATTGACGCGTAGCGCCACGACCTGCGCGCGGAGGGGTTCCGGAAGCACGGACGCGGTGGCGGCGCCCAGGCGCACCCGCGCGGACGGAACGATCGTGCCGGCTCCCAGGGGCAGGAAGGTGAGGCGCTCAACCTCGAGCGGCAGGTACGGTCCAGGGGCGCGCGTCCGGGCGATCACGACACCGTCGGCCCCCAGCAGCATGTATCCGCCCGGGATGCGCAGCGCCGCAACCGGTGAGCGCTCGTGCACGGAGATCGTGACGTGGTAGGGAAACGCCATCGCCACCGCGGCGTCCTCGACGCGGGGGTCTTGGAGCAGGCGCTGCCGGATCCGGCCGGCGTTGACGCGGAAGGCGCTGTCCCCCGGAGCGAGGCCTATGCGCCGGAGGATGTCGGCGGCCGGAACGGCTGTGTTCCCCGTGACATGGACGGACTGAAGGTCGAACAGGACGGACCCGGGGAACGCCGCGACCCCGCAGAGAGCGGCGATGGCGGCCAGGAACCGGACCAGGCGCAGGAGAAGAGGCTGCTCGTTCACGCGCCCTCAAACTCCCCGATCATCTTGATCTCGACCCCCAGGTCCTGCCCGAACTGCTCCCGGACCCGTGCGCGGACCCTGTCCATCAGCGCCAGCACGTCCGCCGCGGTCGCCCCCCCTGTGTTGAGGATATAGTTGGCATGACGGTCGCTGACGACGGCGCCCCCCACGGTGAGCCCCTTGGCCCCCGCCGCGTCGATAAGCCGGCCGGCGTGATCTCCCTCAGGGTTGCGGAAGATGCACCCCGAACTGGGAGGGCCGAGCGGCTGCGTTTCGCTCCGCGTTCGGAGCCACCCCTCCAGGCGCGCGACGGTTTCATGGGGATCCGCAGACCGGAGCAGAAGCGTGGCGTCCATCACCACGCCGGGTTCGTGCTGGAGGCGGCTCTCCCGGTAGCGGAAGGCGAGATCGGACCCCGTCCACCGCTGCTCTCCAGCGGGGGTGAGACCCCGAACCTGCTCCACCACGTCGGCCATCGCGCAGCCGTGGGCTCCCGCGTTCATCACCACGGCGCCCCCGACCGAGCCGGGGATGCCGGCGGCAAACTCCAGCCCCGCCAGACCGCGGGCCGAGGCCTTCCGGCTGAGATGCGGAAGGCTTGTCCCACACTCCGCCGTGACATGGGCGCCCTCGTAGCGGACGGCTTCCTGGCCTCGTCCCGTCTTGATGACGATCCCGCGCACCCCGCGGTCCGCGATGAGGACGTTGCTGCCGCGTCCGAGCACGATGAACGGTTCGCCCTCCCGGTACAACCACGCCACCGTCGTCTCGAGGTCCCTGAGCGTGCGGGGCAGGAGAAGGAAATCGGCCGGGCCGCCGATCCGGAACGAGACGTGGCGGGCGAGCGGCTCGTTCACCCGCACGCCACCGGGGCAGACCCGCTCCAGACTCGAGGCGAGCGTGGCCCGCGCTGTCTCAGCCATCCGGTTTCTTCACCGGTTGAACGTCGGGAGAGGGAGCCCGCCGCCGCAGCCGCGCCACCAGGTCATCGGCCACCCTCCACACATCGCCGGCCCCGATCGTCAGGACCAGATCTCCCGCCCGCAGGTCGCCCTCCAGCGCCGCCGCGACCTGCGCGGCGTCCGGGATAGACCGCACCGGCCGCCGGGCGGAGACCGCGCGCACGATGATGCCCGCGTCCACTCCGGGAATGGGGGACTCGTCGGCCGGGTAGATCTCGGTGATGATGACGTCGTCGGCGGCATCAAAGGCCCGCGCAAACTTGGCCCCCACGGTCTGGGTACGGGTGAACCGGTGAGGCTGAAAGACGGCGATGATGCGCGCGCGGGGCCAGGACCGCCGCGCGCCCTGAAGGAGGGCCTGGACCTTTGTCGGATTGTGCGCGTAGTCGTCGACGACGAGAACCCCGCCGATCTCGCCCTTCACCGTGAACCGGCGCTGCACCCCGCGGAACGCCCCCAACGCCCGCGCGCAGAGGTCAAACGGGACGCCCAGCTCCATCGCCACGGCCACCGCGCCCAGCGCGTTCTGGACGTTGTACGGGCCGGGAACGCCGAGCGTCACGGGGCCGAGGCGCGTCGATCCGCGGACGGCTTCGAACACGGAGCGCCGGCCGACCATGTCCACGATCCGGGCCGAGTACCCCGCCCCCTCCTCGAGTCCGTAGGTGACGACGCGCGGCCGAGCGCTCGATGCGAGCCGGCGTCCGGACGCGGAGTCCGCGCAGACGACCGCAAACCCGTCGGAGGGGAGGCGGTCCAGAAACCGGCGAAACGTCTCCTCCAGACGCGCCTCGGAGCCGTAGAAGTCCAGGTGGTCCGTGGCATCCAGGTTCGTGACCACGGCCACCCGCGGAGAGATCCAGAGAAGGGAGCCGTCGCTCTCGTCCACCTCGGCGATGAGATCCCCGCCCCGTCCGGCCCGGGCATTGCCTCCGAAATCGTCCACCTCCCCGCCGATCAGCACCGTGGGGTCGCGCCCGGCCTTCTCCAAAATGATCGCGGTCATGGACGTCGTCGTGGTCTTGCCGTGCGTCCCCACCACCGCGATGCCGCGCATTCCCTCCATGAGGCTCGCCAGCATCTGCGCCCGGTGCAGGACCGGCAACCCCTGCGCCAGCGCGGCCCGGATCTCCACATTCTCCTCCGGCACGGCGCGGCTGATCACGACCACATGCCCGCTCCCCACGTGCTCGGCCGCGTGGCCGATCCGGATCTCCGCGCCCATCGCCCGCAACCGCCGGGTCGCGTCAGACTCCCGCAGATCCGAGCCGGAGACAGGATAGCCGCGCGAGATCAGCACCGAGGCGATCGCGCTCATTCCAGCGCCGCCGATCCCGATGAAGTGCACCCGGGTCCCCGGCGCGATCATTCGCCGGCCTCCTGCGCCGCCGCCCGCCCCCGGAGATCGGCGATGAGCGCCAGCACCTGCTCCGCGGCGTCCGGATGCCCGAGAGCCCGCGAGCGCCGGGCCATCTCCTCGAGCCGGTGCGGCGCATCGAGAATCCGGCCGATCTCCTGGGCCAGAACTTCACCGCTGAGCGCGGCATCGGGCACGAGCACCGCCGCGCCCCAGGCGACGAGCGGCGCGGCGTTGTACGCTTGATGGTCCTCCGCCGCGTAGCGGTAGGGAACGAGGATGGCGGGACGGCCGCACGCCGTGATCTCCGCGATGACCGTGGCGCCGCACCGGCTCACGACAAGATCCGCGCACGCGTACGCCGGCCCGATCGGATCGAGGTACGGCACCCGGACATATCGGACGCGCCCCACCGTGTGCATCTCGGGCTCGCCGCCGGACAGCCCCCACCCGCGCCCAACCTGATGGATCACCTGCAGATCACGGCGATCCGCGAGACGCGTCACCGCCTCTTCAGACGCGCCGTTGAGCCGGGTCGCACCCTGACTCCCGCCGAGGACGAGAACCGTGCGCCGCAGCGGATCGAGGCGGTAGATCCGCAGGCCCTCCTCCCGCGTCGCGGTGTAGACCTCCCGCCGCACCGGCAGCCCGGTCACGACCGTGCGCCGGGCCGGGAATCTGGTGGCCGCCGCCTCCGACGTGACGGCGACGAACCGGCTGAGGCGCGCAAGAACGCGGTTGATTCGGCCGGCGATCGCGTTCCCTTCGAGCACGATGATCGGGATCCGGAGGACCGCTCCGATGATCACGCACGGGGCGGCCGCGATCCCACCGGTGGCGATGATGACGTCCGGCCGGAACCGCGTGACAACTCCCGCCGCCTGCGCCAGACCGGCGATCCCCGTGGCCAGGGAGAACAACATCCGCACCGGGGCCCGGCTGCGCGGCGGCCGGACCGCGAGCCCGGTGAACGCGATCCCGCTGGCCGGGACAAGGGTCGCTTCCATGCCCGCCTGGCTGCCCACGAAGAGGATCCGGTGCCCCTGATCCTGCTGGCGGAGCGCCTCCGCCAGGGCGAGAGCCGGATACACGTGCCCCCCCGTTCCGCCCCCGGTGAGAAGGATGTTCATCCCCGCATCCATGCCGCGTGCCGGCGGGGCGCTGCCGGCGGCGCGGGACGCTGCGGAACGATTCGGTCCTCCGCATGCGCATACTGGGAAATGTTCAGCAGGATCCCGATGGCGATGCTGCTCAGAACGAGCGACGATCCGCCGAAACTGATGAAGGGCAGCGGCACGCCGGTGACCGGGAGCGCGCCTGAGACGACGCCGATGTTCAGCACCGCCTGACCCACCAGTGTCGTCGTGAGCCCGGTTGTCAGGAGGGCCCCGTACCGGTCGGGGCAGCGGCTGGCGATCCGGTACCCCCAGAGCGCCAGCAGGAGGAACAACACGATCACCGCGGTGGTGCCGAGGAGCCCGAGCTCCTCTCCGATGATCGCGAAAACAAAATCCGTGTGGCGCTCCGGCAGGAAGAAAAACTTCTGCCGGCTCTGCCCCAGCCCCACGCCGAGGACCCCCCCCGACCCCAGAGCGAGCAGCGACTGGATGACGTGAAACCCGCTCCCGCGCGGATCCCGCCAGGGATCGAGGAACGCCAGGAGCCGCTGGATCCGGTATCCCGAATGGAAGATGACGACCGCGGCGGCAGGCACCGCCGCCGCGGCGACGACCAGCAGATGAGAAAGCCGGGCGCCGCCCACAAACAGCATCACAAACGTGACCGTCGCCAGGATGAGGACCGACCCCAGGTCGGGCTGCTTGAGAATCGGAAGGGCCAGGACCCCCAGAACGAGGAGCGGGGGCACGAGACCGGCGGTAAACTCTCGCGTGCGGCCTCCGCGGTTGGCCAGGAAGTTGGCCAGGTACAGGACCATCGCCAGTTTGGCCAGTTCCGCGGGCTGAAAGTTGAGGACGCCGAGCGAGAGCCAGCGGCGGGCCCCCCCGGCTTCGCGGCCGATGTGCGGACTCAAGGTGAGCACCAGGGCAACGAGGGCGACGCCGAGCAGCGGGAGCGTGAGACCGCGGAGTCTCACGTAGTGGATGCGCCAGGCGACCGACATCGCCAGGAGGCCGATCAGCGCGTAGATCACGTGGCGCTTGAGAAACCACGCGCTGTCGCGGAACTGGGATTGAGCTGCGACCGCGCTGGCGCTGTAGACCATCACGATGCCGATGCAGACGAGCGGCAGCACGGTGAGAAACAGCCCCCCGGAGGCGGCGCGCCGGTGAATCACGTCCATCGGGCTCCTCCCGTGGACGGGGCCTCTCCGGATCGGACCTCGCCCTTCGCTCCCGCCTTCGCCGCGTCGGCCATCTCCGACACGAGCTCACAGTACCGCTCTGCTCGGTGGCGATAATCTCGAAACTGATCGAAGCTCTCACACCCCGGGGAGAGGGTGACGACGTCCCCGGACCGGGCCAGGCGCCGGGCCATCCGGACGGCTTCCTCCAGCGTTCCGCAGTCGTGCACGGGCATGCGGAGGGCGTCCTGGGTGATCGCCTCCGCAATGCGCGGCGCGCAGGCTCCGAAGAGCAGCACCGCGCGGACCTCGCGCTCGTGGAGAGCCTGGACGATCGGGCGGAAATCCTGCGCCGTCGCTCCCCGGCGCTGCCCGCCGGCGAGGAGGATGAGGGGACGCTCAAACGCACGGATCGCCGCCGCGGCCGCCGCGGGATTCGTGGCCAGCGAGTCTTCGTAGTAGCGCACGCCGCCGACCTCCGCCACCAGTCGCAACCGGTACGGGAGGCCGCGAAAGGCGCGCAGGACCGCCCCGATCGCCTCCGCGGAGGCGCCGGCAACGCGGGCGGCGAGGGATGCGGCAAGCGCGTTCTCCAGGGCGTGCGCGCCGGGAACCTGGAGGGCCGCATCCCCCACCTGCTCTTCGCGCCCTCCGAGCCGGAGGACGATCTTGCCGCCCACGATGCAGGCCCCCTCGTCGAGGGGCCGGGTGCGGCTCCACAGCAGGACACGGGCCGCCGCGGAATGCCCGAGTGAGCGGGTCGTGGGATCATCACCGTTGAGAATCGCCCAGTCGTCAGAGCGCTGGTGCGCCAGAATCGTCCGTTTGACCTCCACATAGGCTTCGAAGGATCCGTGGTCGTCCAGGTGATGCGGCGAGATATTCGTGATCACGGCGATATGGGGGCTATACGGCAACCCCACGAGCTGGCGGTTGCTGATCTCCAGCACCAGGATCGCCTCCGGGGTTACCTCCGGGAGGCGATA
Organism: bacterium; assembly: GCA_036275835.1. GTDB lineage: Bacteria > Sysuimicrobiota > Sysuimicrobiia > Sysuimicrobiales > Segetimicrobiaceae > DASUDA01. The sequence goes on along the minus strand of DASUDA010000094.1, from coordinate 2,262 downwards.
GAGGATCGGGACGTGCGTGCGGTCGTTCCCGCTGACAAAGGTCCGGCGACCGCTCTCGGCCAGCATCGCGCCGCTGAGGTGGACGACCGTGAACTTTCCATTCGTGCCGGTGACGCCGAGAATCGGACAGGGCACCGTTTCAAAGAACAGCGCGGTCATACTGCTGAGGGGGACGCCGCGATCCCGGGCGCGGCGCACCGGGTCGTTCTCGGGATGGCGAAACCAGGCCTGCGTGCCGTAGATGACGTCTGCCCGGTCGATGCCCTCGAGGTAGCGGTCGCGGAAGCGGAGCGTGATGGGAGCCGTCAACAGCCGGGCAAGCGCCGCCTCCTGGTCGGCCGCGGTCATCCACTCGTGGGCGCGGCGAAACGCCCCGGCAAATGTTTCCCGGGTCCCGAGATCGTGGGCGGTAATCATGCGGAGGCCGTGGGCAATCAGGAAGTCCGCGACCGACGACCCCTCGGTGCCCGAGAAGCCCACAACGTGAATGTTCTTCCCCCGCAGACGGGCGAGGACGTCCTCGATCACGGCCCCAACCCCACGCCCACCGCGGCAAGAAGAGCGCCGCACACCCAGAAGCGCACGACCGTCTGTGTCTCGGTCCAGCCAGTCAATTCAAAGTGATGATGGATGGGGCTCATCCGGAAAAGGCGGCGGCCGCCCGTCAGGCGGAAGTACACGACCTGGAGGATCACCGAGAGGGCCTCCGCAACAAACAGGCTCCCCACGATCAGCATCGTGATCTCCATCTTGGCCAGCACGCCGGTCACGGCGAAAGCGGCGCCCAACGCCTGCGATCCGACATCGCCCATGAACATGCGGGCCGGGTGGGCGTTGTACCAGAGGAACCCCAGCGCAGCCCCGGCGACAGCCGCGGCGACCACTCCGGCCGGGAGGACGCCGGCGCGGGCGGCGAGCACGGCAAGCGTTCCGGAGGCGATCGCCATCGCGCCCGCCGCCAGGCCGTCGAGGCCATCGGTGAGGTTGACCGCGTTCGCCATACCGACAACCACCAGAACACAGAAGACCGGATAGAGCCAGCCGAGGTCGAGCCGCACCGTCAGGCCGGGGACCATGATCCCCGCCCCCAGGTGTGGTTGCCAGACGACGTACGCGCCGAGGAGGAGCGCCACGGGGACCTGCAGGTACAGCTTCTCGCGGGCCCGGAGCCCGAGGTTGCGGCGCCGGGCGATGCCCAGGGCATCATCCAGGGCCCCCACCGTCGCGAACAGCACGATCACGACGAGCGCGACGAGAAGATCGAGTGAGACGTGTCCGGTGATGACGGCCGCGGCGAGGGATCCACTGAGGGAGGCGACGACGATCAAGAGGCCTCCCATGGTGGGAGTGCCCGCCTTCTGAGCGTGGCGGGCGGGCGCCTCCTCGCGCACCGCCTTGATCGCCCCGGCCCGCGCGAGCCACGCCATCACCGGCCGGCCGGCGGCCAGGGCCAGGCCCGCCGCGACCCACCACGCGCCGAGGTAAGGGGTCGTGCTCACCCGGCGCGTCCCGATGCCGTGCCGGTCGGTGGAGGCGCCTCAGCGTCCACAGACGCGCTGAGCGCGGCGATGACGCGTTCCATCATCATCGCCCTCGAGCCCTTCACGAGAACGACCGCCCCGGGCGCGAGGGCCCGGAGTAGGACGGACACGACCTCCGCGAGATCGGTGGTGTGCACGACACGCACGGGTCCGGCCTCTCTCGCGCCCGCGGCGAGATCGGCGGCAAGCGGGCCGAACGCGACAAGCAGGTCCAGCCGGCACCGCGCCGCCAGGCGTCCGACCCGGCGGTGCGCCTCGGGTGAGACCGCGCCCAACTCTTTCATGTCCCCGAGCACGGCGATGCGCGGCGATCCCGCGATCTCGTCCATCACGGCGAGCGCCGCCTCGACCGATTGGGGACTGCTGTTGTAGACGTCATTGAGCACGGTGACTGCCCCGATGCGGCACACTTCCAGCCGCATCGGGAGCGGCCGCGCCAGCGCCAGGCCGCGGGCGATCTCGCTGGCGGGCAGTCCGAACGCCACCCCCACCGCGGCGGCGGCAAGCGCGTTGCGGACCGCGTGCCGGCCGGGCACGGGGAGGATCACCTCGGAAGAACCTCCGGGGACGCGAAGGCGACAGGCGCTCCCGTGCCCGCCCGTCGTCTCCACGTCCTCCGCCGTCACATCTCCCGCGGTGAGTCCAAAGGTCAGCCGGCGGGCGGGCCCGCGGCGCGCCTGGCTAACCGCCAGCGGATCATCCGCGTTCACGATGGCGACCC
>DASUDA010000093.1:0-16346 GCA_036275835.1 bacterium | reverse complement strand
GAAGCGGAGGTCGGCCCCGCGGTGACGGGCCAGGTCGGTGTGCGTGGCCACGCACTGCTCAGGCACGAGGAATCCCGCCTGAAACTCGAAGAGACCCACGTGCCCGGGCCGCGGGGAGATCACCGGGTACCGCGTGCGGATCTCCTCCGCCGACAGCATTTCGAACGGAATATGGTGCGTACGCGCGCTGAGCTCCGCCCCCGCAACGCCCGGGGACTCCGGGGTCCCCACATAGAGAGCGCCGGTTGTCGTCAGCAGGGTCGTGCCCGCCTCGCGTTCCAGGGCATGCCAGAGGTCGTACGCGCGCAGCAACAGCGGCACGTAGTCGGACCCCTCATAATACGCCTGCCGGATGACCCGCGTCTTGCCGTGCGACGACCCCTGATCGTGCGCGACGCCGAACTGCTCCAGCCCGAGCACCCGCGCTCCGCGGCGGGCGAGGTGGTACGCGGCGGCGCTGCCCATGCCCCCCAGCCCGACGACGACGACATCGTAACTCGCCATCAGATCTTCAGGCGCCAGATGCCCTGCTCAGGCGAGTGTGCGGGTGAGCACGGTCTGGAGGGTGACGGAGAGGACGATGATCAGGCCGTAGATCAACTGCGTCCAGAATCCCGTGAGCCCGATCGCCACGATCCCGGCATTGATGGCCCCGATGATGAAGCAGGCCACGAACGTGCCGAGAATCGATCCGCTCCCCCCAAAGACCGATGTGCCTCCCAGGAACACGGACGCGATCGTCGTCAGCAGATATCCGTCGCCCAGGGTGGGCCAGAAGTACGTCACCTCCAAACTCGCCAGCAGCCCGGCGAAGGCGGCGGCGGTCCCCATGATGACAAAGAGCGCCATCTTTCGCTGCGTCACGTTGACGCCCATCAGCCTGGCGCTCTCGATATTGTCGCCAATCAGGTACACGTGCGCGCCGAAGCGATGACGGTTCAAGAGGACCGAGACCACAATGGCGACGCCGATGGTCCAGAGCATCTGCGCCGGGATCTCCGCCCATCGCCCGACCATCATGCTGTAGAATGGGGTGTCCCGCGTGGGCAGCATGGACACCCCGTTGCCGCCGGTGGTGACCAGCACCACACCCCTCCAAAAAAATTGCGTGCCGATCGTGGCCACCAGTGACGGAATTCCGACCCTGGCGACGATGACCCCGTTGAGCCCCCCGGCCAGGATCCCGGCCAGCGCGCAGGCGACGCACGCCAGGGCAAGGCTGCTCGTGTACACGTAGGCGAAGGAGAACGCCGTCATCCCGAGGGCCATGACGGAGGGGAACGACAGGTCGATCTCGCCGGCGATCACCACCAGGGTCAGCGGCAGGGCCATGAGGGCAAAAAAGGGCGTCGTGGACATGAAGGCCGCGTAAATGTTGTAGGAGAGAAACGTTCTCGGCGCCCCGATAACAAAAACGAGCCAGACGAGAAGGCCGACCGAGACCGTGCCGATCTGCAGCGCATGCCGCCGCGCGAATCGCCCCAGACCGGTCCCGGCGTGAGCCAAAAGCGCCACCTCGCTCCCGGTCAGGCGACAGCCGTCCCGTCCAGGGTGCCGGTCCGGGCGACCTGCCGCAGCTTGTGGGTGAGCTCGTCCAGGGTAATCCGGTCCCTCAGAAACTCTCCGGCCACGCGACCCCGATCCAGGATCACGATCCGGTCGACGACAGGATACACGTGGAAGATGTTGTGGTCGATGAAGAGGCAGGATTTCCCGGCCTCTTTAATCCCCCGCACAAAATCGAGGGTCTTTTGAGTCTCCGACACGGACAGCCCCATGGTCGGTTCGTCCAGAATGATCAGTTCGGCCTGGAAATACAGCGCCCGCACAATGGCCACGCCCTGCCGCTCCCCCCCGGACATCGTCCGCACCAGGGTCTCGGGCGTGATGGCCGCCGAGGTGAATCCCATCTTCTCCACCATCAGGCGCTGGGTTTCGTCCCGCATCCGCCGGATATCGAGGAGGCCGGCCCACGCGCTGATCTCGCGCCCCATGAAGATGTTGCGCCACAGCGTCTGTTTCTCCGCCAGCGCCTTCTCCTGGTACACGGTCTCGATTCCCAGCCGCCGGGCCTGGGAGACGGTGAGGTCCTCGATGCGGCGCCCGCGAAAGAAGATCTCGCCCCCCGGGTCCGGACGATGGTAGCCGGTGATGATCTTGATGAGCGTCGACTTGCCCGCGCCGTTATCCCCGAGCAGGCCTACGCTTTCGTTGTATCCGACGTGAAAGTCGATGGGGCACAGGGCCCTGACTTCTCCGAACGTCTTCGAGATATTGACCATCTCCAGGAGATGGCTCGCCCCCGGAGGACTCTCCCCGCGGTCACGCACAACGCCCATGTCATCCCGACGAAGACGCGCGGCTCACCGGACTTCCTTCTCCACGAGCGGTGCGAGAAACTCGACGTTGTTCTTGTCGGCGAACCCGCCGCCGGTATCGATGTGCAGCCCTGAAAATCCATAGATCTTGGTGAGGCAGATCTGGACGACGGGCAGATACCCCTGCAGCCAGGGCTGCTGATCGATCACGAGATTGGTCCACCCGGCGCGAATGCCGACCAGCGTGGCGGGGGAGAGATCAAATCCGGCGCCAAAAATCTCGCCCGGCCGCTTGCCGGCCGCCTTCAGGTACGTCTCGAGCGTCGCCGTCAGGCCGCCGTGGTCGGTGACGACCAGTTTGACGTCCGGATGAGAGGAGACATACCCGGTGAAGGTGGGTGTGCCCGCGGGGGGATCCGCGTTGGTGGCGGAATCGATTTCGAGATAGTCCACGGTCAGGCCCGCCTTCTTCAGCGCGTCGACCACCCCTTTGGTGCGCTGGCCGCGCGAGGGCTGTGAGAGGAGCCCCCAGACCATCGCCCGCGCGCCCGCCTTCAGACGGGCCCGCTTGGCGGCCTCCGTGCCCAGGGCAAAGCCGGAGCCGTACAGATCCTGGCCGACATACCCGAACCCCTTGCTGGCGTACTCCGCCTCCGCGCGGGACAGCGTCGTGTTCTGACTCGTGACGATAATTCCCCGCCGCTCCGCGTCCTTGATCAGGGGATCGAAGGCATCGTCGCCCGGATGCCCCATCACGGCGATCCCGTCGGGTTTGGTTGCCGCAGCCTCCTTGAACTGCGAGACCATCTTCTGGGGATCCCAGTCTGAAAAGACATAGCGCATGGTCGGTCCCAGGTCCAGTTCGGCCTGCCGCGCGCCATTGTACACGTTGTTGGCGAACACGCCGCCCGCCGGTCCCCCGGGGAAGAAGACGATGCGGACATTTCCACACCATTTCGCTTGGGGCGTGAACCGGGTGATCCCCGCTTTGGCCAGCAGGAGTGGGGGGTCCGTCCCGGCCAGTGTGCGCGGGATCGGCTGTGACGTCCCCTGAGCCCATGCCACGAAGATCACCGAGACTGCCAGAAGCGGGATCACGATTCTCTTGAGCCAGCGCGACGTACTCTGTGTATCCATAGACTCACCTCCCCCACGTGGCGACGCCCCGTCCGTATACGTCGGATGTGGCAGGGACACCTTTTGCACAGAGGATCTCACCGAGTGGGACCGTGCTCCGTTTCGCTCCGCAGGGCGCCGGGGGAAGCCGGACCCGAGACCGCGAGCCGGACCGTGGTTCCCGACGGCGCCGACCGGATATCCACCGAGTCTGCGAGCCCGCGCATCAACTGGATTCCCCGCCCCCCCTGCTCTCCGTCGGGCCGGTCTGACCGCCACCGACCATGGTCCCGCACCTCGACCACCACGGCGTCCCCCTCACACCGGGCGACCACCCGGAGGATGCCGTCGGCCCCCCCTCCCCCGTAGGCGTGCTCAATGACGTTGTTGATCGCCTCCCCCACCACCACCTGAAGGGCGAATGTGCGGTCATCGTCGAGCCCCGCGGCACGCGACAGGCGGCGCAGGGCCCGGCGAACACGCGGGTGCGAGGACGGGTGGGCCGGCAGGGTGATGTCGAACTGCTCCACCGGATCGAAGGCACGCAATCCCAAGGCGATGGCGACCCGCCTGAGGGCGGCGGACAGAAGGACCAGGCCGCGGGAGGGCGCCCGTGCCGTATCAGCCATGCCGTGCTCCGCGGTCTCATTCCGCGGACGACCCGGCGACTCCTGTGGATGGCCGGGCGGTGCTACTGCGCGATGCGGTCGAGAAGGACGGCCAGGTCCGTGTAGCTGCGGAAGCAGGCATCGGCCTGAAGGCCGTCATAGCAGGCGTCCTCCGTTCGGAACAGGATGCATCGGATCCCGGCATTCCGCGCGCCGACGAGGTCCCGTTCGGGACTGTCTCCGACGTAGACGGTCTCCGCGGCCCGCACCCCGAGCCTGCCCACCGCCTCGGCGAAGATCCGCGGATCGGGTTTTTTTCGCCCCACCCGAGACGACAGGATGATGACGGGAAAGAAGCGAGCCAGATCCGCCATCTCCAGCTCCGGATCCGTGAACACCCACTGCGCGTCGGAGACGATGCCGAGGCGGTACCGGACCTGCAGCCTCTCCAGGGTCTGGTGCACCTCTGGAAAGACGCCGAAGGTGCGCCGGGTCAACGTCCGGAACAGACCGGCGGTTGCCAGCGCCAGGCAGCTGAGGTCCGGCGCCGCATCCGGGCCCCCGCCGTCGACCGGAGCGGGCCCGGCCCTCCGGTGCGCCGTAACCATGTCGAGGAAGATCTGATGTACGTCGACCTCCGGGTGCCCGCCGGGGCTCCGGTCCAGGGAGGCGCGCACCCTGCTCCGGTACTCGCGTCTCAGGTCCTCGGGGCTGATCCACACATTGAGATAGGCGAGATATTGGGACAGGGCCGCGTAGACCCCGGGATCCTCCTCATCGGTCCGGATATCGATGAGGGTTCCGTAGAGATCAAAGAGGACTGCGCTCACAGGCGCGGGGTGGGTGGAGGATGCCGCCGCGCTCACAGCCGCAATCCCTGCGTCAGGCACGCGTGCGCTTCGACCGCCAGGCGGTGCCGATACTCCCAGTCCAGCCAGTCGTTGCGGGCGATCCGGAGCTCGGTCAGGGCCATGTAAAACGGGACGCGCCGTGTGATCCGCTCGAGGGCCGCCCGGGGAGAGGGAAAGTGCGAGGCATACTGGTCGAGGAAATGCCCGATGAACGGTTCTGAGGAATGCCGATGGCCCGTTCTCCAGAGGAAGGCGTGCTTGAGTTCGCCGCACACCATCCCGATATCGAAGACGCGGTCCGCGCTCTTCATCCGCTCCAGATCGATCGCCACGACATCGCGCGCGTTGGGGAAGAGGAAGTTGGTCGGGGTCGCATCTCCGTGCACGGTGACAGGCTCTCCGGACATGCACGGTCTCTCTAGCCATGTGTCTTTGAGCGCCAGATAGTCCGCCACCCGGTCCCGGGGCAGCACCGTCTGCCGTTCGAGGGTGAGCACGATCCGCGCGTAATACCGTCCCACATCGTCCACTCCCGCCGCCGTCCGCTGCGCCGTCCGGCTGTGGAGGGCATAGAGAAAGGACGCCAGGTTGGCCAGGACCCTCCGCAGGGCCTCCTCCCGGCCCCCCCAGACAGCGGCACGCAGGTAGTGGTCAAGGTCGGGGCCCGGGACGTAGTCCTCCGCCACAGCAAGGCCGATCCGCCAATCTCTCGACACCGGGTTGACGACAGAGTGAGGTCGGGTATTGAATCCCAGGTACCTCAACCGGATGAGGTTGCGGAACTCGCTCTTCTTGCGGGCGACTCTCCCCTCGTCGGGATCATCCCGGCGGAAGAACTTCCCTACAACCGCCTTCTGCGTTTCCTCTTCGGTGTACCGGTACACGAGGCGCCTCTGGCAGAGGCGCTCGACGTGAAAGACGGGAGCCCGGGTCCCCGGATACACCGCGCATGAGAGCACGTCATACAGGGGGTCGGCAGGGGACAGGGTTCCCAGGTAGGCGATGCTCATGGCGGAGGCATTCCTGCTTCTCGGCGGCGGGCCGTGCCTCCTGCGCCGCATCGGGAGAGCAGGAAGGCGCGGGCCGGAGATCGTACTTGGCGTCGTCATGGTCCGGATCACGTTCTACGGGGCCGTCCGGACAGTCACGGGATCGATGCACCACGTCGACGCCGGAGGGACCCGGCTCTTGCTGGACTGCGGCCTGTTTCAGGGCACCAGGGCGGAGGCCGCCGAGACCAACAGCCGTTTTCCCTTCCCGCCGTCGAGCATCGACGCCGTCGTCCTTTCGCATGCCCACCTCGACCACTGCGGCAACCTGCCGACGCTGGTCGGGGCGGGATTTCAGGGACCGATCTACTGCACCCCCGCCACACAGGATCTGGTCGCGCTCGTGCTTCATGACAGCGCCAAGGTCCAGCACCAAAACGCCCACAGCATCAACAAGATCCGGCGCCGCCAGGACCAGCCGCCGGTTGTACCGCTCTACACCAGCGCCGACGTCGACCGCACGATCGGCCGGCTCCGGGGGATCGCGTACGGAACCCCCGTCCAGGTGGGGGCCGCCCGCATCCGGTTCGCGAACGCCGGTCACATTCTCGGCTCGGCCATCACGGTCGTCGAAGCGGACGGGCGCGTGTTGGGGTTCACCGGCGATCTCGGCCGCCAGACCGCGCCGCTGCTGCGTCCTCCGGAGACGCCGCCCGCTCTGGACGCGTTGATCACGGAGTCCACCTATGGGGATCGGGATCACGAGCCGTACGCCGCGGCGGTGCCGCGCCTGGGAGAGGCCGTGCGGCAGAGCGTGGCGCGCGGCGGCACGGTGATGATCCCCGCGTTCGCCATCGATCGAACGCAGGACATCACCTACGCGCTGTACCATCTGGCGGCGGACCAGGTCGCGGCGGTGCCCACCTTCGTCGACAGCCCGATGGCCGTGAACGCGACCCAAATCTACCGCCGCCACCCCGAGGGCCTCAACGAGGCCATTCGGAGCGAACTCGAGCGTCACGCGGACCCCTTCGGGTCCACGGCGATCCATTACATTCGAGAAATCGAGGAGTCGCAGGCGCTGAACAGCCGGACCGACCCGTTCATCGTGATCGCGACGTCCGGCATGTGCGAGTCGGGCCGGATCCTCTACCACCTGAGCCACCGCATCGGAGATCCCCGCGCTGCGCTTCTCCTCGTCTCGTTCCAGGCGGTCAACACGCTCGGCCGCCGCCTGGCCGACGGCGTGTCTCCCGTGCACATCCTTGGTGAAACCTACGACGTGCGTCTCGAGGTCAAGGTGCTGCCGGCGTTCAGCAGCCACGCCGACCGCTCCGAGATTCTGGCGTGGCTGCGGAAGATCCCGCGGGTGGGACACGTCTACTGTGTGCACGGCGAAGAAGCACAGTCGCTCGCGCTGGCGCGCCAGCTCGCCGCGGCCGGGTATGCGGCGGACGTCCCAACCTATGGGCAGCAGATCGAAGTGTAACCACGCCCGAGCGTGGGGCATGGGTCAGGGAGCGATGCGCAGCCCCTCCGGGACCTCGTGCGCCGCGGTCCCCAGCCTGGCGCACAGAGCCTGCACCTTCCGGAGTATCTTCCCCCGCTCCGCCCCGCCGGCCCGCCGGGCCTGACCGCGCGCAATCAGGGTGGGGATGAGCAGGACCTGCCGCAGACGGTCGCGGTCGTAGTCCAGGCAGAAGATGCACGCCTGGTCGTTCCGCTGGACGTCATCCACCGCGTAATCGTCCACGTAGTCGCCGCAGCTGTACAGGATCGGCCGGTCGCGGTAGATCTCCACCCCGCGCACGATGTGTGAGCTGTGTCCGAAGACGACATCCGCTCCGCGCTCGACGAGCAGATGCGCCGCGTCGACGTGCTCGGCCAGGGGGGCCGCTCCCCAGTTGGGCCCCCAGTGGGCGGAGACGATCACGATGTCGCTCCGCCTCTTGGCGTCCTCGATGATGCGCAGCAGGCCGCCGAGTCTCGGGGACTCCGTCTTCGGCGGGACCGTCAGCGGGACATGAAAGATCCCGGGCGCGGCGGGCCCGGCTTCCCATGCGGGCACGTCATCGGTGAAGGCCACGAACGCCACGCGGACCTCCCCCACCGCACAGGCGGCGGGCTCCCGCGCGGCGTCAATCGACGGTCCCGCCCCGGCCGGGCAGATCCCATGGGCCCGGAGAGTCGCGCAACACTCCAGCAACGCCTCCGCGCCGTAATCGAGCGCGTGGTTATTGGCGAGGGACGCGGCGGTGACGCGGGCCGTCTGGAGGACGGCGACATTTTTGGCATCGCTGCGAAAGGTGAACATTTTCTGCGGCCAGGGGTCCCCCCGGTCCGCCAGCACACACTCCAGATTGATGAACAGGGCATCGGCGGACCTGAGAAGAGACAGGGTGTCTCCCCAGGGGTACTCCGGCGGCGCGGTGGCGAGGTGCTCGTTCACCAGCCGTCCCAGCATGACATCCCCGAGAAAGACGAAGCGCATTCCAGCGATTCCTCCTACAATATGGTACAGGCGATCGGACAGACTGTGTAGCCGGTGGACCCGAGGTGCGCGGTGCACGGACACTCACGGCGGGAAGGGACAGGCACACCGGTCGGGATCCGGGCCGGCGCGGTGATGCTCGAGGGCGTCCTCGACGTGCCCCCGGGGCCGCGGGGGGTCGTCCTGTTCGCGCACGGGAGCGGCAGCAGCCGCCTGAGCCCACGCAACCGCTTTGTTGCCGGCGTGCTCCGCGACGCGGGCCTCGCCACATTGCTGGCGGATCTGTTGACACCGGCGGAGGAGGAAGCCGATGCCGCCACGGGGCATCTCCGATTCGACATCGGGTTCCTTGGGGAGCGGCTCATGAGTATGACCGATTGGATTCTGGAATCTCCCGAGGCCCGCGGCCTGCCGATCGGGTATTTCGGCGCCAGCACCGGGGCGGCGGCGGCTCTGGTGGCGGCCGCCCAGCGCACCGTCGGGGCGGTCGTCTCCCGGGGAGGCCGCCCCGACCTTGCCCGGCGTGCCCTCCAGGATGTGCGCGCTCCCACGTTGCTCATCGTCGGTGAACGTGACCCCGATGTGCTGGCCTTGAACAGGGAGGCATTGCAAGGCCTCGCCGGAGATAAGGAGCTCGCGATCGTCGCCGGCGCGACGCATCTTTTCTCGGAGCCCGGGGCGCTGGAGGAGGTGTCCCGCCTCGCCCGGGAGTGGTTCGTCCGTCACCTCGGCCGGGGAACCTCCCCGCGTCCGGGCGTGTAGCGGGAATCGCCGCCGGAGCGGAGGGCGGGCAGAATGCCGGAACTCCCTTTCGTCTCGATCCTCGCGGAGAATCTCTGGCCGCGCGTGCGGGGCCGCGCGATCGAGGGTATCCTCGTTCGGGGTGTGTCAGTCCTCAAGACCGTCGACCCGCCGGTGGGCAGCCTCTCAGGCCAGGCGATCACCGGGATCCGGCGTCGGGGCAAGCTGCTCATCTTCGACCTGACTCAGCGGCTCGTGATGGTGATGCACCTCAGGCGAAACGGCCGCGTGCAGGTCCTCCCGAAGACCACGGGGAGGACGGCAAGGGACCTGGCGATCGCCGTCGCCTTCGACGACGGAACCGACCTGCGGATGATCGAGATCGGCCCCAAGAAAGCGGCGTCGGTCTGGCTCTTCCATGCCGGCGAGGAAGCCGCGCGCGAGCCGCTGGCCGGACTCGGGATCGAGCCGCTCTCTCCGGAGTTCACGGCCGAGGGCCTGGCACGAATGCTGCGGGCGGAGCGGACACGGGTGAAACGCTTCCTGACGCTGCAGCGCAACATCGCCGGCATCGGGAACGCGTACTCGGATGAGATCCTCTGGGAGGCCCGGCTCTCGCCGCTGGCGCTCACCACCGCGCTCGCGCCGGACGAGGTCGCGCGGCTCCACAGCGCCGTGAAAACGGTCCTAGAGGCCGCGCTCGACGCGCACCGCCGGGACTTCGCCGGCGCCCTGCCCATGCGTGAGCCGCTCCATCTGCTGCGCATTCACCGGCACGGAAATGAGCCGTGCCCCCGCTGCGGCACTCCCATCGCCGTCATTTACTATGGGGAGCGGGAGACGTATTACTGCCCCACCTGCCAGGCCAGGGGGGTGGTGTACGCGGACAGGAGGCGGTCGAGGCTGCTGAAGTAGAGGACGCTCTCTCGGCGACGATCTGTCCTATTCGCCCTGACGGACGACCGACCGGAGCCAGTCGAGGATCAGGGGCACGGCGGGATTCGGGGCCGCCAACCCGATGTCGAGGTGCGAGAACCCGTCGAGGATTCTCACCGACACCTTCCACGGCGGGGTGGCGATGTGGCTCCGGTAGAACTCGGCCACTTGCGGAGAGCGGACAAACCCGCGGCCGGCTCCGATGATAAAGATCGGGAGCGCCGTGTCGCGCACGTGCGTCAGGCTCATATAGTGCCCCGAGAAGGGATCGCTGGTGTCCAGGTCGTCCGCCGCAAACCCGATGTCGAGTGGAAGACGCCACGGGAAGTACCACTGCGTAAAATCGGCCCCCGGCCGGAGGATCGCGGCCAGGAGCGTGCGGAAGTCCACAAGCCCAGGCCGCCACTGATCGTGCGCGGGCAAGCGGATGAGCTGCTCCCCCGGCACGGGCTGCCCGCTCTGGAGATCGAGCAGCCCGCTGGGGTTGATGCCGGTCGGATCCGGGACGCGCTGGAAGATGCCCAGGGGCGCCTCGACCGAGGCACGGGTCAACAAATCCGGCTGCATCTGGTCGGACAGGATCGCGGCGACGAGCGCTTCGTTCGTGATGGCGAGGCCGCGCCTGGGATAGAACGGAATGTGGCTCGCCGCTTCAGGACGGAGGTACGCGTACACGCTGATGACGTCGAAGAGGACGCTCTCCAAGGCCTGGTTAAACTGGTTGACCGACATGAAGGGCCACGATCGCGTCCGGGGATTCATGGACGTCAGGCTGTCCACCCCCGGGACGCGGCCAAGGATGGGAAGCCAGAACCCGTGAAGGTACCCGGCCGCCGTGATGCCGAGCCCGAGCTTTATCGGGACGCCGTCCAACAGAAGGAGGCCCGCCACGTCCCCCGCTCCAATGTCTTCGGGCGTTCCGGAAGGCGGCGGGGAATCATCCCCGGGGATCCGACCGAAGTCGTATCCCGCGTAAAGCGCGGCGAGAATCCCGCCGAGGGAGTGTCCGCCCAGGACCACCAGTGCCCTCGGGTAGCGGACGTGGACGGTGTGGATGATCGCGCGGATGTCGCGCAGGTGGACATCGAGTCCCCAGTAGGCGGCGTACGGGACCTCCATCCCGGTGAGGCGGTGGAAGGTCCTCCCCTCTATCGCCAGATTGCCGTAGTAGTAGGCCAGCGCCAGGTCAGGATTCTGGTGGACGAGCGCGGCCTCGATTCCCCGTCGGTCCTCCAGGAGCACACTGCGCGGAGCGGTCACCCAGACCTCGAAGTCCGGTCCGGACTCGGCCAGCAGCGCCCGGGCGAGGAGGTCCAGGGTATTGGCCCCGGAGGTCATTCCCGGCGTGAGCACCAACACCACGGAGGGGACAGGCCCATCGGCCCGGTGGTACCGGAAGGCTAGGGCGCGGTTGAGCGAGCGCGGCGTGTGAGGCTCAGGGGCTCCCGGGACGTTGACCAGCTCGCGGGTCACGGTCACGGGAATGGTCGCCGGCCCCCCGATCTCCGTGGCCCTGACCGCGGGGCCCACACCTAACAGGACTGCCGACACGAGCGCGGCGAGGAGGCGGCGGACGATCATCCTGCAACCCCTGTCTCAGGTTCTGTACGACGATTTGGGTGACGTGGTCACCCGTTTAACGATATGCCCACGTCGCGTCGAGTTGAGGACAAAAGCGGATCTCCCGGCGCCCCGGCGACCCCTGCTGAGCCCGGCATGGCCGCGGCGCGGCCTGGGAGCGGTCTAGGGGGGCGGGTTCTGGGGTATGTTCCCTGTAAGGTGATGGCTTCGTGTCCTCTTTAATGGATCAGGTCGATCCGGAGCTGCCCCCCGCCGCCGCCGTCGTTCCCCCTAGAGGACCCGCCCCGAAGTCACGGCGCCTCTGGGCACGAGACCTGCGTGTTGGCTCGGGAGTTCTCTTCTTTGGGATCCTCGCCGTGGCGGCGGTTCTGCGTTTTGTGCTGCTCGGCCAGAGCAGCGTCTGGCGGGATGAAGCGGTCGTCGTGTGGGTCGCGAAGTTCAGATGGCACGATCTCCTCCCCGTCCTCCGGGTCCGCGACGTGCATCCCCCCCTGTACTTCATCCTGATGAAGGCCTGGATCGGCAAAGCCGGAGCGGGGGAGGCGGCCATCCGGATCCCCTCGGCCATCTTCAGTCTCCTCGCGGTCGTGCTGACCTACTTCCTGGCGCGCTGGGTGGCTCCAGAACCGACGAGTCTGCTGAGCGCCTTCCTGGTGGCCGTCGCACCGCTGCAGATCATGACCGGACAGGACGCCGGGCCGTATGCCCTGCTGGGAATGCTCGTCGTCGGGTCCACCTTCGCCCTGCTCTGGAGCGTGGTCTGGGGCGGCTATCGCTGGTTCGTGTACGTGGGCCTGATCACGTTGATGGTCTATACGGACTATCTGGGATTCCTCGTGCTCTTGGCGCAGGGGATCTGGATGGCGTTATACGAGCGCGCGAACCTCCGCCGATGGCTCGTCAGCCTCGCGTTCGTGGCGCTCCTGTACAGCCTCTGGGTGCCGTCGCTCTACGCGCAGCTGACCCATCAGTTCACCCTGGCCCACCATCCGCTCCGGAGCATGGACGGGGACGCAAAGAGATTCGGCGGCCTTCTCGGGCTCTTCGCATTTGGGGGATCCCTCTTCGGCATGCCGAGCCTGTTCTTCTCGGACTCGCCGCGGGGGCCGGTCGAGCAGTTCCTCATCCTGCTGCCGTTTCTGGTGATCCTGTGGCGAGGAATCGCCTCCTTCGACCGATCGAACCTGGCGCTGATCGGATGCGCGATCCTCGTGCCCACCGTGGTGATCTTCATGCTCCCATTGGAAAAGCCTATGCCGGACGGGCGGTGGTTCGCGTTTCTCTTCCCCTTCTACGCCACGGTCCTTGCCCGCGGCATCGTCGAGGTGAGCCAGGCGTTCCGCGAACGCCAGGACCGGGTTCTGGCGGTTCTGACCGCGGTGCTCCTCGTCTACAGCGTGCCTGTGCTGGTCCGCTACTACTTCGATCCGGATTTCCGCCCCTATCAGTATCGCGCCGCGGCCGCGCTCGTGACGAAATGGGTCAAACCCGGCGATGTGTTCCTGTACGGGGACGATACGAACGCCATGGCGTTCACGTACTACTTCGACAGACGCACTCCCCGGCTCCAGCTGTTCCCGACACAGGATTTCGCGGGCGTGCGACAACTGGCCGGCCGGTACCCGCGCGTGTGGCTGATCGTTGCCCCTCCGGTTGATGACAGCACGCTTACCCGGACCCTCTCGGAGCTTCGCGGTTCGTATCGATTCGCCGGGGAGAGCAGTTTCAACGGGACCCCGCTCTATCCGTGGGTGTATCTGTTCGAGTCCAAACAACACACACAGGCGCGGTGAGCCCGCGACCCCAGCCGGACCCCGACCGGTCAGACCTGAGCGCTCAGGATCACCACGGCACGCAGGGCCAGGATGCCCACCAGCACGACCACCGCCGCCGTTAGTCCCGAAGCAGGCGCGCGGGCTCCGGCACCGTGCCCCGCGCGCGGCCCCATCTCCTGTCCCCGTCCCGTGAGCCCCAGCAGCGGAGGGATGAGACTGACCGCCACCACCAGCCACAGGACGAGCCAGGGGCCCGCCAGAATGCGGGGCAGCGTCCCGGCCGTGCTGAGGGTGATGAGGAAAAGCACGATCAACACCAGTTCCAGAAGCGCGAAGTACCCGTCCGCCCGCCTGACCCGCGCTTCCGTGTGCGCGGCATCAGGGCGGGAGCGGGCCGAGAGGGCGAGCAGCGCGGCGGACCCGCTCAACCCCGACGCCAGGAAGAGACCCCCCAGGGTCCAGGTGTCGCTCCAGATGGGCTGGTTGGAGACGCTGAGCAGCACGCCGGTGTAGGAGGCGACGAAAAGCCCGAGCAGGGATCCGACAATGTTGAACACCAGACCGGAGCCGCCCGAGAGCGCGCGGACGACGGCGTCAGACAGCGCGCCGCGCATCCGCCTGTCGAGCGCGCGGGCCTCGATGAACGAGACGAACGCGAAGACTCCGAAGAGCAGCAGGACCCAGGAGCCCACCGACATCGGCGACCAGTACTTGAAGATCACGCCGGTCTGGCCCGGCGTTGTGTTGATCAGCATATGCCAGAAGCGCAGCGGCTGGCCCAGGTCGAGCGTGAGAAGGATCGGACACAGGATCAGGAGCGGAAAGGCGACGCGAAAGGCCACGCGCGCCGCCGCTTCGTCGGCCGGGCTCCCCGAGAGCCGCAGCATCGTCCCCAGCGCATAGGAGCCGCCCGCGAGTCCGGCGATGAAGAAGTACCCGATGATGTACCATTCCCAGTGCGGCGGCTGGACGAAGTGCTCAGCCATCACCGTGGCCTCCCCGCGGTGTCGACCGTCCCCGATCGCTCGGCCATGCGGTGGTTGCGAAACGCGACCAGGCCGGCGACCATCCCAACAACGGCGGTGAAGAAACTGCCCAGGTAGCCGCCCCGGTTGTTGCGCCGGGGAAGGACGGCGTTCTCCACATTCGGCAGTCCGTAGACCTCCGGCTTATCCATGAGCAGGAAAAACGCGCTGAGCCCGCCGTACACCTTGTCGTCCCGGCCGTAGAGCTGCGCCTGCGTCTGGCCCTGGGCGTGGAGCTGCGCCAGTCTGGCGTCGGCCTTCTTCTGCATCTCGGAGAGGGGGCCGAACTGGATCGACTGCGTGGGGCAGGCCTTGGCGCAGGCGGGCATCAGGTTGTTTTGCAGCCGGTCGTAACAGAACGTGCACTTGTGAACGGTGCCCGTGTTCGCGTTGAAGCCGATCACGCCGAAGGGGCAGGCCGAGATGCAGTACCGGCAGCCGTTACAGACGTCCTGCTGAATGAAGACGGTGTCGAACTCGGTCCGGACGATGGCCCCCGTCGGGCAGACCTCCAGGCAGCTCGCAACTTTGCAGTGCTTGCACACGTCGGACATCATCAGCCAGGCGTGCCCGTTGCCCTCGGTCATGGGCGCATCGGGGACGCGGTCGTAGAACTGGACGTGGCGCCAGTTCTGCGCGTCAAGGGCGCCGGTGTTGTCGAAGCTGTCGAGGAACTTCGGCTCGTTCCCCTCGAGCTGGTTCCACTCCTTACACGCCACCTCGCACGCCTTGCACCCGATGCAGATGCTGGTGTCGGTGAAGAACCCCACTGGCTCCGCCATCGCTCATACCCCCATGAGATTGGGCACGACTTTCGCCAGGCCTCGGTCAGCGGCGTAGAGATCGAGCGGGATCGCGGCCATCTCGTCGACCAGCGGGACGGCCGTGGGGTCCCGCGCCATGTCAATACTGAGCAGGTACCGGGCGCAGGTCTCGCAGGCTTCGATCCGGATATGGGGAAAGCGAAGATCACGCTCGGACGCCTGCCTGCGCTGGGCGTCGAGGCCGCGGACGATGTGGCCGGAGACCTCGGCCTCCGCGGTCCCCTCTTCCGCGAACACGGACAACCGCGACCCCGTGGTCTCCCCACAGCCCGCGCACGTCAGGCGCGGGTACGACCAGCTTGCCGCGCAGCGCGCGCACACGAGGTAGCGGCGGCCGGTGACCAGGTCCTCCGCGGAGAGCGCGAAGTAACTCACCTGCGGAGGACCGCCGCAGGTGGGGCAATGACGCTGGTCCCGGGGGCCGGGGCAGGCGGCGGCGGCCGCGGGACCGAGGGCCTCCAGCACCGGGGCGGCCGCGGCACGAGCGAGGTACCGATCGACAGGAGGCTGGTCCTCGCCCGCAAGCCAGGCCTGGATGATCCCCCTAGAATCGCCGGCGGCCGCGCGACCGCGGACGAACTCGGCGAGAGTCGCGGGGCCATCGGCGAGAGTCGCGTCCACGACCGCCGGGAACACACGGTCTGCGATGTAGCCTGGCACATGAGAAGGTTCGGGGGGATCGGCCCGGGCCGCTGCAAACGCCTCCTCCTGAGGACCGAGAAGAGCGCCGTAGAGCGTCAACACCTCGCGGGCAAATGGGTAGCGCTCCCTCAGCGCCTCGGCGCGGCGCCGGCGGTCGGTCCAGGGCGCGATACCCGTCGCGGTCCCGCCCATCAGAGCCTCTCGATGTTGACGAGAAACGCCTTGAATTCGGGTGTCCGCGAGTTGGCGTCCCCCACGAAGGGGGTGAGGGAGTTGGCCAGCCAGTGCTGGGACTTCTCGGGGTACAGCTCGGCCGCAATGCCGACGAACCCCCAGTGAATAGGGATGCCGATCTCCCACACTTTCTTCCCCCCCAGGTCGAGCTGCCCCAGGCGCTTCGTCACGATCGCCCGAACCCTGATCTCACCGCGCTTCGACCGCACGCGGAC
>DASUDA010000092.1:0-16749 GCA_036275835.1 bacterium | reverse complement strand
TTATGCAGGCTTCCCTAGTACCTCGGACCGAACCGAAAAGAATATGGTGCACAACTGTTTGCATACCATGTCGCGTTCGCTTCTTCGATCGTTTTCGGGCTGCTCGGTATCATCTTCGCCCTCCGCATTCATGACGAGGACGCAGTATCTTCGATGGGATGACCGCTCTACATAGCCATAGGAGTGAAGCGGCAAGCTAGGCGGCGGTCATCACGCGGTCGCGCCCGCCGGTTTTGGCCCGGCGCAGCGCCTCCCCCGCGGACCTCAGCAGCGCCTCCGTGGTCGCGCCATGCTGCGGGGCAACCGCCACGCCGAGGGACAGGCTCGCGTCCTTCAGGGGCTGCCCATGGTGACTCACGTCGAGACGTTTGAACCCGTCGCGCAGAGCCTCGGCGCGCTGGCAGGCCACGTCCAATGGGGCCTCGGGGAGGATAAGCGTAAACTCCCCGCCCCCGAAGCGGCAGGCGATATCCTCCTTGCGGATGCGGCTTCGCAGAAACTCTCCCAGCACGCGCAGCAACGCGTCGCCCGCGTCGCGGCCCGCGGTCTCGTTGACGCGCGTGAAATGATCGACATCCAGCGTGATCACGCTGACCGGGTACCCTCTGCGGGCTGCTCGTCGGAGCTCGCGGTCCAGCGACTCCTCCATGTACCGGCGGTTGAAGACGCCGGTCAAGGGATCGCGGATGGACTGCGTGCGCAGGGTCTCGCGCAGCCGCAAGTTCGCGAGAGCGAGCGCAACCTGGTCGGCAACGGTTTCGGCAAGCCGCTGTTCGGACTCCAGCAGGCGCCCCGGGCTCTCGTCATGTCCGATGCGGCCGCGGGGACCGATCCGCAGGTGCAGGACGCCCAGGGCGGTGCCTTGAGCCAGTATGGGGACGCACATGTACCCGTCCGGCAGAGGCTCGGTCAGGTGCGCGCAGGCGAGCCCCGCGCCGGTATCGTCCACCACATGCGGACGACCGCGGCGGAGCGCCCAGCACTCCTCCGGCCTAAACGCGAC
Organism: bacterium; assembly: GCA_036275835.1. GTDB lineage: Bacteria > Sysuimicrobiota > Sysuimicrobiia > Sysuimicrobiales > Segetimicrobiaceae > DASUDA01. The sequence goes on along the minus strand of DASUDA010000092.1, from coordinate 15,746 downwards.
AGAGGGCGGGTGCTCACCCCAGACGGCCACGGTATCCAGGAGATCCCCCGGAGGAGCCAGTACGTACAGTGCCCCCGGCCGCGCGGGAAACAGGAGCTCGGCGGCCGTGGCGACCACGCGGTAGACTTCGTGGGGCGTCACACAACTCTGCAGGAGATTGCCCACCTCGCCGAGGCGGTTGATCTCGCTATCACGCTGTTCCAGTTCGCCGACCCACCCGGCGAGCTGTGAGTTCGCCTCGCGCAGATCCTCCTCTGCCTGCCTGCGTCCGCTCTCCGCATGAGTGAGTGACCGGGCGCTCCACCAGACGAGGACGACGATGATGACCGCGCTCACGACGACGAGAAGCGAAAATCCGAACGGCGCGTCGTACAGCCCGCTCCTCTGGCCCGCGAGGGCGGCGAGGCCCACCAGCAGCAGAACGCCGACGGCCGAGGGCGCCAGGCGGCGGGCGATCGATCCCCCCGCACTCTCGCTGCTGAGGATCTCAACGACTCCGCGGCTGGGACGCGCACACAGGATGCCCGCGGACAACACGGCGAATACGAGCGCGGTCTGGGGCGGCATGAGGACGTCGGAGATCGCTCCGTGAAAGACGCGGACACCGTAGAAGTAGGCTGTGAGGACCAGCAGAGTGACCGCGGCCGTCATGAGGGCGAGAAACTCCGCGAGCCTGGCATTGCCCCGGCGGTCTTCCTCCAGAAGCATCAAGGCGCAGCCGAGGAGGAAGAGACTTAACCCCGCGTCGGACGTGATCCGCCCGGCTCCGAGCATGCCGCGAAACAGAAGGCGATCGATGGCGGAACCGCGGCCGACGATGGAGGCGAGGAGCGTCAGGGCGCCAATCAGAACGACGAGCGTTGCGGCCGCGAATGCCACGAGCCGCGCGTGCCGGCCGGCAGAATCCCGGGGACCGCTCTGAGACAGCCAGAGAGACGCACCGGCAAAGAGGAAGCCCCACGCCGCAAGCGGAGGTATCGCCGCCATGCCGGGAAAGAGGCTCTTCAGGGCTGGGGTGTCGAGGATCCATCCGGCCAGCACCAGACAGCCGGCGACGGCGACGGCCGCGCCCGCGGTCCGGCACACCGTGCGGAGGGTTGATGACCAGGACCCCACATTCACGCTGAACCACCCCCGCGACGTGGGTATTCCCCCGCCGCTGCGTGTCTAGACGGACTAGCCGAGGCCTTTCGCCAGCAGGTTGAGGGAGGCCAGGAACACGATCGCGAGAACGACCCGGCTGAACGTTTCCGGTCGAATGCGGTCCTGCAGCGCGAGTCCGGACCACGTTCCTACCATCATCGGAAGACACGCGAACAGCGACGTGCTCAACACCGGTCCGGCGTACAGGCCCAGCCGGACGTAGCTCCCGACCTGGACGGCGTTGCCCGCGAAAAACATGATCGTGATCCAGAAGACGAATTCCCGCTTGCCGACGCGCAGCATGTGCAGGTAGCTGGCCAGCAAAGGCGACGAGATGCCGGTCAGGCCCCCCATCACACCGGCCCCGACCCCCACGATCGGCGCGGCGGGCAGCACCGCGGCGGGCGGGATCAGGACCGTGAGCCGGAACAGGGTCGCCAGCACGTAGAGGAGGGCCGCCGCGCCGACGAGGACAGAAAGGACGCGCGGCTCGAGAACCCTGATCAGCAGGGCGCCGGCGGGCGTGCCGATGATGATCCCCACGAGGACCAGCGCCAGCGAGGCGCTCCCCCGGCTGAACCCGCCACGGCTCACGATGAACACATTGCTCAGCAGCGTGGGGATGGCCACCACGGGCACGGCGACGCGCGGCCCCAGGATCGTCGACAGCAACGGGACGGCGATCAGAGGGAACCCAAACCCGATCGTTCCTTTGACCGCGGCCGCGCCGGCCACGATCACCGACATGAGCAGCAGGTTCAGCGGGTCGTGGATCACCGGCCGGCGACCCGGCGGAGGATCGCCTCAAACTCCGGAAACGACGTGCGGATGCAATCCGGATCCTCAATCACGACCGGTGCCTGGGCGCAGAGCCCGGCCACGGCGAGCGCCATCGCGATCCGGTGGTCGCCGCCGCTGGCGGCGCGGCCGCCCCGCAGCCGCCGGCCCCCCGCGATCGCCAGCCCATCGGGCTGCGCCTCGATCATGGCCCCGAGCCGGCCGAGCTCGCGCGCCAGAGCCGCGATCCGGTCGGACTCTTTGACGCGCAACTCCGCGGCATCGCGGATCACGGTCTCCCCCTCGGCCAGGCAGGCAGCCACGGCGATTACCGGCAGTTCGTCGATCGCCCGCGGGATGAGGTCCCCCTCGATCGTCGTGCCATGCAGGGGTGCCGCGCGCACCATCACCGTGCCGAGCGGCTCTCCCCCCTCCTCGCGCACATCTCGGACCTCCACCACGGCTCCCATCTGCCGGAGAATGTCCAGGAGCCCGGTGCGCGTGGAGTTCAGCCCGACGTCCTCCACGATCACTTCCGACCCCGGCACACACGCGGCCGCCACCAGGAAGAAGGCCGCCGACGACAGGTCCCCCGGGATGCGCAGCGCGGCTCCCTCGGGCGACGCCGGGCCGCGGAGCCGGACGGTGAGTCCATCCCGCGCCACGGGAACGCCGAAGGCCGCCAACATTCGCTCCGTGTGATCGCGGCTCACGGACGGTTCCCGGACGACGGTCTCCCCGTCGGCGAAAAGGCCGGCCAGGAGGATCGCCGACTTCACCTGGGCACTGGCCACCGGTGTCGCGTGCGCGATCCCCCGCAGACCTCCGCCCTCGATGCTGAGGGGAGCGCGCCGTCCTCCGGCCCGGCCCGAGATTCTCGCGCCCATCCGGCGCAAGGGTTCTGTGATCCGATCCATCGGCCGGCGGCGGATGGACGCGTCCCCCGTGAGGACACTGTGGAAGTGCTGCCCGGCGAGAACGCCGGCGAGCAAACGGATCGTTGTCCCGGAGTTGGCAACGTCCAGCACGTCCTCCGGCTCCTCCAGACCGCGCCCGCGGATGACGAGATGCTCCGGCGTCTCTTCGATCGACACCCCGAGGTCACGGAGACATCGGAGCGTCGCCAGGCAGTCATCGGCGTGCAAGAACCCCGTCACCCGCGTCGTGCCGTGCGCGATCGCACCGAGAAGGGCGGCTCGGTGGGAGATGGACTTGTCCCCGGGCATGCGCAGGGTCCCGCGCAGCGCCGAGCCCGGCCCGACCACCAGGGCACGATCAGCGTGCGGCATCACGTGCGGGGCGTCAGGTCAGGGCGGAGCTGCTCCGCGCCGCGGAGATAGACGTGCTGGATCTCACCCGAGGTCTTCGTGGTATTCACGAGCATGAGGACGCGCACGCACTTCGGGAGCGCGCCGGGCACCGGGATCTCTTGGGCGCACAGGAGGGGAACCTGGGACCATCCGGAGAGACGCCGGCCCGCCTCGGCGGGGAAGCACGCGGTCAGGTCGGGCGTCACCGTGAACAGGACCCCGGCGATGTCGTCGGCGTCCACGCTGTTGGCGCGCACCATTTTATCCAGGAGCTCAGACGTGGCGTCCATAATCGCCCGTTCCGTATTGGCGTCCACGGTCACCGCGCCCCGAATCCCGCGGAACCGCATCACACCCTCCGGGAATCGGCCCGCGCCAACGCCAGGGCGGCGCGCAGTCCGAGAAGGTAGCTGTGCGGCCCGAACCCCGCGATCTGGCCGGCGGCCACCGGGGCGACCACTGAGACGCGGCGGAACGGCTCGCGGGCGTGGATATTGGACAGGTGAACCTCGACGACGGGCACCGGGACCGCGGCGATCGCATCGCGCAGCGCAATGCTGTAGTGTGTCAGACCCCCCGGATTGAGCACCACGGCCTGATACCGGTCCGCGGCGGCGTGCAGCCGGTCGACGATCGCGCCCTCGTGGTTGGTCTGAAACGTCTCCACCTCCGCGCCGTGCTCCTCAGCCAGCGCCCGAAGCTGCGCATCAATCTCGGCCAGGGTGGTGCTGCCGTAAATCTCCGGCTCCCGCTGACCCAGGAGGTTCAGGTTGGGGCCGTGGATCACCAACACCCTAACCATTGGCGAGCACCTCCTCCAGCAACCGCTCCGGCACATCGTCCCGGACGACCGTCTGCCCGAGCGCGGAGGGGAGGACGAATCGGAGCAGCCCGCCGCGGACCTTCTTGTCATGCGCCATCGCGGCCACCACGGCCTCGGGGGCGGGGGCCCGGCCCCGGCGGAGCTCGGTGCCGCGCACGGGGAGGCCCGCTCGCCGGAGAAGCGCGGTCTGGCGATCCAGAAGGGCGGGATCACAGATCCCGAGCGCCACCGCCAGCCGGGCTTCGAGCGTCATCCCCACCGCGATCGCCTCGCCGTGGCTGATCCCGCGAAACCCGGCGGCCGCCTCGATGCCGTGGCCGATCGTGTGCCCGTAGTTGAGCGCGATGCGACCGGCGGCCTCGCGCTCGTCGTCCGACACAATACCGGCCTTGTATTCCGCGCACCGGCTCACCACCCTGGCCAGCGCCTCCGGCCGACGCGCGAGGACCTCCCGAAGATGCGCCTCGAGATAGGCGAACAGATCCGGAGCGCCGATCACACCGGTCTTGATCACCTCGGCCATCCCGGACCGGATCTGACGCCGCGGGAGTGACCGCAGCGTGTCGATGTCCGCCAGAACCAGGGCGGGCTGATGAAAGGCGCCGATGATGTTCTTGGCCCGCGGATGGTTGACAGCCGTCTTGCCACCGATGCTGGCATCCACCTGCGCCAGCAGGGTCGTCGGGAGCACCACCCAGGCAATCCCCCGGAGAAACGTCGCGGCGACGAACCCGCCGAGGTCGCCGGCGATGCCTCCGCCGAGCGCAAGGAGCGCCCCCGTTCGGTCCAGGTGAGCCTGCACGAGCGCATCATAGGCGCGCGCGGCCGTCCGAAGGCTCTTACTGGACTCGGATGGCGGGACCATGATCGTGATGGTCTCGTAGCCAGCCTCCCGCAACGACCCGAGCAGAGGACGCCCGTACAATGCGTCCAGGCGTGGATGGGTCAGGAGCGCGAGCCGGCCCCCTATGCCGCAGGCGCGCAGGTACTGGCCGGTCCGCGGGATCACTCCCTGCCCGACGCGGACGTCATACCCGCGCGCGCCCAGTGCGACACGTATAACCTGCTCAGAGACAGTTCGCTCCGCGGCGCGCCCACGTCCGTTCGGCGTCGCGACGAAGGCCACCACGCGCGCCACGACCTCCTCGAGGGAAAGCGTGGACGTGTCCACCGTGAGATCAGCCTCCCGGTAGAGCGCCTCGCGCTCGGCAAGTAGCCGCCGGATGCCTTCCTCCGGGTCGGATCCCAGCAGGGGACGATCGGCTCCGCCCCCCACGCGGGCCCGGAGGGCCGCGGGATCCGCCCGCAGCGCGATGATCACCCCGTTCCGGCGGAGGCGCTCCATGTTCTCCCTCCGCAGCACGACCCCGCCGCCGGTCGCGATGACCGAGCCCTCGCCCTCGCTCGCGGCCGCCACAACCTCCGCCTCGAGCCGCCGGAACGCCTCCTCTCCTTCCTCGCTGAAGATGCGCGGAATGGGACGGCCAGCCCGCTCTTCGACGAGGCTGTCGGTGTCCACGAACGGGCAGCTCAGGCGGGCGGCGACCTCCCGGCCGACGGCCGTCTTTCCCGCGCCCATGAACCCGATGAGCACGACGTTGGGGCGCATGCGCTCACGGACCTCCGGGTCCCGTCCGTACCCACCGCTGGTGGGCATCGTACGCCGTGCGCATCTGGTCGAGACTGTCCGCCCCGAACTTTTCGATCATCGCGTCCGCGAGAACAAACGCGGCCATCGCCTCGCCGATCACACCGGCGGCGGGAACGGCCGTTACGTCGCTGCGTACCACCGCCGCCTCGACCCGCTCCTTCGTGACGATGTCCACGGACGCGAGCGGGCTGCGGAGCGTGCTGAGGGGCTTCATGGCGGCGCGGATCACCAGGGCGTCGCCCGTCGTCATGCCGCCCTCGGTCCCGCCCGCCTGGTTCGTCCCCCGGTAGAATCCCCGCATCGAGTCATAGAAGATCTCGTCGTGCGCGGCGGACCCCGGGAGGCGGGCCTCCGTGAAGCCTTCCCCGATCTCGACGCCCTTGATGGCATTGATCGACATCATCGCCTGCGCGAGCCGGCCGTCGATCCGGCGGTCCCACTGCACGTACGACCCCAGCCCCACCGGCAGGCCGGTGACGACGACTTCAAACACTCCGCCCAGGGTATCGCCGCGCGCCTTCGCCTCGTCGATCGCCGCGATCATGCGGGCTTCCGCCTCGGCATCGACGCACCGCAGCGGCGATCTCTCGGCCAGGGCGGGAATGTCCTCCGGCCGCTCCGGCCGCCGGGTCGCGGCGATGCCGCCGAGTTCCACGACGTGGCTGCACAGCGCAATCCCGAATTGCGCGAGGAGGGCTCGACACACCGCCCCGGCCGCCACCCGGGCCACGGTCTCGCGCGCGCTCGATCTCTCGAGCACGCGCCGGACGTCATCGAAGTGATACTTGAGGGCCCCCGCCAGGTCCGCATGCCCTGGACGGGGGCGGGTGAGGGGAGGCTCCTCCTTCCGCCAGTCCTTGTTGCCGATGAGGAGGCCGATCGGCGCGCCGATCGTGGTCCCGCCCATGATCCCGCTGTAGATCTCGGCGCGGTCCTGCTCGATCTGCATGCGGCCCCCGCGGCCGTACCCGTGCTGCCGGCGCGCGAGCTGGACGTCGATCTCCTCTTCGGACACCGGGACGCCGGCGGGCATCCCTTCCAGAATCGCCAGCAGCCCTCGCCCGTGGGATTCGCCCGCGGTCAGGAACCGCAGCATCCGCTCACGTCCTCCGAGGGAATCCTCCGAGACAACCCTACGGCGTCCCGCATCACTTCGACCGGTGCCGGCCGGCCCGTCCAGATCTCGAACGCCCGCGCGCCCTGGTACACGAGCATCGGCAACCCGCCCAGCGTTCGGCATCCGCGGACGCGGGCGTCGCGCAGCAGCGTGGTCTCCGGGGGGTCGTAGACCATGTCCATGACGAACAGGCCCGCGTGCAGCGCCTCGGCGGGGACCGGCGAGACCGCGCGCGGGACGTCTTGTCCCGCAGGCGTGGCCTGGATCAGCAGCGACGCGTCGCGCAGCGCTGCCGCGAGCGCTCCGCCATCGAGCGGCAGGGCGTCCACCGCGCAGCGGGGAAACGCCTGGCGCACGGCGTCCGCAAGGGATGCCGCGCGGTCCCAGTTTCGATTTGCGACCGCCACCGCCGCTGCATCGGCGCCGGCGAGCGCAAAGGCCGCGGCCCGGGCCGCGCCCCCCGCCCCGATGATCACGGCGCGAGCGCCCTCGACGGCGACCCGGCCATCGGCGCGAAGCGCATCGAGCAGTCCGGCGCCGTCCGTGTTATGTCCAATGAGACGGCGGCCGGCGACGCGGATCGTGTTCACCGCGCCAATCCCGCGGGCGTCGTCGGTGGTTTCGTCCAGATAGGCCAGGGCCGCCTCTTTGTGCGGGACCGTCACGTTCACGCCGGCGACGCCAAGAGCCGCGAGCCCTCGAAGCGCATCCCCCAGACGATCGCGGGGCACCGGGAACGCGACATAACACCAGTTCAGGCCGGAGGCAGCAAAAGCGGCGTTGTGAAGCCGCGGGGAGAGACTCCCCCGCACCGTGTCCCCGATCAGGCCCGCGACTGTGGTCGCCCCGTCGATTTCCGTACCTTCCCTCCCCCCACGCCTCCCCAATTATAGGGAACGGCCCGGCGCCCGCACAAGCCTGGCGGCCCGCGGCGGCACACGCGGACCCAGGGGACCATGACGCGCGCGGGCGTCACAGCACGGCCCAGAGCGCACTCTGGGCCGGACAGGTGCCGGGCGCTCCATGGCAGAATGGACAGGTCCGGGTTTCTCCAGGGAGGGATCTGCGTGAAGTATGACGGCCGCGAGTATCACGAGATCACCGTGGCGGGACTCCGGCGCCGGCTTCCGATCGTCCCGATTACAGACTCCCTCTGGATCGCCGCGTTCGTCCTCCTGGGTGACGTCGAGCTGACGAACGCCTGCGCCCGCGCGATCGCCGACCGGCTGCGGCCCCTCGCGTTCGACTACGTCGTCTCGCTCGAGGCGAAGGCCCTCCCCCTAGTCCACATGGTCGCCACCTATCTGTCGCACCCGGACGCCGGCCACTACTTTCCGTATATCGTGTGCCGCAAGAGCGTGAAGGGATACATGAAAAACCCGATCATCGTCGAGGCGAAGTCGATCACCACGGCGGCGGTGCAGTCTCTGGTGCTCGACGGCGTCGAGGCCGACCGGATCCGCGGGAAGAAGGTCGCCGTGGTGGACGATGTCGTGAGCACCGGCGGCAGCCTCCGCGCCGTGGAGGAGCTAATGCGCCGGGTGGACGCCCAGATCGTCGCTCGCGCTACCGTGCTGCTCGAGGAGGGAGGTTACCGGAACCCCGAGTTGATCTCCCTGGGGATGCTTCCGATCTTTACCCGCTGAACGGAACGGTCACCACGGCCCGGCCTCACCCACGGCGCTCGTGGTCCGCCCACGAGCGGTGCTCCGCCAGTGCCTGCGCCGAGGGCTCGGAGGCGAGGGACGACTGATCATCGACTTCAACGGCGGGGGACGGCGGCGGAGACTCGGCGGGTCCCGCCGGGACCTCCGGCGCCTCCCCTGCGCTCCTCGGTGTCGGCGCGATGTCCTGGGGCGATGACGCGGCGGGATCCGAAACGGGATCCGGAACCGGGAGGGACGCGGGCGACTCGAGAGTCCCCGCAGAAAACTCCTCGCTGAAGGTTTCCTGGGCTCCCCGCACGGCGCTTCGGAAGTCGCGGATCGCCCGGCCGATCGTCGTGCCAAGCCCGGCCATCTTCGAGGGACCCAAGAACAGGAGCGCGATCACCAGAAAGATGAACAGCTTCTCAGAATTCTCGAACATCACTCACCCCGGTCATGCTCTCCGACGGCGGCTCCGACGCCACGGCCGCGACGAGGGCCTGTGGGCCGCGGCCGGCGGCCGCGGGCGAACGTCGGCTGCACGTGTCCCCTCGGGCCCTCCGGCCAGCGCGTGCGGCGTCGCGGACACGTCCAACCCGTTCCCCCCGCCGTGGCCGGCTGCGAGATATCTCTGATAGTACCGCTCGACCGTTCGCCGGGTGATCCGGAACGTGGGAGTCCGGTGAGGGCGGATCGCTCCGCTGAACGTGCGGGGGATGTGCAGGAGCTCGTGAATCAGAATCCGGTCCTGTTCGTCCTCCGGAAGCCGGCTGAAGACGGGCTCGATGATCTCCACGACGTAGGCCGGCCCGGTGCCCAGCACCTGCTGCCACAGCGCGGGGAGTCCCCAGATGCGCGCCCACGCCTCGGACGTCGAGCCGTACCCGCGTACGCAGAAAATACGGGCCGGATCGACGTGAGAGAAGCCCAGCGCGCCCACGATCCGCCTGAGGCGGGCATGCGTCCTGCGGCAGAGTTCCCAGCGCATCGGAGGCCGGACGGGGTCAGCGCGCGGCCGTCCCGGCGATCGCCGTGCGGCCGAGCTTGAGGAGGAGCAGGGCCTGGCCGCGGTGATAGCCGAGATGCTCCAGGTAGTGGAGCAGGGCCCACAGTTTCGTGGGACGCCGGGGCGGATTCCCGACCGTCACCCCGGGAGCGGTCTGCGCCTGAAGATCCTGCATCGTGAGCGGGGCGAGGACCCGGCGCGTGAGGGCGCGCGCCTCGTCCACGGCGCGGAGGACGTCTTCGCGCTGCGGCAGGTCGTGCGCAAACTCAGACTGCCGGACCCGGCGGCTGGGGATCCCGCCGATCGCTTCTCCGATCCACCACCGCTCGCTGCCCGCGAGGTGGCGGAGGAGGATCGCGATGGAATTGTACTCTGGGCCGGGGCACCAGTGGAACAGCGCGTCGTCCACGCCCTCCACGGAGGCAAGGAGCGACGACCACGTCTCCACGAGGTACGCGACTATTCCCTCGACACCGCCGTCCATCACACCGCGCCTCCGCAGATCCCGTCGAACACGTTCACGATTCTCCCTCTTCGCCACGCGCGACCTCTCATCCCTCCTGCGCACATCGGGCCGTGTGTTCGCGCCGCGACCCTCATCTCCTACTCCTCTTATGCCCGCGATGACCTCTCCGCAGAACGCGAGACCGCGTCGTGATGATCCAACGACAAGAGAGTCAGGCGACGGAGATCGAGGAGGGCGATGACGCGGGGACGTGACGAGAACGCGGAGTCCTGTCCGGCATCACCGGGATCCCGCTAGCGGGAGCCGCGCTTCCATGACCACGACCTCGCCCCAGGAAGACGGTGCGGTGAATCCCTCATCCTCCAGCGCGTGAATGAGTCGACGATCCGGACCCGCGTCGACCCACACTTCCCGGATCCTCCGGCGCGCCGCACGCCGGACGACCTCCCGCGCGAGACGCGCCGCCGCCCGCGGCGGCCCGCCCAGCGCCACGATCCACCAGCCGGGGCGCGGCACCAGGCCGATCCCGCGGCGGTCGAGAAGGCAAAACGCCGGCCCGGCGAGATAGGCGTCACCCCGGCGGACGTAGCGATCGACGCGCTCGCGCGTCAGCGCCGCGTAGTAATCTCCGCTGAGAACCAGGTATCCGTTCCGGGCGAGGGACGGCGACAGGCGGATCCGGCGCCACAGGGCGCCCCCGCTTCGCGCCCGCGTCAACGACACGGTCTCCGCCTGCGATGCCGCGGCTGGCGCGCGCCGCACCGGCACCCTCGTCCCGCGTGGGGAGAGTCCGTTCGAGCGTGACGCCGCACCGCTCCGGAGAGGCTGACCCCACCATCCCCGGCGGATCGTGCGCGCCGCGATGTGAAAGCCGCTTTTCGCGACCATCCGCTTTGATCCCACGTTGTCGCCCAGAATAGCGACGCGGGCCACGCGCGCACCCCGCCGGTAGAGCGCATCGGGCCAATGCCGCGTGATCGCCACGCCGATCCCACGGCCCTGCCAGGCAGGATCGACCCGGATCCCTTGCCCCCACGCTTCATGCGGCGTGACGAGGCGGGCCCGGGTCACGGCGACGACGCGCCCGTCCGATTCCGCCACAAGCGCGTACGAGCGAGGGTCCCTGATCCACCGCGGAAACGCCGGGGGCACATAGTCGTTTCGGCGGACGCGTCCGCTGATGCGGCGGATGTCCGGCAGGTCGTCGCGGCGGGCGCGCCGCAGACGAATCTGGCGGTCCCGGACGGCGTTCCTCGCGGGCGCCCCCGAGCGGTCACGCCGGGGATATCGACGCGACCGGATGTTAGGTGTCGGGGGTCTCATCCCGCGCGGCGATCGGCGCAATCGCCGAGACCCGGTCGCCCTCATCCAGCCGCTTAAGCCGGACACCTTGGGCCGCGCGTCCCTGCGTGGAGATCTCCCGGACGGAGAGCCGATTCACGATGCCCCGAGCGGTGATGACCAGAACGTCCTCGTCCCCGCCCACGGCCCGCACCGCCGCCACGGGTCCCGTCTTCGGAGTGAGCCGAACCGCTTTGACGCCCGACCCGCCGCGGCTCTGGAGCCGGTACTGATTGAAAGGCGTCCGCTTGCCGAGCCCGAGCTCGGTGACGGTCAGGAGGTACTGCCCCTCCCCGCTCCTGGCCATTCCGACCACGGCGTCGTCCTTGCGGAGGCGCATGCCGATGACCCCGCGCGCGGCGCGACCCATCTCGCGCACGCCGGCCTCTTTGAACCGAATCGCCTGCCCCAGGCGGGACACCAGGATGATCTCCTGCTTGCCATCCGTGAGGTGCACGCCGACCAGCTCGTCCCCCTTGCCAAGCGTGATCGCCACAATGCCCGCCCGCCGGGCATTGATGAACTCCATCAGGCCCGTCTTCTTCACGTGACCTCGGGCCGTGGCGAAGAACAGGTGTCCCGCGTCCTCGAACGACCGGATCGGAATGATCGCATTGACCCGCTCGCCCTGGGTAGTCGTAAGGAGGTTGGCCAGGCTGGTGCCCTTCGCCGTCCGCCCCGCCTCGGGCACCTCGTAGGCTTTGACCCGATAGACTTTCCCCCGGTTCGTGAAGAAGAGGAGGAAGGCGTGGTTGGTGGTGACCGTGACCATCTCGACGTAATCTTCTTCCTTCGTCTCCATCCCCATGACCCCGCGCGTGCCCCGGCTCTGCCTGCGGTAGGTATCGAGCGGGAGGCGTTTGATGTAGCCGTTGTGGGTGAGGGTGATGACCACGTCGGCATCGGGGATGAGGTCTTCCTCTTCCAGTTCGACGTCCTTGCCTGTGATCCGTGTGCGCCGGTCATCCCCGAACTGCTGCTTCACCTCTGCGAGCTCGCTCTTGATGATGTCGCGCAATTTCCGCTCATGGCGCAGGACGTCCTCGTAGTAGGAGATCGCCTTGATCAGCTCCTTGTACTCCTCGTCCAGCTTCTCGCGCTCGAGCGCGGTGAGGCGCTGGAGCCGCATCTCGAGGATCGCCGTCGCCTGCGCGTCACTGAGCGAGAACTCCTTCTTCAGGCCCTCCCGAGCCGTCGGGATGTCCTTCGCCTTCTTGATGAGCTTGATGACCTCATCCAGGGATTTCAGGGCAATCTTCAGCCCCTCCAGGATGTGGGCGCGCGCTTTGGCCTTGCGCAGCTCGAACTCGATGCGGCGGGTGACGACCACCTTGCGATGATCGAGATAATGCCCCAGGATCTGCTTGAGCGTCAGGACCCGCGGGACGCCATCCACGAGCGCCAGCATGATCGCCCCAAACGTCGTCTGCATCTGCGTGTGCTTGAAGAGCTGGTTGAGCACGATCTGGGGGTTTGTGTCCCGGCGCAGCTCGATGACAACCCGCATCCCGCTGCGGTCACTTTCGTCGCGCAGGTCGCTCACGCCATTGAGCTTCTTCTCCCGGACGAGCTCCGCGACCCGCTCAACCAGCGCGGCCTTGTTGACCATGTACGGCAGCTCGGTGACGATGATCGCGGTACGCCCGCCGTGCAGCTCCTCGGTCGCCGTCCTCGCGCGGACCGCGATACTCCCTCGCCCCTTCGTGTAAGCCGCCCGGATCCCGTCGCGGCCGAGGATCAGACCGCCCGTGGGAAAGTCGGGCCCTTTGACGATCCGGAGGAGGGCATCGGCCGAAATGTCCGCGTCGTCGATGAGGGCGGTCAGGGCGTCCACCAGTTCCCCGAGGTTGTGCGGCGGGACGTTGGTGGCCATCCCGACCGCGATCCCGGCGGCGCCGTTCATCAAGAGGTTGGGCACCCGGCTCGGGAGAACGAGCGGCTCCCGGAGCGTCTGGTCGAAGTTGGGGGCAAAGCCAACCGTCTCCTTGTCGATGTCGGCCAGCAGCTCCATCGCCATCGGCGAGAGCCGCGCCTCCGTATAGCGCATCGCCCCGGGCGGATCCCCGTCCACGCTGCCGAAATTTCCCTGACCGTCGACGAGCGGGTACCGAAAGCTGAAGTCCTGCGCCATCCGGACAAGGGCTTCATACACAGGAACGTCGCCATGGGGATGATACCGGCCCATCACGTCTCCGACGAGGCGGGCGCACTTCTTGTAGGGCCGGTCCGGCCCCAGTCCCATCTCGTAGGCGCCGTAGAGAATCCGGCGCTGGACGGGCTTGAGCCCGTCCCGGACATCGGGCAGGGCCCGGCTGACGATGACGGACATCGCATAGTCCAGATAGGATGTCCGCATCTCCTTGTCGATCGGTTGCAGGACGATCTTTTCCTCAATGCTCATCTCTACTCCTCAAGATCGAGCGACTGGTGAAGAAAAAATGCGGCTCCGAGTCTTCGGAGGACACTAGATATCCAGGTTGCGGACTTCCTTCGCGTACTTCTGGATAAACTGCCGGCGCGGCTCGACCTCGTCGCCCATCAGCGTCTTGAAGAGCTGGTCGGTTTCGTCGGCTCCGTTCGACCCGTCCCGGTCAAGTTCCACCTGCAGCAGGGTCCGTGTCTCCGGGTTCATCGTCGTCTCCCACAGCTGCTGCGGGTTCATCTCCGCCAGGCCCTTGTATCGCTGGATCTCGTAGGAGACGCCGTGCTTGGTCAGGTCTGCGGTGATCTTGTCCCGCTCACGGTCGGAGTAGGCGTAGTACGCCTTTTTCCCGGCCTTGATGAGGAACAGCGGAGGCTGGGCGATGAAGACTTTTCCGCGCTCAAGGAGCACCGGCATGTACCGGTAGAGGAACGTGAGGAGGAGCGTCCGGATATGGGCCCCGTCAACGTCGGCGTCGGCCATGAGGATCACCCGATCGTAGCGCCGCTTGTCGAAGTCGAACTCTTTGTCGATTCCGGTGCCGAGCGCGGTGATGAGGGCCCGGATCTCCTCATGCCCCAGCATCTTCTCCACACGCGCCTTCTCCACGTTGAGAATCTTGCCCTGGATCGGCAGGATCGCCTGAAACTGGCGGTCGCGCCCCATTTTCGCGCTCCCGCCCGCGGACTCTCCCTCGACCACGAAGATCTCGCACTTGGTCGGATCCTTCTCGGCGCAGTCGGCGAGCTTGCCGGGAAGCGTGCTGATGTCCAGCGCGTTCTTCCGGCGCACGAGGTCACGCGCCTGCCGGGCCGCCTCCCGGGCCCGCGCCGCCTGCAGGGCCTTGGCGACGATTTTTCGAGCGTCCGCGGGGTGCGTCTCAAAATACTCGGCGAGCTCCTCCCCAACCAAAGACTCGACCAGTCCCTTGATCTCGGGGTTGCCCAGCTTGGTCTTGGTCTGCCCCTCAAACTGCGGCTCCGGCAGCTTGAGGGACAGAACGGCGGTGAGACCTTCCCGGACATCATCGCCCTGGAGGCTGACATCTCCGTCCTTCACGAGGCCCGCCCGGCGCGCATAATCGTTGATGCTGCGCGTCAGGGCGGAGCGGAACCCCGCGAGGTGGGTCCCGCCTTCGATCGTATTGATCGTGTTCACATACGTGAACACGTGCTCCAGGTAGCCGGTATTGTACTGGATCGCGGTGTCGATCTCGACCCCCTCCCGGACACCGTGCAGGGTGATGGGATCGCTGAGCGCGCTCTTTTTGTTGTGCGAGGCGACAAGCTCGGTGATGCCCCCCTTGTGGGTAAATTCTTGTTTCTCCCCCGTGCGCTCGTCGAGGAGAGTTAGCACGAGCCCGGCCGTGAGATACGCCAGCTCGTCCAGGCGCTCGGCGACGATCTTGCTATCGTACTCTGTCTCATCGAAGATCTCGCGGTCGGGAAGAAACGTCACCGTGGTGCCCGTGTGCTTGCTTTTCCCCACGGCACGCAGGGGAGTTGCCCGCTTGCCCCGCTCGAACCGCTGAGTATACCGCTGGCCGTCCCGGCGGACCTCCACTTCCAGCCACTCGGACAGGGCGTTGACGACGGACACCCCGACGCCGTGGAGGCCTCCGGAGATCTTGTAGACGCCGCCGCCGAACTTCCCGCCGGCATGGAGCATGGTCATGACGACCTCCACGCCGGACTTCCCGATCTTCGGAACGTTATCGACGGGAATTCCGCGGCCGTCGTCCGTCACGGTCACGCTGTTGTCGCGGTGAATGACGACGTCGATCCGGTGACAATACCCAGCCAGCGCCTCGTCGACGCTGTTGTCCACGACCTCGAAAACCAGGTGGTGAAGTCCCCGGCTGCCTGTGCTGCCGACGTACATCCCGGGGCGTTTGCGGACTCCCTCGAGGCCTTCCAGGACCTGGATCTGCTGGGCGTCGTAGGTTGGTTGATCCATGCGGCGTCTACCCTCCGATGCTCGCTGAGCGTGCTACGACCGCCAAAGAGGGCATGGCTAGCGCCACGCCCCCCTCATAATTCCTTCA
>DASUDA010000091.1:0-10487 GCA_036275835.1 bacterium | reverse complement strand
ATACTTGCCGGCTTCCCCAACGTTCTTCCAGAAGGTCGGGGTGGTCGCAGGGCCGCCGGAGTTGGACATGCCCGTCCGAGCCGTCGGCGCGAACCCGAGGCTGTGTGACTGGCTGACGAGCGGGTAGAGCCCCGCTTCGCTATACAAGGTGACAAAGAAATCGTACGGCGGCGTGTGGCTCAGGAACCGCTGGATCTGGGCCGTGAACTCCGTCTGGTTGAGGTCGGCGCCGACGATATCGTACTTGATCCCATGCTTATCCAGGACGCCCACCAGGACGTCCCGGCCGCTCTGCCCGCCGTCTGTCTTCTCGTACAAGATGGCGATATTCTTGAAGCCGGCCGCCGCCAGCCAGTCGCCGTACTTCGTCTGGATGAGTGCCTGGCAGGGGGCAACGCGGAACACTTCCGGGTACCCCTTGGCGGTGATCTTATTGGCCCACACGTCCACGGCCACGATCGGCGTGCCGACCTTGTGAGCAACCTCCATCTCGGCCAGGAAGACCGAGCTGTGGAATTCCCCGAAGATGGCAACAACGTGCTCCTGCGCCGTCAGCCGCTCCGCGGCCGCCGTGCCTTCCTCCGGCATGCCGCGGGTGTCTTGGGCGCTGAGCACGACAGGCCGGCCCAGCAGACCCCCTTGAGCGTTGATCTCATCCGTGGCCAGCTCTGCCGCATTTTTCATTAAGAGGCCGTCCGCATATCCCCCGGGCGGCGACAGCGGACCGACCTCGCCCAGTCTGATGGGCTCCGCCGCCAGCGCACTCCAGCGTGGAGTGCTGACGGGAACGAGAATGACCCCGGCGATCAGAAACGCACTAACCGCCGCCGGTATCCAACGCACCGCGTGACGCATCCCCCACCCCCCTTTGTTTTGATTGCCGGCCTTTAGGGCCCCGGCTCCTGTGCACATCCGCCGGGACGTACCGGTACCGTTTATCATCGGGGCATGAAGTCCCTCCATCCCCCCCTCATCAAAAGAGTACGACGGCCGTCATTAAGGTAGACACAACAAGGCGTGAAGGGACCGTTAAACTTCACACCCCCACACACCCCGCTGCTCTGGCCTCGGTCACACCCGTGTCTTCGGTCGGGTCCCCTGCAAGGTCGGCGAGGTTAGGCGGGAAGAAGAAGAGGTTGACGGAGGGGACGGCAGAGGGCGCTGTGTAGGAACCTCCGTTTCCCTCGCGCCGGGGAAAATCCTCCCCCTGGGGGGGTCGGCGGAGCAGACCCGGCGCTCAGCGCACCGGCCGGGATAGGAACAGCGATCCCCGCTCCACGAACCGCCAGCGGACGCCGGTCGCCACCGAGATCCCGATGCGCGGTGTCGCCGCGATCGCGCGCAGCCGGGGGCCGCGGGCGAGGTACAGCGGCCCGGTGACGAGATCGGCGCGGTTGTGGGCGAGCGTGATGCCCAGCGCCTGCGTGAGACGGCCCGGGCCGCTGGCGAGAAGACGGACGTCCCGAGTGCGCCGCCGCCGCCGCATCCAGGCAATGCCTTCTACCGGTTCCAGGGCGCGCAGGAGAACCGCACCGGCGCGGCGGGGCGGCTCTGTCACCACGTTCAGACACGCATGGTTGCCGTAGCTCAGGTACACGTACGCCGTCCCCGGTGCGCCCCACATCACTTCGCTGCGCGCGGTTCGGCGGTACGCGTGGCTGGCCGGGTCACGGGGCCCCCGGTACGCCTCCACCTCCACTATCCGCCCCGTGACGCGCCCGTCGGACGTCTCATGCACCAGATAGCAGCCCAGGAGAGCGCGGGCGACGGTGAGGGTCCCGCGGCCGAAGAAGGCTCGGGGAAGGCGCGCCAGCGTTCGGGGCGGCAGACCCGCGCCCGGCGGGGCGCCGGGGCGGGAGTGTGCTACCGCGCGAGAAAGTCGAGAAGTTTTTCGAGCGGCCACGCGTTGATGACCCGGGACGCCTCCACCCATCCCCGCCGGGCCGTCCCGACGCCGTACTCGATGTGGGCGAGATCCTCTTTGCGGTGCGCGTCCGTTCCGATCTCGACGAACACGCCGCGGTCCCGGGCCAAGCGGGCGTGGGTGTCCCGCAGATCCAGACGCTCCGGGGACGCGTTGATCTCCAGCACCGTTTCGGTGCGGTGGGCCGCCTCCACGACCGCCTCGATGTCCAGGTCAACGGGTGGCCTCTCCTCGACGAGCCGGCCCGTCGGATGCCCCAGGATGTCCAGGTGCGGGTTCTCCATGGCCGAGATGACCCGCCGGGTCATCTCGTCTCGGGGCATCTTGAACCGGCTGTGGACAGACCCGATGACCACGTCGAGCGTCTGGAGGACATCATCGGGGTAATCGAGCGAGCCGTCCGGGAGGATGTCTACCTCGCTGCCGATCAAGACCCGGATTCCTACCTTCTCGCTCACTTGCCGGACGGTCTGGGCATGCGCGCGCAGCTCCTCGATGCTGACGCCGCCGGCGAACCGGAGAGAGGGGGAGTGGTCGGTGATGCAGACATACTCGTATCCGCGCTCTCGGGCCGCCCGCGCCATCGTCTCCGCGGTATCGCTGCCGTCACTCCATGTCGTGTGCGCATGAAGATCACCCCGGATCTGCTCCGCGGTAACGAGCGCGGGGAGGGCGTTGCGCTCAGCCAGTTCGATCTCCCCCTGGGCTTCCCGGATTTCGGGGGGAATCCATGCCAGGTGCAGGGCCCCGTAGACGTCCTCTTCGGTCCGGCCCCCGATCTTCTCCTCGCTCGGAACGCGAAAGACACCATATTCGTTGATGCGCAGGCCGCGCCGCACCGCCATGTCGCGGAGCTGGACGTTGTGATCCTTGCTCCCGGTGAAGTACTGCAGCGCCGCCCCAAACGACTCCGGGTCGACAGCCCGCAGGTCGCACTGGACACCGGCATGGCGGAGAAGCACGCTGCTCCGCGTGGTCCCCTTGGACAGCACCTGTGCCGCCTGGGGGAGCGACACGAACGTCGTCATCACCGCGTCCGGGGAGCGGGTGGCGACCACGATGTCGATGTCCGCGATCGTATCGCGCATCCGCCGGATGCTCCCTGTCAGGCACAGGGACTCCACTCCGGAGACGTCACGGAGCGTGGCCACAACAGCCTGGGCGTGCGGCAGCACGGTGCCGAGCGGCTGCCGGCCGGTTCGCTGGCGCCTGCGCTCGATGCCCTGGAGAATGTTCTGCTCGGTCTTCGCGCCCAGCCGCGGAAGGGCCCGGACCCTGCCGGCCCGGGCCGCCTCCTCGAGGGCGTCCACCGTCGTGATGCCGAGGCGTTGGTAGAGCAGAAGGGCGGTCTTGGGTCCGACTTCGGGGATGGTCATCAACTCCGGCAATCCCGCGGGGAGTTCGGCCTGCAGGTCCCTATGGTATGTGATCGTCCCTGTGCGCAGGTACTCCTCGATCTTCTCCGCCAGGCCCGTCCCGATCCCGCCGATCTTCCGAAGCTCTCCCCGCGCGGCAATCGCCGTCACATCCTCGCCGAGGCTCTCGAGCGCCCGCGCGGCCTTGCGGTAGGCGTTGACGCGGAAGGGGGATTCCTGTTTGATCTCCAGCAGGTCTGCGATCTCGCCAAAGATCCGGGCGATCTCGAGGTTGTGGGCGTCCACCTAAAACAATGTGCCGCCGGGTCCGATGCGGGGGACACGCACGGGGAGGGTGGGAATCACGAGCTTTTCGACCCCCTCGTTCGCCCGCAGGAGATAAGGCGCCACCCGAGACCGCGCGGCATCCGCGGCCACCACGCGGTGAAACGGAGCGGCCAGCGTGATGACCAGGACCACCGTCACGAGCACCAGACCCCGCACGCCGCCGAGCAGGCCACCCAGCACCCGGGACGCCGGGAACTGGGGGCGGCCGAGCACCCAGCGGACGACGAACCCGGTGGGGAGATACAGCGCGAGCCAGATGGCAACGAAGGTGACGAGCGCTTCCCAGGGCGGGGGGAGCCCAGGGAGACGGTCAAGCAGCGGGTGCCGCCGCAGCAGTTCAAACCCGTGATGGAGCAGGGCCGCTCCCTGCACGTACATGGCCGAGGCGGCGAAGAACGCGGCGATGAGGACGGCCAGGTCGCCGAGCCCTGCCAGGACGCCGTAGCGGGTCCCGCGGAGGATCGACACCAACACGACCGCCAGCGTGATCCAGTCCATCCAGTTCAGGGAACTGGTGTCGGGCATCCCCGCGGCTGCCCCCCTTCCCGCCTATGCCCGGATCTGAGCGCCCGCGCGCGTCCGTAGGGCTATTCGGACACGCTCCATGATTTCCTCCGCCTCCTCGGTGGTAAGGGTCCGGTCAGGAGCGCGCAGCCGCAGCCGGTAGGCGAGGTTGCGATGCCCGACCGGCACCGGCGGCCCTGTATACACGTCGAAGAGCTCGACCGCTTCCAGCAAAGGCGCGGCGGCCTCTCGAATGATCGCCTCGACCTGACCGCCCGGCCGGCTATTCGGAACGACGACCGCGAGATCTCGCTCGACATCGGGATACCGGGGAAGTCCCGCGTAGGTCCTCACGGGCAGGAGAGGACGCACGGAGGGGTCAAAAGCCGGCTCCGATTGCGGCTTTGCCCCCTTCTCGCCTCGCCGAGCCAACGCAGGGAGAGACTGCCAGGACAGCAGGAGGCCTTCCAGGTCCACTTCGGCCAGGTACGCCCGGTGCGGGAAACGGTGAGGCGAGGCCCGGGTGGGGTGGAGCTCCCCGAAGCGGGCCACGATTCGGTCTCCATGGGCGACCTCCGCAACACGGCCGGAGTGCCACCAGCCGTCCGGATCTGGATCGCGGGGCGCCGAGACCTGCCAGCCCGGCACGCCCAGATCGCCCAGGAGGGCGTCGAGGATCCACCGCAGATGGAAGAGATCCGCCACCGTATGCTCCGCGGGCACGTTCCACCCGGACCGCCAGCGCCCCATGACGGCGATCCCGATCGCGCGGCGTTCCTCGGGCCGTTCACCGACTCCTCGACTTCGAAATACCCGCCCGAGTTCGAAGATGTGCACGTCCCTGACCCGATGCGTGGTATTCGTCACTAACACCTCAAGCAGCCCAGGCAGCAGAGATGTCCGCAGCGCCGCCTGATCGGTCACCAGCGGGTTCTCGAGACCCACCGGCGTTCCTCCCCCCGACGCTGCCGCCTCGGGGGTGACCAGAGTGAACGTCAGCACCTCGGTCAACCCGCAGCGGGTCAGACTTTCCCGAACCCGGCCGTCGACCCGCAGCACAGGGACCACACTTCCCGCAGTTGTTTCGCCGCGGGGAAGCGTGGGCGGGACCCGGTCGTAGCCGTGAAGCCGGATGACCTCTTCGATCAGATCTTCTTCCCGAACCACATCGGGCCGGAACGTCGGCACCCGCACCGTCAGCGCCCGCGTGCCGCCGATTTCGCACCCGAGCAAGCGGAGACTCCGGGCCATCTCCTCTCGGGAAATCTCGACCCCCAGCACCGCCACCGCGCGTTCAGGCCGCAGGTGGATGACCCGGGGCATGATGGGCTTGGGATAGACGTCCGCCAGACTGGAGACCACGCGCCCCCCGCTCGCCTCCGCGAGCAGCCGGGCGGCCCTGGTCTGCGCCCGCGGCGGACCCTCGGGGTCCGTTCCCCGCTCGAACCGGGAGGACGCCTCGGTCCGCACGCCGAGCCGCCGCGCGGTCCGCGCGATCGTGGGCGGATCCCAATACGCGGCCTCAAGGAGAACACTCGTCGTCCCGGGGCCGATCTCGGTCTCGCGTCCCCCGATGATTCCGGCGAGGGAGATCGCCCTTCGCTCGTCCGCGACGACCAGCATGATGTCGTCCAGAGGACGGGTCACTCCATCCAGCGTTTCCAGCGCCTCGCCGCGGCGAGCCCGGCGGACAATGAGCCGGCGGCCCCCGATCCGGGCGTAGTCAAACGCATGCATCGGCTGACCAAACTCGAGCATCACATAATTCGTGACATCCACGACGTTGTTGATCGGCCGTATTCCCGCGGCCTCCAGCCGCCGCTGCATCCAGTCGGGCGACGGACCGACCCGGACGTCTTCGATCACACTCGCCGTGAATCGGGGGCAGCCCTCCGGTTCCTCGATGGCGATGGCCACACGCCACGCTGCCGGGAAGACGGTCCCTCTGGCGTCGCGGCCGGGCCCCGTTCTCGTCATCAGCCGGGCCGGGGTGCCCTCCGGGCTGTCGGGACCATCCGGAGACCGGGGACGCGCGCCCCGCACCGGGTGCCGCAGCGCTCCAAAGGAACTCTCGTACTCGGCTGGGAGCCGCAGGGGACGCCCGAACAGAATCGCCACCTCGCGCGCCACCCCGAGAAGACCCATGCAGTCGGGACGGTTGGACGTGACCTCGAGGGCGAGGACCGTGTCTTCCCCCACCCGATCCACTGCCTCCACGCCCAGCCCGATCCCCGGCAGGCGCTCGGCCAGGACATCGGCCGATTCGCCGACCTCGACGAACTCTCGCAGCCACTCTAGGGGAACGCGCATGGGACCTCCTGATCCGCCGACTGGGCGCGCACCGCGGGAGCCGTCATCAGACCTGCCGGAGAAACCGGAGGTCGTTCTCGAAGAACAGCCGGATGTCGTCGATCCGGTGCTTGAGCATCGCCGGCCGGTCCATGCCTATCCCGAAGGCGAAGGCCGTATACTTCTCCGGATCAATTCCCGCCATCTCCAGGACGCGGGGATGGAACATGCCGCACCCCAGGATCTCAAGCCACCCGGACCGCTTGCACACCGCACATCCGCGGCCGCCGCACATCACGCACGAGATCGCCATTTCGGCGCTGGGCTCGGTAAACGGGAAGTACGACGGTGTGAACCGCACGCGCGTCTCAAGTCCGAAGAAGGCCCGGGCGAAGGCGAGCAGGACACCCTTGAGATCGGAAAAGCGCACGCCTTCGTCCACCATGAACCCGTCCAGTTGATGGAACATCGGTGAGTGGCTCGCGTCCACAGGATCGCGCCGGTAGCAGTGGCCATAGGACACGGCGCGCATGGGAGGACGCCGCGCATCCAGGACGTGCACATCCACGACCGTCGTGTGGGTCCGCAAGAGCCACCCGCCGCCCAGGTAGAACGAGTCCTGGGCGTCACGCGCGGGATGGTACGGCGGAATGTTCAGCCGTTCGAAATTGTCACGGTCGTGCTCCACTTCCGGCCCGTCGACAACCTCGAAGCCCAGGCCGAGGAAGATCTGCGCGATTTCCTCCATGGTCCGCGAGAGGACGTGGGTCCGCCCGACCGCGAGAGGCCGTCCCGGAAGCGTGACATCGAGTCGTTCGGCGTCCTGGGACCGCCCGGTCGCGGCGGCCAGGGCGTCAGCGCGCGCACGAAGGGCTGCCTCCACTGCGGACTTGAGCGCGTTCAACGCCTCCCCCAGCTGGGGGCGCTCGGTCGGCGGGATCGCGGTGATCTCAGCAAACGCCTGTGTGACGATTCCATGGCGGCCCAGGTAGCGCACCCGCACCTGCTCTAGCGCCTCCGCCGTCTCCGCCGCGGCGCACTCCAACTCCGCCTGCCTTTGGAGCTCCTGAAGCCGGGTGAGATCCGCCATGTCGCTCCCCGATGATGCCCCCTTAGTTTTACCCTCTCAATGAAAAACGCACCTCCGTCCAACGGACGGAAGTGCTCTCCTCCCGCGGCGCCAACGATGTCCTGCCCGGATACCCCGGGTTAGTTCAGGTTCGGCACCACCCAGTGCGGAGGCACCGCCCGCGATGAACGCACCATCAACTGGCGGTACACAAGATACGCCCAGATGGAACCGGTGGTCTCGAACACCCGCCAGAAGAACTCCGGTGTCCACATCATCTCCACCGCGCCACCCTCCTCCCCCTCCAGCTGCACCGCCATGTCGGAGGCCCCGAAGGGAGCGACCTGTCGCGTGTGGCCGTCGCAGACCGGCCTTAGTATAGCACAGTCGTCCGGCCAGTGTGCGACCACTGACCGCTCTCACCGTAGCCGATCGATGGCGCGAGGTCAAGGATAGATCAGGGGGGTGTCAGGGCGACGGTGCGAAGAGGCCAGCGGCTCCGTAGAGCAGCACGGCCGCGGCGGCGGCGACGTTCAGGGACTCCACGGGTCCCACGATCGGCAGGCGCACGGTCTCGGCACCGGCACGGAGCCAGGCCGGATCCGCTCCCGCACCTTCGCTGCCGAACACGAGGGCAACCGGCCGGGCAAAGGACACCTGGGAGTGGAGTTTCTCGCCCCGCGGATCTGCGACAAACAGGCGCAGGCCTGGGCGCATGACCGCGGCGGCCGCGTCCGAGGCCGCCCCGAAATGCAGAAGGGGAAGGCGCCACACCGCTCCGGCGGACGCGCGCAGCGCCTTCGGGGTGAATGGATCCGCGGCCGGAGCCACGGTCACGGCGGCGGTCGCTCCGGCTGCGGCCGCGGTGCGGAGGATTGCGCCGACATTCCCAGGATCTTGAATACCATCCAGGACAACCAGCAGTGCGTCCGGAGTCCGGAGTATCGACGGGGAAGCGGGCGCGGGACGCGCGACGACACCGAGGACGCCTTGGGCCGTTTCCACCTGCGAGAGCGCCGCGAGCACCTCGGGGGACACGAGCGCCTCGCGCGCACCGGATGCGGGAAACTGCTGGCGCAGGGACGCCCAGCGTGGATCGGCCGCGGCCGCCGGAGTGTACAGGACAATCTCGATCGGTACCCCGGCCTCTGCCGCGGCCCCGAGGAGACGCCAGCCTTCCACAATCAGCCGGGCCGCGCCCCGGCCGGGAGACCGGAGCACGGCGCGGAGATCGCGGATGAGAGGATTGCTCCGGCTCGTAATGACCGGTCCAATTCTCACGAGACCCATTATATCCAAAACCCCCAGAAACACCGCGGGCCGCTCTCACATGGAGAGGGCCCGCCGCTGACCTCTTACGCGCCCGCGAAGTTAGTCGCCGGCCTGCGCGCGCTTGACCAGTTCCCCAAACGCGTTGTCGTCCTGCACCGCCAAGTCGGCGAGGACTTTGCGGTTCACCTCGATCCCCGCCCGGCGGAGGCGATAGATCAGCTGGCTGTACGAGGTCCCGTGGTTCCGCGCGGCCGCGTTGATGCGGGCGATCCACAGACGGCGGAAGTCGCGCTTCCGAGTCCGGCGGTGCGCGTAGGCCTGGGCCAGAGCCCGGAGCACCGTCTGGTTCGCCATCTTGAACCAGCGGCTCTTCTTGCCCCAGTAGCCTTTCGCCAGCTTCAGCACCTTGTGGTGACGCCGGCGGACGACAACGCCTCTTTTCACTCGCGCCATCGGCGACCCTCCTCCCGCCCGCCCCGAGGGCTATCCATACGGGAGCAGGCGCGAGATGCGCGGGCGGTCGCGAGACGCAATCTCACGGACCTGGCGCAGCGACCGCCTGCGCGCCGGCCTCTTGTGGACCATCAAGTGCCCGCCCATCTGGCGGCCCCGCAGAATGCGTCGACGCGCGGTCACGCGGAACCGCTTCGCCGCTCCCTGGTGGGTCTTGAGCTTCGGCATCAGGTTCTCTTGGGGGCCAGGATCATGATCATGTTGCGCCCTTCCATAAGCGGCGACCGCTCTACCACGGCCTGATCCGCAAGTTGCTGCGCCATCCGCCGCAGGATCTGCTCCCCCACGTGTGGGTGCGCCATCTCGCGGCCCCGGAACCACATCGAGACCCGCACTTTGTCCCCATCCTTGAGAAAACCGCTCACGGCACGCGTCTTCACCTGCAGGTCGTGCTCCCCAATCTTCGGACTCAACCGCATTCCCTTGATCTCGGAGGTCTTCGACTTCTTGTGCGCACTCCGCTCCCGCTTAGCCTGCTCGTACTTGTACTTTCCGAAGTCCATGATCCGGCAGACCGGAGGATTCGCCGTCGGCGCCACTTCCACCAGGTCCAGCCCGGCCTCCTGGGCCCGCGCCAGGGCATCCCGCGTGGGTATCACGCCGAGCTGTTCGCCTTGGTCTCCGATCAGCCGGACCTCACGGGCCCTGATGCGATCGTTGATCCGTATGTCACGATCGATAGATGCTCAGCCCCCTCGACCTCCCAAATACAGCGGGGATGGCTGATGCCATCCCCTCCGCCGTCATCTCCTGTGCAGTAACCTTGTCGGCAGCTGGTCGACGTTCACTGTGCGCCACAAGGTGAGAAGCGGATGGCTTCTGCTTAAGCGGCGCCAGTATAGCACACGCTCTCTGACGGCGTCAATGGAAAATGACGGCGCTTTCGCGGGTCCACACCGGCCCATGATCGTTTCAGAAGATAAAGGAGAGTGATGGTGATCGGAGTGGCGATTATCCTCCGAGATCGATCTCGGCAGCCCAGGCGCGATTCTCCTCGTACCACGTGACCGCGTTGTGTAGACCTTCTTCCAGTGATGTCTTGGGTGTCCACCCGAGCACGCGGCGTGCCTTTGTCACGTTAGCCCAGGTGGCCGGAACATCCCCGGGGTGCGGTGGAAGGTGCTCCACACGGGCGGGCCGCCCCAGCATGTCCTCGAGGAGAGCGATCACCTGGCGGACGGCCACAGGTCGGTCGCTTCCCAGGTTAATGATC
>DASUDA010000090.1:0-22594 GCA_036275835.1 bacterium | reverse complement strand
GATCGTTCCAGAGGATCGCCGGGCGAAGGACACGCCCGGCCTGATCGAGGAGAACCAGGCTGTGCATCTGGCCGGAGAGCCCAACCGCTGCGATCTCGTCGGGGCGTGCCGCCGCCGCGCGAAGGGCGGCCCGGATGCTGTCCCCCGCTCCCTGCCACCACGCCTCCGGATCCTGCTCGGTCCATCCCGGCCGGGGCGCCGAAAACGAATACTCCGCCCTCCCACTGCCACGGATCCGCCCGTCGTCGCCGATGATGAGCGCCTTGGCCCCGGTCGTCCCGACGTCGATCCCGAGGAGAAGCGGCATCTCCGGCTCCTATAGTGCCTGGGCACTAGCGGGCGCACCTGTGGGGTCCGGCGGAGACGTAGATCCCTGCGTGCGACCCAATGCGGGGACTCCGGTGGCCCGGCTAGGCTCGGAACCCCAACATCTCATCAGCCAGCCCTAAGTACAACCCCCAGAGGAGTATTTCAATGGCGAATGCGATACCCTCCGCCGGGGTCGATTTCAAAGCGGAGATGTTCCACCCTGCTGTCGACCACAACATAGATCCCCTCGGAGGTACCCAGGTAAAGGCTATTTCCAAGACGGCGGATCACATTCACGAGTGCGGGTATGGAATACCGTGCTATTTTTCCGCTCCGCCTATCATACCTGAGGAGCCCTCCGGCGAGATTGGAGCCCTCTCGGACCATGACCAGCCCTAGCCAGATGGCGTTTGGCTCGACGTAAATCGCAGACGCCGACCAGTCTGAAAGCTCCCTCAAGTAGGTGAGAAGGTACCGCCTCGTTTCTGGATCGAAATAGCCGATCCCTCCGACACCGGTGTACCCCTCCCCATCGTAGAATCTGAGCCCGAAATGGATCCCCCTGCCTTCCAGTTGAAACGGACCGATCTCCGTCTCGAGTGTCACGGCATCCCTCGTGTATCCGTCCTTGACTCGCTCCGGTCGATACTGGTGGAAGAGGTCATAGGTTGGCTGGGGTAGTTGATAGAATTGGTATGCGTCACCGGTGATTTCGTAGATGCCCGGTGATGGGAATGGGGCGGATCCGCTGTTCGCGCTGATCTGACTGTTCCACACCAGAAACCGCCTTGGCGGCCCCCCGACTACCGGAACGGATACGAGGTGACCCTGCACCATATACAGAGGAACCCAGAAGGAGATGAAGGGCACACCGACACGACCGCCAGAACCGGGGTTGTATTCGAACAACGCCGCCTCGGGATTGGCCGTCGCCACCCACCCGCCCCGTGAGAACACATACCGTATAGTCTCGCCCGTCAGGGTCAGCGTGTCACCCTCGGCGCTGATCCGGCGGATCAACTGTATCGGCTGCCCGTCGATTCTGTCCACGGCGTCAGAACCTCCCAGGCTCGCCGAACTGCTGCCCGGCTGAGCCGGGCCAACCTTCCCGAGAATGCTCGTGTGCTCATCTGCCGTGCCGACAAAGTAGAGCGCGCCTTGAAATATCGTCATCGAGTAGACATTCGTGCCATCAATCGGCGAGTCCGCTGATCCAGCGACCTGCGCGAGAAGTACGGTGAGAAGAAGTGCGGCTGCCCCTACTCCCCTTATCATGACGCTCCACCTTTCAGCGACTTAGCGCACGCGTGCAGCAGGTACTCACCGTTGAAGAAGAGCGGGCTTTGGAATGTTACGCTTTCCTTGGTCCGCAAAGCATCATGCCCTGCGGGGCCAACGGCCAGACAAATGAAGGCCGGCGAGGAATGTCTGCCACCCACTTCTGCGGCGCTGCACCTATAGAAGTACAACTAGTGCCTCACGCGCGGCCGCGCCCGGGAGGATCGCCCACGCCGCGCCCGGGCCGGGTCCCTTCCGGCGCGCCGGCCGGCTCCCGCGCCCCCCACCACCGCCGCCTCGTCAAGCCCGAGGGCCTTGTAGACCTCCCGGTATCCGGCCACGGCATCCTTCTTCGTCCGCGCCTCCCGGAGGGCGGAGGCATCGATGCGCGAAGCAAGCGTCTCGATGAACCGCCACTGCAGGATGCTCTGGCGGATCGCCTGTCCCTGATCCTCGGTGTAGGGGAAGAGATCGAATCCCATCCGCTCGCCGCGGCGCCCGTATCCAACTTCGCGGAGGACCGCGGCCATCTCCAGTGCCTGGAAGAAGTAGCTGGCCCCGGTCATGTTATCGTCGTCGAACGTCCCCCACCCACTGTTGCTGTGCTGGTGCCCCAACCGCCCCTCCGCCGCCAGGAGGACGGCGTACTCGGCGAGGTTCTCGCCGTTCATGATGAGGTGCTGCCAGTCCATGTTCACCAGCAGCCGCCGCGTGTCCACCCCCGCCTCCGCCACCTTGCGGATCACGTACAGCGTCATCCCGATGTCCCGCATGAGGATCTTCATCGCCGGTTCACTGTTCTTATGCTCGAGGAAGATCGTCACGCCCCGGTGCGCGGCATGGTCGGTCACCGCTGCGATGCCCTCGACGAGCCACCGCCAGGCGGCCGCGTAGTCGATCTGGAAGTTGTAGTTGTACCCTTCCCCTCCCGGCCAGATGATGAAGTGCGCCCCGAGGCGCGCGGCCAGGGTGACGCCCGCCTTCGCCGTTTCCACGACCTCCGCCCGGCGTCGGCGGTCGGGATGAATGAAGCCGCCGAGCCCGTAGCGTGGGTCGCTGAATAGGCCGAGCGCCAGGCAGTAAATGTCCATTCCTCCCAGCGCCCTGCGGATCTCCGGAGCGGTGTCCTCGTTGATCTCGCTCGGGTAGTGATATTCAAATCCGTCGGCGACACCCCGCAGGGCCTCCGCCGCCCGCTGTGTCCGCTGGAGGATCGTCTCCCGCGCCGCTTCTGGATGGTAGCCCCCCGGCATGAAGCGTGTGGCGTTCGGCCCAAAGGCCCAGATCCCGACGCTGGTCCTTAGCCCTGCCATCGCACACTCTCCCCCCTGTGTCGCAATCCGCTGCAATGCTCGGCTTACACTCTATTATGCGGCATCTCCGAGGCGGATGACACTCGAGTGTCGCGGGAAATCTCCAGCACTCCAGCGAACGAGGGATAGAGCCGGGAGAAGAGAAAGGGGGAGCCATGAGAAGGGTGCTTCTGTTCGGCGCTCTGGTCCTGGCCGTTTCTTGCGCCGCCATCCCGGCTGCGGGGGAGGGCATATCCCCCGTGTTCCAGATCGTCACGTACGGCCTCGCGACGAAGCAGTGGGTGGAGCGCGGGACGGGATTCTTCATCAACCCGGACGGCACAGCGCTTACGAACGGACATCTCGTGTTCACGGCGTCGACCCAACCAGACAAGTATGGGCTGCTCGCGATTGTAGGGAAGGAGATGTTCGACCTCTCCGTCGTCTGCGCGACCAAGTCGGATCCGCAGGGGCACGTGACGCAGGAAGATTTGGTGAATGGGGACTTCGCCCGTGTTAAGGTGGGGCCGTTCGACAAGCCGTTCCAGCGCTGGGGATTCACCGCCCCGAACGGCGTGTTCGTGGAGCAAGCCCACGCGCACGAAGGGCCGATGCCCGCTTTCCCGGCGCTCGCGCTTGCCGACGCGCCTCCGAGCGAAGGGGACGCCGTGACCGTCAAAGGCTTCGGACACATCTCCCCCATCCCCTACGAGTGGACGGCGACGGGGCGCGTCGAGGAGGTACAGGAGATGCAGTACCACATGTTCTCGATCCGTTCGCCGTCCCCGCCGCAGCCGGGCAACAGCGGGTCGCCCGTGCTCAACGCGCGGGGTCAGGTGGTCGGGATGTTCACGTTGGGAGGGTCCGACCAAGACCCCGACCTGAGTTGGGCCCAGACCGTGACCGTTCTGAAGCGTCCATGCCCGCGGTGAGCGGGACAATCCGCCGCCCGTAACCGTGCCCGTAATTTCAGCGAAGGTCAGTAGGTGGGTAAGTCCCTTCTGCCTGTGACCGCGCAGGACGCCCCGGCGGTCAGATCGCTTCCACCTTCCCTCCGCCGCCGGGGGATCCGGGCTCTCTCATCGTACGAAGGCGCGATTTTCGCCGCGCTCCTCCTCGTCATCGCAGTCGTCTCGCTGATCGCGCCCCGGTTTTTCACATCGGACAACCTGTTCGAAGTGGCCCGCAACTTCGCGTTCATCGCGGCTGTCGGCGTGGGTGAGGCGCTTGTCATCCTCACAGGCGGCGGCGGGATCGACCTCTCGGTCGGGTCCGTCCTCGGCCTGGGGGGCGTCGTGACGACGAAGCTGCTCGGAGGCGGCGTTTCGCTCGTCCCGGCAATCGCGGCGGGGGTGGCCGCCGGATGGGCGTGCGGGACAGTGAACGGCGTGCTCGTCACCAAAGCGCGGATGACGCCCCTCATTCCCACGCTCGGGATGCTCTCAATCGCCCACGGCCTCTCGCTCGTGATCACGCAGGGGTATCCGCTCACTTCTCTGGGCCGGGACGCCGAGACCTTCATCGCGCTCGGCGCCGGATATGTGGGACCCGTCCCCAACCCCGTCGTGTTCATGTTTCTCGTGGTGCTCACCGGATGGGTGGTGCTCACGCGCACACCCTACGGCTACGACATCTACGCCGTCGGCGGGAACGCGGAGGCCAGCCGCCTCAGCGGGATCAACGTGGGCCGAACCCGGCTGATCGCGTACATGATCAGCGGCTCCCTGGCCGCCCTCTCGGGCATCCTTCTCGCCGCCCGTCTGTCCGTGGGAGACGCCACCACCGGCCAGGGAGAAGAACTGGACGTGATCGCCGCCGCGGTGATCGGCGGAGTGAGCCTCCTCGGCGGCCAGGGGTCGGTGCTCGGCCTGTTCGCCGGAGCGGCCCTGATCGGGGTCCTGTTGAACGCGATGGTGCTGACGGGCGTCCCGGCGTTCTGGCAGGAGGTCGTGATCGGCAGCACCATTATTGTCGCGGTCCTCCTCGACCGGCTGCGGGTCCGGTTCTCGCGAGAGTGAGGCCGCGGTTCGAAGGCTTCCCCAACCGCGCGGGCCAGCCCCCCGCGGAAGGCCCCGGCCGGACGGCGCCGAACAGGTGTAGCGCGAGATACGTGCACAGCAGAGAGACTGGCTACGAGAAGGGGGGATCGTTATGCGCATCGCCCGCGTGTTAGGGCTGGTTTTGGTGGCCGCCGCCCTCATCCTTACCCAGCCGGGGGTATCGCCGGCCCTCGGCGCCAAGACTCTGACATTTGCGGTCGTCCCCAAGGCAATCAACAACCCGTTCTTCAACTTCGTCCGGGACGGCTGCCAGGCGGAAGCGAAGAAGCTCGGCGTGGCCTGTGACTACACCGGTCCCACGGTGACGGAGATCCAGCCGCAGATCGCTGTGCTCGAGGGGCTGATCCAGCGTCATGTGGACGGCCTGGCGATCTCGGCGGTGGACGGCAAGGCCGTCGTGCCGGTGATCAAGAAGGCCATGGCGGCGGGGATTCCGGTGGTCACATTTGACGCGGACGCCGCGCCCGGCTCGGGCCGGCTTGCCTTCATCGGAACCAACAACTACCGTGGCGGTCTGGCCTTGGGGAGCGCGTTTGCCAAGGCGCTGCCGGGTGGCGGGAAATACGCCATCATCACGGGCGGGCTGGGGGCCGAGAACCTCAACGACCGGATCAGGGGCGTGCATGACGGCCTGAAGCAGGCGGGGGTCGCCAGCAAGTTCCAGGAGGTCTCCGGATCGCCCTTCCCGTGCAACGACGACATCAACCGTGCGGTCCAGCTGATCGAGCAGGCGATTACCGCGCATCCTGACCTGGCGGGCGTCGTGGCGGTCGGCGGCTGGCCGCTGTTCGCCCCCGAAGCCCTCAAGCAGGCGTTGAAACCCAGGATGACGGCGATGAAGGCAAACAAGTTCGCGCTCGTCTCATTTGACACCCTCCGGCCGGAACTGGAACTCCTCAAGGCGGGATACGTCAACACCCTGGTCGGCCAGCGGCCCTATCAGATGGGTGTGGACAGCGTCCTCGCCCTGTACAACTACGTGACAAAGAAGGTCAAACCGAAGGATCCGACCGATACCGGGTTGGACATCGTGACCGCCTCAAACGTGGACACGTTCCTGAAGTAGAGGTCAAAAAACGCGCTCTGGGCGGATGACGGCGGGGGGATGGCGCGCTGCGCGCCATCCCCCGCGTCTTCGAAGCCCGAGGACTCGGTGGCCGGCGGAAGCCTCATGAACACCGACGTCGCCCGGATGGTAGACCGCGCCCTCGACGCGGGAGAGGGCGTCCTTCGGCTTGCCCCCACGTGGGTGCCGAGATCGTTCCTCGTGCCCGGCCGGCGTTTGAAGCTTGCTCCCTCCGACGTCTACGCTCTGGGCGCGCACCGCGGTGGGATCGACGAGCGCTGGCTGGGATCGACCACGCCCGCGGACAACGAGGGGGCCCCGCCCGACGAAGGGCTCAGTCATGTGGTCGGTCCCGAGGAGCGCTTCACGCTGCGCGATGCCGTTGCCGCCGCCGGCGACCGGATCATCGGGCGCGGGTTGATGGAGACGTACGGCGGGTGGACGGTGTTTGCGAAGTTCTTTGATAACCTCGGCCCGATCCCCCACCACCTCCACCAGCGCGCCCACCACGCAAAGCAGGTTGGCCGCGAGCCCAAGCCGGAGGCCTACTACTTCCCTCCGCAACTCAACTTGATGAGGAACCGGTTTCCCTACACTTTCTTCGGCCTGGAGCCCGGGACCACTCGGGCCGACGTGCGCCGCTGCCTGGAGCGGTGGGAGCAGGGCGACAACGGCATTCTCGACCTGTCTCGCGCCTACACGCTCACCCCGGGCACGGGGTGGCTGGTGCAGGCCGGCATCTTGCATGCGCCGGGGTCGCTCGTGACCTATGAGCCCCAGTGGGCGTCGGACGTCGCCGCCATGTTTCAATCTATGGTCGAGGACCGTCCGGTGCCGTGGCGCCTTCTCGTGAAGGATGTGCCCGAGGAGCGCCACCACGACCTCGACTATCTTGTCGACCTGATCGATTGGGACGCCACCGTCGACCCGCACTTCAAGGTCCATCACTACCTGGAGCCCGTTCCGGTTGAGCCCCGGCAGGATGGCGCTGAAGATCGGTGGGTCGCCTACGGGCGTGTGGACGGAAGGCCGCTCTTGGCCGCCCGCGAACTCAGCGTCCGGCCGGGGGCCAGGGCCGTCCTCCGCGATGCGGCGGCATCGTGCGTGGTCGCCGTGCAGGGGCGAGGGGCGCTTGGCGCGCTTCCGGTCGAGACACCGGGTATGATCCGGTTCGGCGAGATGACCGCCGATGAATTCTTCATCACCGAGCAGGCTGCACGCGAGGGTGTTGCGGTCCGCAACATTGGGAGCGAGCCCCTGGTCCTGCTGCGGTACTTCGGTCCCGAGGCGATCACCGGCGTCCCCGACGTTCGCGGGGAATGGGAGACTCGATGAACGCTCCTCTTGTTCACATGCAGGGGATCGAGAAGCGCTTCGGCGCTGTTCAGGCGCTCCAGGGGGTGGACCTGACCCTCGAGCCCGGGGAGGTCCTCGGGCTCGTCGGGGACAACTCGGCGGGGAAGTCCACGCTGATGAAGGTCCTCTCAGGCGCGCTCCAGCCGGACGCGGGCGAGATCCTGTTCCGCGGCATCCCCGTCCGGTTTGCGTCCCCGGCCGAGGCGCGGCAGCGGGGCATCGAGATGGTGTATCAGGACTTCGCCCTGTGCAACAACCTGGACATCGCCCAGAACATCTCTCTGGGCCGCTGGCCCGTGATGGGCGGGATCTTCGTGGACCGGATGGCGATGCAGCGGGCGGCCGAGGCCATGCTCACGCGCCTGCGCATCGACATCGCGTCGGTCGCGATCCCTGTCAGCACGCTCTCCGGCGGGCGCCGCCAGAGCGTGGCGATCGCCCGCGCGCTGTCCTTCGACCCCGCGGTGCTCATCCTCGACGAGCCGACGGCCAACCTGTCCCCGGGCGCGACCCAGGAGGTTCTCCGGCTGGTGGCGGACCTCAAAACCCACGGCGTGGGCGTGATCTTCATCAGCCACCGCCTGCAAGAAGTCTTCCAGATCGGCGACCGGGTGACGGTGTTGAAGCAGGGCCGGCACGTAGCCACCCGCCGCGTGCGCGAGGCGCACCCGGACGAGATCCTCGAGTTGATCGTCACCGGCGGCCGGCAGATCGCCGCCGGGTCGACGCGGCCGGACTCCGGTAGCTCCGGCAGCGCGTGATCTACAGGACGCTCGTCCGCCCCATCCTGTTCCGGGTAGACCCTGAGCGATCTCACGACCTGGCGCTCGCCTGCCTGGGCGCCCTGCGGCCCCTGTGGTCGCGCCTGCGGCCGGTCGCCGCCTCCGGGGACTCGCACCTCGGCGTCACCGTGAGCGGGATCCGGTTTCCCGCGCCCGTCGGGCTGGCCGCCGGATTCGACAAGGCAGGGCGGGCGCTGTGGGCATGGCCGGCGCTCGGATTCGGGTTCGTCGAGGTGGGAACAGTGACGGCCCTGCCCCAGCCCGGGAATCTACGGCCCCGCGTGTTCCGCCTTCCGGAGGATGATGCACTGATCAACCGCCTCGGGTTCAACTCTCCCGGCGCAGAGGCAATCGCGGCGCGGCTCGCCGCCCTCCGCCGCGGCCGGCCGTACCCGATCCCGCTGGGAGTAAACATCGGCAGAAGCGGGGCGGTTCCTAATGAGAAGGCGGTGGAGGATCATATCTTCTCACTCGAGCGGCTTCACCCGTATGCCGATTTCCTCATCGTCAACGTCTCGTCGCCCAACACGCCGGGACTGCGGGGCCTCCAGGTGCGCAGCGCTCTCGTCCCGCTCCTGGACGCCCTCTCACGGCGCAACCGGGCGCTCGGGGAAAAGCCCCTGTTCGTGAAGATCGCCCCCGATCTGCGCGAGGCAGAACTCGAGGAGATCGCCGGGTCGCTCGAGGGCCGGGTCCACGGAATTGTCGCCACCAACACGAGCGTGGAGCGGAACGACCTGCGCGGTGTGGCCCGGACCCAAGCCGGGGGGCTCAGCGGACGGCCGCTGGGCGCGCTCGCCACGCGCGTGATCCGCGCGCTCTACCGCCTCACGCAAGGGCGCGTGCCGATCATCGGCGTCGGGGGAATCTTTACGGCGGAGGACGCCTACGCCAAGATCAAGGCGGGAGCCACTCTCGTCGAACTGTACACCGGCTTCGTCTACGGCGGCCCGGCCACTCCGCGGCGCATCCTCACGGGGCTGAGCGCGTTGCTGGCGCGCGACGGGTTTCAGACACTCTCGCAGGCGGTCGGGGCGGAGGCATCGTAACGGAGGAGAAGCGTTTCTCAGGCCTGAAGCAGGCGGAGAACGGGCTCCCCGGCGGTGGGCCGGGCTTGTGCCCATGACGTGAGCTACGATGCGCGCGCGAGCGAACGCCCGAGGGGGCGATGCCCCGGCGGGGCGCGCGGGAGGTGGACGATGAGGCGGCGGATCTGGTGCGTACTCCTCGCGGTGGCGATTGTGGCCGGACTGTCGCCGGCCGGAGCGCTCGGGCAAGAGAAGATCGGGATGACGTTCTGGAGCTGGCGGGGCGAGGACAGAGCATTCTACGAGGGGATGATCAAGAAGTTCGAGGCGCAGAACCCCGGGGTCTCGATTCAGTTCCAGACCTACAAGCCGACGGAGTATAACACCGTGCTCTCCGCGGCGATGCAGGCAGGGAAGGGCCCGGACATCGTCCACCTGCGGGCGTACGGTGCGCTGCAGCCATTCGCCCGGCCGGAGTTCCTCCTCTCGCTCGACGACAAGGTGCCCGAACTCCGGACGTTCTCCCGGCAGTGGCTCGACGGCGCCCGGAGCCGGGCCGACGGCAAGGTGTACGGGGTCCCCTTCGCCGTGCAGGCGCTGGTCATTTTCTACAATAAGAAGCTGCTCGCGCGAGCCGGCGTTGCGGCGCCGAAGGGCGTGTGGACGTGGGACCAGTTCGCGGGCGCGCTGCGGGCTCTCGCCGACCACGGGATCACCGCGCTTGCCACCGGCGGCAAGGAGGGGTGGACGCTCGAGGTGGCGATGGGCGTGCTGGCCCCCAACTTCTACGGCGGTTCCAACTTCTACGAGGCCGTGACACGCGGGCAGGCGACGTTCAAGAGCCCGCAGTTCACGGGCGCGCTGGCGAAGATGGCCGAGATCCGCCCCTTCATGCCGCGGGGGTTCATGGGCGTGTCCTACACCGACATGCAGCAACTGTTCATCAACGAGCAGGCGGCGATGTTCGTCGGCGGGATCTGGGAGCTGGGCTACTTCCTCACCCAGAATCCCCAGCTCGACGTGGGTGTCACGGCGGGTCCGGTCGCGCGAGCCGGCGAGACCCCGTGGATCAGCAGCTACGACGACGGCAACTACGCGGTGAACACCACGACTCCGCACATGGCGGAAGCGCTGAAATTCATCCGGTTCACGGCGACACGCGACTGGGGACAGGCGTTCACGGACCAACTCAAGCAGATCTCGGCGGTCCCCGGCGTTGACGTACACGACCCACTGCTCCAGGAGGTCGTGACCTGGATGCGGCACTCCACCCCCTACATCATGCTGGTGGGGTTCCGGTGGAAGACCCCCACCGGCAGCGAGTTGATCCAGAACGACCTGCAGGGGCTCTTCGCCGGCCGGCTCACGCCGGAGCAGGTGGGCGAGGACGTTACCCGGGGTCTCGCGACGTGGTTTCCTCCGTTCGCCGGGCGCTGATTCGCTGACAGGACGGCGCCGCTGAGGAGCACGGGGCCGTGCCCCGGGCGCGCGCCGATGCCCCGCTCCCGCCCGTGACCTGGGCCTCCCCCGCGGCCGAGGTCCGCCGCGCCCGCCACCGCCTTTCGCGCCGCACCGTGCGGGGGCTGTGGATCGCTGCGTTCCTCGCGCCGGCCGTCATCCTGTTCACCGGTATCGTGGCCTACCCCGTCGTCGCCGCGATGGCCTACAGCGCCTACCGGTGGGACGGCATCGTCCGGGTGGGGGGCGCCGGCCTGGACAATTTCCGCCGGCTGCTGACGCAGTACCCGTACAGCGAACGGATGGTGACGGCGCTCTGGCACAACGTCTGGACGTTCGCGCTGACCATGGTCGTCCAGAACGGGCTGGGCCTGCTGTTCGCCGGGCTGCTCGCAGGCCGGACCTGGGGGGCGCGCGTCTACAGGGCGATCTTCTTCATGCCGGTCGTGCTGTCGCTCGTGATCGTGGGTTTTCTCTGGCAGCTCTTCCTCAACCCCGTGTGGGGCGCCGTGAACGCTGTGCTCGTCGCCTCAGGCCTCGGCGCCTTCGCGCGCCCCTGGCTCGGGGACACTCAGACGGCGCTCGTGACGCTGATTCTGGTGAATGCCTGGCGGTGGGTGGGGTTCCCCACGATCGTCTTCCTCGCCGGGATCCAGGGGATTCCGGACGACTACCTGGAGGCGGCCCGGCTCGACGGCGCCGGCCCGGCGGCGATCTTCCGCCGGATCACGTTCCCTCTGCTGGCGCCGCAGGTGAACATCATCGTGATCCTGACGTTCATTGGGGCGTTCAACTGGTTCGAGTTGCCGTACATCATGCAGGGCGTCACCGGGGAGCCCTTCCACGCCACGGACGTGCTCGGGCTCCTGTTCTACCGCGCGGCGTTCGGGGGGGTGGACACCGGCAACCCGGACGTGGGAATCGGGTCGGCGATCGCGGTCGTGATGTTCATCCTGATCCTCGCCACGTCCGGCCTGGGCGCCCTTTACCTGCGGCGCCGGGAGGTGGAGGTGTGAGCGCCCGCGCCGGCGCACGCCGGCCCGGCCGGCTGGTCACTGGCGGCCTCGCGCAGGCGCTCCTCGCCGCCAACACGCTTCTCGTGCTGCTGCCGATGGTGTTCATGGTGCTCTCGTCGCTCAAGACGACTCGGGAGATCTTCCAGCGGCCGTTCGCCTTCCCGGCGGTCTTCCGGTGGGACAACTACGCCGAGGTGTGGGGCGCCGCGCACTTCGCGGTCTACTTCCGGAACAGTCTCATCGTGACGCTCGCGTCGATGGCGCTGATTCTCGCCTCCGGCACGCTCGCGGCGTATGCGCTCGGCCGGTACCAATTCCGGGGCAACGATCTCATCTTCCTCTTCTTCCTGAGCGGCATCATGGTCCCGATCCGCCTGGCGGTCATCCCGCTCTTCGTCCTGATGCGCGACCTGCGTCTGCTCGAGACGTTCTGGTCGCTGATCCTCGTCTATGCCGCCTCCGGGCTGCCGAGCGCGATCTTTATCCTCACCGGCTTCTTCCGCGCGCTCCCGCAGGACCTGGACAATGCGGCCCGGCTCGACGGTGCGGGCGAGTTCGGGATCTTGCTGCGCGTGCTGCTGCCGCTCGTGCGACCCGCCCTGGCGATCGTCACGGTCTACAACATCATCCCGATCTGGAACGACTTCTTCTTTCCACTGGTGTTCATCCACCAGGATGCTGTCAAGACGCTCCCCCTCGGCCTGACCGTGTTCTTCGGCCAGTACCAAACGAACTGGGCCCTCCTATTCGCCGGTCTCACGCTCGCCGCTGCCCCGATCCTCGGGCTGTACGTGGCGATGTCCCGCCAGTTCATCAAAGGCCTGACCGCGGGCGCGGTGAAGGGCTGATGACGCTCACTGGAAAAGTTTGAGCAGGTCCGGCAGGGGCGGCAGGGCGGGCTGCTGTGGCAGCGCAGGTTGCTGCGGCGATGGTTGCCGGGGACTCTCGCCTCGCATAATCTGTGGTGCGCCGGCCAGGGAAAACTTGGGGGCTCCGACCGTTCCTTTGAGAGTGAACGGCACCTGAACCCCGGTCGCGCCAGCTCCCGGAAGAAGTGCGCCCAGCAACTGTCCCGCCGACGGCGGGGAGCCGGAGGACGGCGATCCTGACGCTTTGAGGATCCCCGTCCCCACGTAGTCCAGCGTCGAGTCGAAGCCGAAGCTGCCCCGGCCCGTCCCTTGCAGCCCCTCCCCGTCTAACCGCAGGGCCGTGCTATACACGCGCCCCTTCGAGATGCGCAGGTCGCCGCCGAAGTAGGTGAATCGCGTATCGCCCGCAGGCGCCGTGAGCTGCAGGGCCTGGGCCATGTGGGCCAGCGTACCTTTCAGGTCCAACCCGGGGAAGGATCCGTTGCGGACCGCGAAGGTTCCCGCGCCCTCCAGCGCTGCGCTGGGGTCGGACGCCAGCGCGGTCGCCAGCCTGAGGGAGGCCTCCAGCGTGCCCGTGATTTTCTGAGAGCGCGGAGAGAGCGCGCCCACGAGCCGCCTGAGGTCGACCTGGCGCACCGTTGCCGCCACGGCGGCGTTGCTGTCGGGAGCGGAGTAGCCCAGCGCAGCGGCGCCCAGGACGGTGCCGCCGTAAGCGGAGAGTGTGTACGCGTCCAGGCGGACCGCGCTGGCGGACACACTCACCCGACCACTCATCCGGGTCGCTTCAAAAGGGGACATGACAAGTCTGTCAATGGTGACTTCACCCCGTGCCCAGGGACGCCGCGATTCCGAGGGCGCCTGGGACGCCTGAGCCGTGGATGTCCTCGCCTGAGAGGTGGGGGCACGGCGGCTCTGGCCGGCAACCATCAAGCTCTGGAGCCTCTGGATGTCGAGTTCCGGGATGGCGACCGTGAAGGTCATTGAGAACGGATCCACGCTGGCGATCGCCCCAGAGACGTCGGCCTTCAGGGTGTCCAGCGATGCGGAAAATGATCCCCGCACGACGCCGTTTTTGAACAGGAGGTGGCCCGTGCGGACGACCAGCGGTTTGGCCAGCGATGGCGTCGCGAGCCTCGCGCCCTTCAGATCGGCCACGATCTCGAGTTTCCTCTGCCAGTCAGGAGCCGTGGGCTCGAGAGACCGGATCCTCCCATTGACCCCGCTGAGTGCCAGAGACGGGGTCGCCTGTCCGCGGCGGGCATCAATGTCCGCGAATGTGACCTGCACACTCCTGACGGTCACGTCCTCAACGCGATCGAGGGTCAAAAAGGAAGGACCACCGCTGGCGGCCGGCGCCGTCTTCCCGGGTGCCGTGCTCTGCGGAGGGCCCGAAAGGTCGACGTTCGTCCTGCCGGACGGATCGCGGAGGAGATTCACCCGCACGCCTCCGAGCGCAACATACGTCACATCCACCCGTCGCGAGAGCAGAGGGCGTGGCGCTACACCGAGATCGACGGATTTCACGAGGAGCGTATCGCCGGAAGGGAACCCCGGCGGGTTCTTCAGGCGGACGTTGACCGCCTGCAGGTGCACCGTCGGCACGAGGTGGAGCCTCAGGGCGTCGATCTGGACGTGGCGTCCCGTGCCGGCTTCGAGGAATCGGACAAGGAGCGGCCGGAAGCGGTCGACCGGAATGAGAAAGGGAGCGGCAAGCGCAGCCGCGATCCCCAGCGCGAGGATCGCACCGCCGAGACGCACCCACCGTAATCTCGTCCATCGCCTCAGCATCGCGCCGCATCCCCGGGTGTACACAAGTGTCGGGACGGTGTCGTCACGTTAGGATCGCCGCTCCCGCATGGCCGCCGAGAGCCGCTCAGCGGTGAGAGGCATATCGAGGTGCCGGACGCCCAGGTGGCTGAGCGCATCGACGACGGCGTTCACGACCGCCGGCGTCGAGCCGATCGTGGCGGCTTCGCCGATTCCCTTCGCGCCTAACGGGTTGTTGGGCGTCGGCGTGACCGACGTCCCCCGCTCCATCCGCGGAATGAAGTGTGATGTGGGAATCCCGTATTCGGCGAGTGTGCCGGTCAGGAGCTGGCCTGTGTCATCGTAGATGACACCCTCGAGGAGGGCCTGGCTGGCGCCTTGGACGATCCCCCCATGGATTTGGCCATCGACGAGGAGGGGGTTGATCACGCGTCCGCAGTCGTCCACAGCCATATACCGGACGATGCGCGAAACAGCGGTCTCGGGGTCGATCTCGACCACGCAGAGGTGGCTGCCGAACGGAAACGTCGCGCTCTTGGAGGCGAACCGGCTGGTGGCCTCGAGCCCGGGATCCTGCCCTTCCGGGAGGTGGGCGCCTCTATAGGCCGCATCCGCCACGTCGGTGATCGTGACCGCGCGGGTCGGCGCGCCCCGCACCGTGACGCGGGCGCTCTCGAGCACGAGGTCCGCCTTCGCCGCCTCGAGGAGGTTCGCGGCGATCCCGAGGACCTGCTCCCGCACCTCCTGCGCCGCGCGATACACGGCCGAACCGCCGAGGGCCATGCTGCGGCTCCCGCTCGTCCCCCCACCTTGCTGCACGAGAAGTGTATCTCCGTAGACAACGGTGATCCGATCCAGCGGGATCGTGAGCGCGTCCCCCACGATCTGGGCGAATCCGGTGGCGTCTCCCTGCCCGTGCGGCGAGGTGCCGGTGATCACCGTGGCGGTGCCGTCCTTGTTGACACGGACGGTGCCGAGCTCCCAGCCGGCGAAGGCGCAAATCTCGACGTAGCTGCTGAGGCCGATCCCGACGAGCCGTCCGGCGCGCCGGGCGGTCTCCTGCTCACGACGGAGGCGCGGATAGTCCGCCACGCGCAGCACCTCGTCGAGCGGCTTCGCGTACTCGCCGCTGTCGTACCTGGCGCCGCTCGCCGCCTTGTAGGGGAAGCGCGATGGCGGAATGAAGTTGCGGCGCCGGACCTCTCCCGGGTCCACCCCGGTCGCGTCGGCAACGAGGTCCATCGCCCGCTCTAAATAGTAGGTCGCCTCCGGTCGGCCGGCGCCCCGGTACGCGCCGGTGGGGCACGTATTGGTGTACAGGCAGATCAACTCGCACCGAATCGCCGGGATGTCGTAGGGGCCCTGGATCATAAGCGGCGTCAGTGTAGGCACAATCGCGGTCGTGTAGATGAGGGACGCGCCGAAATCGGCCAGGATGCGGCTCCGCATTCCCCGGATCCGCCCGGTGGCATCAGCCGCGACCTCCACCTCGGCAACCTGGCTCCGGCCGTGGGTGGTGGTCAGCAGATTCTCCCGCCGCGTCTCGATCCACTTGACCGGCCGGCGCAGCCGCCGGGCCAGGTGGGCCACGAGCGCGTCCTCCGGGTAGATGTTGAGCTTTGCCCCGAACCCTCCGCCGACATCCGGGGTGAGGACCCGGATCCGGCGGGCGTCCAGTCCCAGGACCTGGCTCAGTCCGTCGCGGATCGCATGGGCTTCCTGCGTAGAGGTCCAGACGGTGAGAATCCCCTGCCCCTGGCTTCCATCGTACATGGCGACCGTTCCGCGGGTCTCCATGGAGACCGGAGCAAGCCGCTGGTTCACCATCCGCTGCCGGATCACGACCGGGGCATCGCGAAAGGCCGCGTCGAGGTCCCCCTTCTCGAGCGTGCTCGTGTAGGCGATGTTGGTCCCCAACTCCTCATGCACGAAGGGGCGGCCGCGGGCGGCCGTCTCGAGATCGACGACGGCGGGGAGCGGGTCATAGGTCACCTCGGCGAGGTCCGCGGCATCACGCGCCGCGTACGGGTCCGTGGCGACGACAACCGCGACGGGTTCGCCAGCGTAGTGAACCTCTTTGTCCGCGAGCGGCAGGTGGGAGGCGACGCGTGTCCCCTCGACGGGGATCACCGGCAGCGGCTTCTGGATCTCCGAGACGTCCGCCCCGGCGAGCGCCGTCACAACTCCCGGATGGGCGCGGGCCCTGCCGAGATCCACCTTCGTGATGCGCGCGTGCCCGTGCGGGCTGCGCACGAACACGGCGTGCAGCATCCCGCCCAGGGTCAGGTCGTCGATGTACTGCCCCTCCCCCCGGATGAGTTTGGGATCCTCGATGCGCTTGATGCGCGCGCCGACATACTGGGACACCGCCATGGAGTCACCGCCTTCTCAGGGGACCTCGGGGAATCAGGGAGCATCTTCGACCGGACGGCGAACCGACCCTTCCGGCAAACTCCAGGAAGGCTCCCTGGAATCTCTGGGGAACCTCCGCGGACCCCCACACTCCACGCGGTCGGGCCCGCCGGGGCGGGGATTCTGGCAGCCTTCCTCCCGGTGGCCGGTGTGCCGAAAGGAACGGGCTGGACGGAATCGAAGACCATTGAGATGGACCAGTCGTTGATCGCGACGGAGCGGCCGCTGCTGACAGTGGCCGATGTGATGATGGTGGACCTGGCATCCGTCGCCGCAAGCGAAACCGTTGTCGCCGCCAGCGACATCATCCGGCAGCACAATCTCCCAGGGCTCCCCGTCGCCGAGGGCGGTCAGATCGTCGGTGTGGTCACTCCCCTGCAGCTCCTCCGTCAGCCGCCGTACCGCAAAGTCTCAGAGGTGATGACCGCAGGCATCACCCCCGCGAGTCCTGACCTCTCGCTCCTCCAGGCCCATGCGCTCCTCGGCACCCAGCGCATCGACCTCCTGCCGGTTGTTCAGGAGGGGCGCCTCGTTGGGCAGATCTCACTGGCGACCATTCTCCGTGCCATCGGCCAGCAGACCGATCCGCTGACCGGGCTTCCCTGGTCGACGGCCCTCCGCGCCTGGGCCAGTGCCTCCCTCGGCCGCGGCCATGAGGTCGCCATTCTCTTCATCGACATGGACAACTTCAAGCTGGTCAATAAAGCACTCGGCCACGCCGTGGGCGACGAGATCCTGCGGTCCATGGCGGCGCTGCTGGGGAAGTTCGTGGACGTGTCGACGGACCTGCTGTGCCGGTACGGGGGAGATGAGTTCGCCATCGCGACGACCCGCTCCGCGGAAGAAGCCCGCGCGCTGGCGCAGCGCCTTCAGGAGTCGACCACGCTGCCCCTGGAGATCGGCGGAGAAACCCGCGCTGTGACGGCCAGCGTGGGATTCGCCGGAGGGCGCCGCATCGAGGGGCGGGTCCCCGCCCACGCCGCGGCCACCGTCGAGGATCTCCTGACGCTGGCGAGCCGGGCGTCCACGGCGGCGAAGGAATCCGCGGATGTTGCCGCCCGCCGCGGCACCTGGTCTGACGAGGGCTCCGTCGCGGCGGAGGCCCGCCTGCGCCTGCTGGATGTCAAGGTCCACGTGGAGCCCAGCCGGTGCACCGCGACGGTGCGGATCAGCTTGGGCGCTCAGGAAGGGACGGGAAGCGCCTCCGGGCAGATCCACGGCCGCGGTGTGTCGTTTCTAGTCGCCGACGCGACTCTCCAGGCGATCACGGAAACGATTGGGGAACGGTACCTGTATACCGTCGAGGAACTGACGGAGGTGCCGTTCGAGACCGACCGGCTGGTGGTCGCCATTCTCAGGAACGGGATCGAGCCGTTCCAGAGGTTCGTGGGAGGCGCCCACGCGGCCGATCTCCCCCACGCCGTCTCGAAAGCCATCCTCGATGCACTGAACCGGGTGCTTGCGAGGGCGCTGGCCGATCTCCTCCGCCACAACGCGGTTCGGTGACATCGCCCTTCCCTGTTCACCGGCCCGGTGACATCGTCATCCTCTCGGGCGCTCGGCCCGTCTCGTGACTATGGATCCTCCGCGCGTCACCGTCGAGATGCGGGGAATCACCAAACGGTTCCCCGGGGTTGTGGCCAACGATGGGGTGGACTTTGAGGTTGCCGCGGGAGAGATTCACGCCCTCCTGGGGGAGAATGGAGCCGGCAAATCCACCCTGATGAAAATCCTCTATGGCTTTTACCAGCCGGACGCCGGGGAGATCCGCATCCACGGCACTCCCCGCCGGTTCCGCTCCCCGCGGGATGCGCTGCGCCGGGGGATCGGGATGGTCTTCCAGCAATTCATGCTTGTCCCGTCGCTCTCCGTCACAGAGAACGTCCTGCTCAGCCTGCCCGTCCGCACCTGGCGCGTCGATGAC
This sequence comes from bacterium, assembly GCA_036275835.1. Lineage (GTDB taxonomy): Bacteria > Sysuimicrobiota > Sysuimicrobiia > Sysuimicrobiales > Segetimicrobiaceae > DASUDA01. Next base: position 3,977 of record DASUDA010000090.1, on the reverse strand, counting down.
GGACGAACGGCCTCCGAGATCGCCGCCCAGGCGGCGCGCTACGGGATGGCCGTGGATCCGTCCGCGCGCGTCTGGCAGTTGAGCGTCGGCGAGCAGCAGCGCGTCGAAATTCTGAAATTGCTCGCGCGCGGCGCGGAGGTCTTGATCCTGGATGAGCCCACCTCCGTGCTGACCCCGCAGGAGACCCGGGATCTTTTTGCCACTCTCCGCCACCTCGCCGCCGAGGGCCGAGCGGTCGTGATGATCACCCACAAACTCGCAGAGGTCGCCTCCGTCGCGACGCGGGTGACGGTGCTCCGGGGCGGCCGGCGGGTCGGGACCGGCGCGGCTGCCTCGCTGACGCCCCAGCAGCTCGCGCGGATGATGGTCGGACGCGACACGTTCGACCATTTTCGCCCGGACGAGGCCACGCCGGGTTCGGAGGTTCTGGCGGTGGAGGATCTCTGGGCCACGAGCGACCGCGGCCTTCCTGCCCTTCGCGGCGTGTCCCTCTCCGTGCGGGCCGGAGAGATCGTCGGGGTCGCCGGAGTGGCGGGAAACGGCCAGCGGGAACTGGGGGAGATCGTAGCGGGTCTCCGCCGCCCCACCCGGGGATGCGTCCGCATCGGTAGCCGGAACTGCACCCGGGCATCGCCTCTCGACGTGATCCGAAGCGGTGTGGGTCACATCCCCGAAGATCGTACGGGCGTCGGCATCGCACCGCACCTCGGCGTGGCGGACAATCTGATGCTCAAGAGCTACCGCGATTCCCGTTTTGGTCGGGGCCCGCTCCTCGACCGGCGCGCCGTCGTCGAGCGCGCGCGGGAACTCATCGCGGAGTTCGACATCCAGACACCCGGGCCGGACGCGCCGGCCCGGACCCTGTCGGGCGGCAACCTCCAGCGATTGATTCTCGCGCGCGAGATCTCCGCCCGCCCACGCCTGATCCTGGCGTTCCATCCCACCCGGGGGCTGGACATCGGGGCTACCGAAGTCATCCATCGGTCGCTTCTGGTCCAGCGCCGCGCGGGAGCGGCGATTCTATTGATCTCGGAAGATCTGGACGAAGTGCACCTCCTCAGTGACCGGGTCGCCGTCATGTGCGCGGGGGAGCTGATGGGGGTCGTTCGCGCCGGCGAGGCGACCGTGGAGGAGATCGGCCTGATGATGGGGGGCGCGCGCCGGGGGGCGTCTGAGGGAGCACCCACCTCGGTCCGGAGTCGCGCGGGGCCCGCATGATTCGCGGGCAGCCGCAGACGGAGCCATCGCCCTGGATGGCCGCTGCGGTGCCGGCCGTCTCGATCCTGGGGGCGCTCCTCGTGGGGGCAGCCATGCTTGCCCTCGCCGGGGTCAACCCTCTTGTGGCCTACGCGGATCTCGTCACCGATCCGTTCGGCAGCGTCTTCGGGTGGACGGAGACAATCGTCAAGACCAGTCCCCTGATCCTGACCGGCCTCGCCGTGCTGCTGCCGGCGCGCATGAAGCTCTGGAACATCGGAGCGGAGGGACAGCTGCAGCTCGGCGCGATCGGGGCCAGCTGGGTCGCGCTGTGGACGCCTCTCGGTCACTCCCCGGTGGCCGTCCCCGCCCTGCTGCTCGCCGGAATGGCGGCAGGGGCCCTCTGGTGCCTCATCCCCGCGGTGCTGCGGGCCTGGCTCAGCGTCAACGAGACGATCACCACGCTGCTCTTAAACTACGTGGCGCTGCTTTTAGTGGACTATCTCATCTACGGCCCCTGGAAAGATCCGGCGAGCCTCGGGTTTCCGCTCTCCGCTCCCTTCCCGGCCGCCGCCCGCCTTCCTCTCCTCGTTTCGGGGACGCGTGTCCACCTGGGGTTCCTGCTCGCGCTCGCGGCCGTCGCGGCGACGATGTTCGTGCTCACGCGGACCCGCTGGGGGTTTGAGATCCGCGTCATCGGAGACAACCCGCATGCCGCCCGGTATGCCGGCATCAGTCTCGGACGCAACATTCTGCTCGTGATGGCGGTCGCCGGCGCCATGGCGGGGCTGGCCGGAGCCTGCGAGGCGTCCGCCATCGCCGGCCGACTCGAGCGCGGTCTCTCGCCGGGATACGGCTACACAGGGATCATCGTCGCCTGGCTCGCCAGGCTCAGCCCCCTCGCCACTGTGCTCGTCGCGCTCCTCCTCGGCGCGCTCTTTTTGGGCGGCGACGCCCTGCAGATTTCTCTCGGCCTTCCCAGCGCCGTCGTGTTCATGCTGCAGGGGCTGATCTTTTTCTTCGTCCTGGGAGGAGAGAGGGTGGTCCTGTCCCGGTTCCCCGCGTGGAGGCGACCGCCGGTGGAGCGCGGCCCCGCGCCGGCGAAGTCGTGACGGGGGGACGATGAGCGTCTTCCTTACCGCCGTCTTCGCGGCCGCCGTCCGCGCCGGAACGTCCGTGCTCTTCGCCACGCTCGGGGAGATCTTCGCGGAGCGGTCGGGGATCCTGAATCTGGGCGTCGAGGGGATGATGCTCGTCGGGGCCCTGGCCGGATTCGTGACAACCGCCCGCACCGGAAGCCCGTGGCTCGGCGTGCTCGCCGCAGGGGTGGCCGGCGGCCTCCTCAGCCTGATCCATGGGGTGCTGTGCGTTACGCTTCGCGCGAACCAGGTCGCAAGCGGGCTCGCCCTCACGATCTTCGGGACCGGGCTGTCCGCCTCATTAGGGAAGGGGTTCATCGGGGTTCCCGCCGCCGGCTTCCATCAGGTGGCGGTGCCCGTGATCAGCGGGATTCCGTTTCTCGGGCCGGTTCTCTTCCGGCAGGACCCCCTGGTGTATCTCAGTTATCTGCTGGTCCCGGCGGCGTGGTACGCCCTGTACCGCACGCGCTGGGGTCTCGACATCCGGGCCGTGGGGGAGAACCCCGAGGCCGCCGATGCCATGGGGGTGGACGTCGCCCGCATCCGCTACACCTCCGTGGCGGTGGGAGGGGTGCTGGCCGGGCTGGGGGGAACGTTTCTCTCCACGGCCTACACGAGCATGTGGATCGAGAACATGACGGCCGGACGCGGGTGGATCGCGGTGGCCCTGGTGATCTTCGCGACCTGGGACCCCCTGCGGGCCGTCGTCGGCGCCTACTTGTTCGGCGGCGTCAACGCCCTGCAACTGAACCTCCAGGCCGCCGGCACGAGGCTCCCCATCTACCTCCTGTTGATGGCCCCCTACATCTTCACGATCGTCGTGCTCGTCTTCGCCACCCGTGAGACCGCCCGCAAACGGCTCGGCGCGCCCGCCGCGCTGAGTGTCCCCTACAGCCGGACCGGCTAAGACCCGCCGTCCCCGAGGATCCGCCTGAGCCAGTCCAAGACCAGAGGGACGGCGGGGTTCGGAGTCGCCGCCTCGACGTCGAGGTGGGAGTATCCATCGAGGATCGTCACCGACACGTGGTCCGGCGGAGTCGAAATGTGGCTCAGGTAGAACTGCGCCGTATGAGCGGAGCGGACCATCCCGTGTGCGGCGCCGATGATGAGGATCGGGAGCGCCGTGTCGCGCACGTGCGTCAGGTTCACGTATTGCCGGGCGAACGCCGTGCTGGGCTCCAGATCGGCCGAGAGGCCGATGTCGAGCAAGAGGCGCCAGGGAAGATACCACTGAGTGAAGTCCGCCCCGGGCCGCACGATGGCGCCCAGGAGCGCGCGGAGATTCACGCGCGCGGGATGCTGCGGGTCTTCCGGCGGAAGGTGGATGAGGCGCTCTCCCGGCGCGGGCCGCCCGCTTTGCAGGTCGAGCAGCCCACGAGGGTTGACGCCGGTAAGGTCGGGAACGCGCTCGAAGACGCCGAGGGGCGCGGGGACGCCCGCGCGGATGAGGAGATCCGGCTGCATCTGGTCGGACAGGATCGCGGCGACCAGCGCCTCGTTCGTGATGGCGAGACCCCGCCGCGGATAGAAGGGAAAGTAACTCGCTGCCTCGGGACGGAGATACGCGTACACCGAGATGACATCGAAGAGGATGCTCTGCTTCGCCCTGGCGATGCGCTCGGTTTGCAGAAACGGCCAGGC
>DASUDA010000089.1:0-15368 GCA_036275835.1 bacterium | reverse complement strand
GCCGCTAGTTCCTCCGTCCGCGCAGGCCGCCCCCGCGCAGAGCGCGTCCCCCGGGGAGGGGGGGCTCACGGTGCCGTACCTGACTGAAATGGTGGACGCCGGGGGGACTCTCCATATCTCGGGGACGCTCCTGAACACTAGCCAGCAGGCTGTAGGGCCGCTGGCCGTCTCCGCCCGGTTCGGCCGGGCGAGCGGGGGAGCCGGGGGGGAGGCAACCAGCGCGCTGACTCCTCTCGTAACGCTCTCTCCGGGCCAGGAGATGCCGTTCGCGCTCGAGGGGTCGGTGGCCCGATCCGTCATCATCCAATACGCGGTGGAAGTCGTGGTGGGCGGCGCCGTCACCGCGAACCGGTTTGTGGTCGCACAGCACGCCGTCTCCCGGGACGCGTATGCCGACCTTGCCCGTTCGTGGGTGCGCGTGTCCGCGCAACTCGGTGGGCCCTCCAATGTCGGGCCGAATGTTCAGGTTCTGGTGTCCATCGCCGGAACCGGCCCGATGCCGCCCGACTGGGTGCGGGCGGTCGAAGTCGCGATCCCCTTCACCGGTGGCTCGAACTCGGTGACCCTCACACCCGGCCAGACAAAGACGATCCTCATCCCAGCCGTGGCGCAGTTGGGAGAGCCGCAGGTGCAGCGGGTCGTTTTTAATGGATCGTGAGGCCCCGGCCCTCGGCGCGAGGGCGGCTCTCTCCTTGATCGCCGCCGGTGTTCTCGTGACCGTTGGAGTCGCCCTGGCGGTCCTGGCCGTTCGGAGCGTTTCCCAGACGGACACCACGGAGATCGCCCGAGAGATGCCGGGGTCCGGTGCCGCTCCTCATGCCCGCGTCGGAGCCGGCGACGGGGATGTCGCGCCGGCGTTCGAGGTCCGGGGGTATGCCGGTTCCAGCCCGGTGCGGCTTGACGCGTTCCGGGGCCACCCCATCGTGCTGAACTTCTGGGCCTCCTGGTGCCCCCCGTGCCGCGCCGAGGCGGCTATCTTGAACGCCGCGTACCTGACCTACAGGAGTAAGGGCGTGGTGTTCATCGGCATCGACATGCCGAATGACACCTGGAGGGACAGCGGCGCCTTTCTCTCCCGGCACAGGCTGTCGTATCCCGTGGGTCGAGACGAGCGGGGCACGGTCGCCGACGCCTACCGCGTGACCTCGCTCCCCACGACCTACCTGATCTCCGCCGATGGCCGCATTCATGGCCCCGCGATGACGGGAGGGTTCATCGACGCCGCGGGGGCACACGAGCTCGCGCACGCAATCGAGCAACTTTTCTAGAACGCCCAGCGAACAGGGAGGGGTATCCTCATGCCACCATTCGGCCGCACACTCGGGGTTTTCGCACTAACCGTCCTTGTCGCCCTCGCCACAGCCGCGGGGGCACAGCCACCCGGGTACTCTCCGATGCTTGACGGGTCTTCAGTCATCGTGCCCGGCTACGCCATGGGACCCTACTCGCTCGATCTGAGCGTCGCCGATCTGTACTTGAGGCTCGGCCAAACGCGGGTCCACCTGAACGCGTTGGGTCCGCAGTTTCGCCCCAGCGTGCAGGGGATGTTCTGGTGGGGTCTGTCGATCTTGGTGCTGACGATGCCGAGTGAGACCGCCATTCTGGCGCTGGGGTACCGCGACTCCAATTATGCGACGCGCCAGCAGATCGGTGTCGGGTCCGAGGAAGCCCAGGTCACGAAGACCTACGGGAAACCGTCGGCGGTCGTCCAGATGAGGGCGCGCCCCAAAGTGCTGATTTATGACGCCCTGGGCGTGGCGTTCGAAATCGCGTACAACATCGCGGAGGGCGGCTACGGGAATGTAGACAGCGTGTTCGTGTTCCGCCCCGGGCAGGCGGGAGCGATCTGGAAGACGCCGTAGAGTTTCCCGGGAACCTCTTCCCGACTCCTGTGGATGTGCGCCGATACGACGGAAAACTTCGCCTGATACTCTGGAGATGTGCGCGTATTCTGCCAGAGCGCCTGAGGCGATGCGGCTGACGCATTACTTTGTGTCGGCTTCGTCCGAACGCCCCTTGACACTTACTGGACCTTATGATTAGCTTATAGCGCAAAAAAACTTCATAGCTCGCTCCGAAAAGGGCAAACCCAGAGAGATCTGGGGGCGCAAAGCCACGGGACAGGCCAGCGGTGCTGGCAAGTTAGCCGGGTTGCCGAAGCGGCTATTAAATCCTCCCCGTGGCAGGCGGGGAGGGTTTTTTGTTGGTCCCCCGCGTCCGCCTGCCACCTCCCACCATCCCTCTCACCTCGGCCGGCCACCTCCGGCTCCGTGGACGCAGCATCGAAGCGGGCACACTGGGTAGCGAGGGGTGGCATGGACATCACAGAGCTCCTGATCCTCACCAAGGAACTTGACGCGTCCGACCTCCACCTGGCCGTGGGCGCACCTCCGGTGCTTCGCGTGGACGGCAGGCTGGCCCGGCTCGATCTCCCGCCGCTGACGCCGCCCGTGATCCACCAGATGCTGTACGAGGTGCTGACCGACGACCAGAAAGCCCGCTTTGAGGAAGAGCATGACCTGGACCTGGCGATCCAGCTCCAAGACGTGGGACGGTTCCGGACCAACGTGTTTGTCGAGCGGCTGGGTGAGGGAGCGGCGTTCCGGCTCATCCCGGAGCACATTCGGAGCCTCGACGCCCTCGGCATGCCGCCGGTGCTGAAGAGCCTGGCGCTCAAGGACCGGGGGCTGGTGCTGGTGACGGGGCCGACGGGGTCCGGGAAGTCGACGACGCTCGCGGCGATGGTGGACCTCATCAACACGGAGCGGACGGACCACGTCCTGACGATCGAGGACCCGATCGAGTTCGTGCATCAGCACCGCAGGTGTCTGATTCACCAACGAGAGGTGGGTCCTCACACGAAGTCCTTTGCCGCCGCGCTGCGAAGCGCGCTGCGGGAGGACCCCGACGTCATCCTCGTGGGAGAGATGCGGGATCTGGAGACGATCGCGATGGCGCTGACGGCCGCGGAGACGGGCCACCTGGTCCTGGCCACGCTGCATACCAACAGTGCCGGACAAACGCTGAACCGGGTGATCGACGTGTTCCCGCCGCACCAGCAGGAGCAGATCCGCGTGCAGCTCTCTGAGACCCTCCTCGGGGTGCTTGCGCAGACGCTGCTGCCCCGGGCCGACAGCAAAGGCCGGGTGCCGGCGGTCGAGATGCTGGTCGCCACCCCCGCAATCCGAAACCTCATCCGGGAATCGAAGACGTTCCAGATTCCCTCGACGATCGAGACGGGCGCCAAGGAAGGGATGGTCAGCCTGGACCAGAGTCTGCGGGATCTGCTCCAGCGCGGGCTCATCGCGCCGGAAGAAGCCTTCTCCCGGGCCACGGACAAGGAATCCTTCTCCGCCGGTGACCCCTACAGGTCGAGGATGACCGTCCGGCAGCGGGTAGGGGAGCGGTCGTGATCGGCCCCTGGGGAGGTAAGAAGGTCACGCCGGCGGGCAGCCCTCAGCCTGCGGCCCCCGCGGTCCCCGCGCGCAAGGAACAGGCCGCGGGCGGCCCTGTGCCGGCCGCCAACCGCATGCCCGTGATCAACCCGACCGCTGCGGGCAAGGGAGCGGCGGCGGGGAGCCCCGCGCCGGCGGGCCCACGGCCGGCTGTGATCCCGGTGCCGGCTGCAGGAAAAGTGGCCGCAGGTGGAACTGCGCCGGCGGCCGCGGCGCCGCGCAAGATAGCGCCCGCCAACGCCATGTCCGCTCCGTACACCCTCGTCGACCTGTTTCGGGCGATGGTCGAGCAGGACGCGTCCGACCTCTATCTCAAGGTCGGGGCTCCGCCGATGTTCCGGGTGTCGGGTGTCGTGCAGGCGTCCTGGTTCTCTCCACCGTCGCGGGAGCTCGCCATCGCGCTCACCGCAGAGGCGATGACCGAGAAGCAGTGCCAGACGCTCGAGGAAGTCGGCCACGTCGACTTTGCCTACTGGGACCCGTCGATCGGCCGGTTCCGGGTGAACGTGTACGTGCAGCGGGGCGCGGTCGCCCTGGCGGCGCGGCGCGTGAAGCGCGAGATTCCGTCCTTCGAGGCCCTGCATCTGCCCCCCGTCGTGGGGGAACTGGTCCTGTCCCCCCGCGGTCTGGTGCTGGTGACGGGCCCGGCCGGCTCCGGCAAGTCAACCTCGCTCGCAGCGATGGTGGAGCACCGGAACAGGACCACGCCGGGCCACATCATTACGATCGAGGACCCGATCGAGTTCCTGCACGAGGATCACCTGAGTTTGGTGAGTCAGCGCGAGGTAGGAACGGACACCCCCTCGTTTGGCACGGCGCTGCAGGCGGCGCTGCGTCAGACACCGGACGTGCTGCTCATCGGCGAGATGCGCGATGCCGACAGCGCGACATCGGCCGTGCACTTTGCCGAAACGGGCCACCTGGTGCTGAGCACCCTGCACACGATCAATGCCAACGCGGCCCTGGACCGGGTTCTGCACTTCTTCCCGGCGGAGGGGCACGCGGAGGTGCTGCTCCGGCTCTCGATGACGCTCGTGGGCGTTATCGCGCAGCGCCTCGTCCCCCGGTCAGACCAGAACGGCCTGATCCCGGGAGTGGAGGTACTGCGGGCCACTCCCCGCGTGCGCGAGCTGATCCGGCGGGGGGAGTTGCTGCACCTCCGTGAGACGATGGTGGAAGGCGCGGCCGTGGGGATGCAGACGTTTGACGACTCGTTTTTTGCCCTCTATCAGGAAGGCCTGATCTCTGCCGAGACGGCGCTCGAGTCGGCGGAGAGTCCCAACGACCTGCGGATGCGTTTGCGGGGCTTTGCGCCCACGGGGCGGCGCCAGGCGTAGCGCGCGGGCGCTCCCAGAGGAGGAGACGATGGCCAGTCACAGATCTGGCGTCACCGAGACTCCAGCGAAGGTTCCTCCGGCGGAGGCGAACGGCTCCGGGATGCTCGCGCGGTTCCGCGAGTACCGGCGGTCGCACGACCGGCGGCTTCATCAGGAACTCGTGGTCCACTACCTTCCGCTTGTGAACAAGATCGCCCGCCGATACGTCCGGACCGGCGTGGCGCTCGAGGACTTGATTCAGATCGGCACCATCGGTCTCATCAATGCGGTCACCACATTTGATCCGGGGCGGGGCGTGAAGTTTGAGACCTACGCGTTCCACCACGTCGCCGGCGAGATCCGCCACTACCTGCGGGATGGCCTGGAGCCCGTGCGGGTGCCGCGCTGGGTGCGCAAGCTGCACGCGGATCTCACCGGCACAGTGGGGCGGCTGCAGCAGGAACTCGGCCGGACCCCGACGCTGCCGGAGATCGCTGCCCGGATGAACATGAGGGAAGTCGGCGTTCTCGAGATTCTGCACGCGCACAATCGAAGCCGGGTGCGCTCGATCAGCGATCTCGCCGACGATCAGGAGATCCGGCAAGATCTCATCGCACACCAGAAGTACGTGTCCCTGCAGCTGCCGATCGAAGACCGGATCGTGCTCCTGCAGGCGCTGGAACGCCTCGCGGTGCTGCAGCGGCAAGTCGTCTTTTATCTGTTCTATCAGGACCTGACGCAGAGTGAGGTGGCCAAGCGCCTGGGGGTGTCCCAGCGCCACGTCTCCCGGCTGCTCGCCGCTGCTCTGCGGCGTCTGGCGGAGCCCCTGCGGGCGAGTGGGGTCGGCTCGTCGGCGGCTGCATCGTAAACAGAGGTGAGACGACAGTGGCGACTCGCGACGATCTACCAATCTATCCGATCCGCACGGTTGCGTCGCTGACCGGTGTCGACGCCCGGCGGCTCCGAAGCTGGGAGGCGGAGTACCAGCTCCTCCGGCCTGCGCGCACCAGAGGCGGGCATCGGCTCTACTCGGCGCAGGACCTCCGTCTCATTCAGTGGATTCGCCGGCTCGTGGATGAAGAGGGCATGAGCCTGCAGGGGATCAAGGCATGGTTGGCGGCGCAGCCGCATCAGGGCGAGAAGGGTGAGCCTGAAGAGGACGGGGGCCCCGGCCCACTTCGAGCGGTAAGCGGGCTCCGGTCCTGAGTCGCATGTCATGACGGATCGATTCCGCGCAGGCGATCCCGCGCGGCCTCTCCGGCCGGTTTCTCCGGCCGCCGGTCCCCCCGTGGCGGGCGACGGCAGGCTGGGGAATTCTCTCACCCCCCACGCGTCCTCTTCTGGCGGCCAGGCGAAAGAGAAGCCGCTGATTGGGCAGATCCTGCTCGCGCAGGGTGTGCTGTCGCGGGACCAGCTCGCCAAGGCGCTCGAGCTGCAGCAAGCCACGGGCGGGCGGCTGGGACGCATTCTCGTGAAGATGGGGGTGGTGACCGAAGGGCAACTCGCGCGCGCCCTGGCCCAGCAGTGGAAAACGCCGCCCACCAATGTGGTGGAGCTGGCCGACGAGTCGGCAGAGGCCGAGCAGCGAGAGGCCGCGACTCAGGTCATCGCGCCTGAAGAGGAGGCCGAGGAATCGGCACAGGTCATCACGCCTGAGGCGGAGGCCGACGAGTCGGCAGAGGCCGAGGAGTCGGATAAGGCCATGACGCCTGAGGTGGACATTGAAGAATCCCCGCCTACTCTGGAGATTTCTGAGGAGGCCGAAGAGCCTGCGCCCTCCCCCCGGCCAAACGTTGCCGCGCCTCGCACCGCTCCCCACGCGCAGGGGGATGGAAGAGCTGGCGGGCTCCTCATGCCCAAGCTTCCCTCTGTGTCCAAGACGCCCCCTGCGCCCAGGACACCGCTTCCTGCGCCCAGGACACCGCCTCCAGCGCCCAAGGCGCCTCTTGCGCCCAAGCCTCCATCGGCCAGGCTCCTGAGAGACACTCCCCTCGGCGGCCGCGCTCCGTCCGCCGGTCCCGTGAAGGAGGCGTCTCCCGGTGCCATCCCGGCCAAGAGGCCGGTCAAGGGCGTCTCTAAGCGGGAGCCGATCGGGGAGATCCTGCTCGCCCAGGGGATCCTGACGCAGGAGCAGCTCACGCAGGCCCTCGAGATCCAGCGGCAGAGCGGCGGGTGGCTCGGGCGCATCCTGGTGGACATGGGTATCGTTAGCGAGCGGCAACTCGCCCGCACGCTGGCCCAGCACTGGGGCATGCCGTACACCGAGCTGAGCGAGGGGGACAGCGTCGATCCGGAGGCTTCGCGTCTGGTCCCGCCCTATCTGGCCCAGCGCCACGGGGTCGTCGCCATCGGGAGGAAGGGAAACCGCCTGATGGTTGCCATGTCTGATCCCTCCAACGTCGTGGCGATCGACGACATCCGCCTCCTGACCGGGCTCGATGTGGAGGTGCGGATCGCCAGCGCCGACGACATCACGAAGGCGCAGGGGAGCGCCTACGGCATCGCCATGGACACGGAGGAGCTCCTCCGGCAGACAGTGGCGGCAACGGCCGACAGCGAGGTGGCCCAAGATACGACCCAGACAGAGGACATCACCCTGGAGCGCCTCCGGACGATGGGCGAGGAAGCGCCGATCATCCGCGTGGTCAACCAGATCATCTCGCAGGCCGTGCGCACCGGAGCGAGCGACATCCATCTCGAGCCCCACATGCGCGACATGAAGGTCAGGTTCCGCGTGGACGGGCTGCTGCAGGATATCATGAGCCCGCCGAAGGCGGTGCAGGCGGCGCTGATTTCGCGGATCAAGATTCTGGGGAACATGGACATCGCCGAGCGCCGGCTGCCGCAGGACGGGGCGGCGCACGTGCGTGTCGAGGGCCGGCACTTCGACCTGCGGATCAGCACCCTCCCGACCGTGCTGGGCGAGAAGGTCGTCATCCGGCTCCTCGACCAGTCGAGCACCAAGACCTCCTTGAACAAGATCGGGTTCACGAGCGAGCTGCTCGCGATCTGGGAGGACATGATCTCCAAACCCTACGGCATGATCATCGTCACAGGCCCGACCGGGAGCGGGAAGACCACCACCCTGTACACGTCGCTGGGGCGGATCAACACGCCGGAGCGGAATATCGTGAGCGTGGAAGACCCGGTCGAGTACCAGATGCCGCGCGTGAACCAGGTGCAGGTGAACCCGAAGGCCGGGGTGACGTTTGCCAACGCCCTGCGCAGTATCCTGCGGCAGGACCCGAACGTGGTGTTGATCGGCGAGATGCGCGACAAGGAGACCGCGGAGATCGGCGTCCAGGCCTCGATGACGGGCCACCTGGTGTTGTCCACGCTGCACACGAACGACGCCGCCGGCGCGGTGACCCGGCTGCGGGACATGGGGATCGAACCATTTCTGATCACCGCCTCGCTCATCGCGGTGCTGGCGCAGCGCCTCGTCCGGGTGATCTGCCCGCAGTGCAAGGAAGCGTATACGCCGCCAGCGGAGGCCCTGCGGCGCCTGGGACTGGAATCCGGGCAGGGGGTCAACCTCTACCGCGGCAAGGGCTGCGACCACTGCCGGGGGAGCGGCTACCGGGGACGTCTCGGCGTGTTCGAACTGATGGTGATGAACGACAATCTGCGGAGCCTCGTGCTCAGCGGCGCCGGCATCGACGAGATCAGGGAAGCGGCGATTCAGAACGGCATGCGGACACTCAATCAGGATGGGGTGCAGAAGGTGCTGGAGGGGATCACCACCTTCGAAGAGCTGTTGCGGGTTGTCTTTGTGAACACCGACTCGGCGTAGGAGGTGACGCGTGGCGACATTCGCATACACAGGCCGGGACACGGCGGGGCGGGTGGTGACCGGGGCGCTCGACGGGGACTCGGAACTCGCCGTGGTGACGCGGCTGCAGGACATGGGGTATACGGTCACAGACATGCGCAAGGTCGTGAAGCGGGCGACGCTGGAGGAGTGGCTGCAGCGCGTGCGGGGGGTGCGGCTGAAGGACCTGGCGGTGTTCACGCGCCAGCTGGCGACGATGATCAACGCGGGATTGACGATCGTGGCGAGCCTGTCGATCCTGCAAGCGCAGACGTCGAACCCGGAGTTGGCGAAGATCGTGACGGCGGTGCGAGGAGAGGTCGAGGGGGGAATGCCGCTGTCGGACGCGTTGAGCCATCATCCGCACACGTTCAACAGCCTCTTCGTGAACATGGTGCGGGCGGGCGAGACGGGGGGTGTCTTGGACGAGGTCCTGACCCGGCTGTCGGTGCTGCTGGAGAAGGAACTGGCGCTGCGTCAGAAGGTGCGCGCGGCGATGGTGTATCCGGCGGTGGTCGCGACGGCGGCGGTGGGTATCGTCTCGTTCATCGTGTTCTTCATCCTGCCCAAGTTCATCGTGTTCTTCGCGACGCTGGATGTGGCGCTGCCGGCGCCGACGCGGTTCTTGATCTGGTTCACGGTGACGGTGCGGCAGTTCTGGTACATCTGGTCGCTGGTGCTCGTCGTAGGGGTGTTCGGCACCCGGTACTACGTGACGACGCCGCAGGGGCGGGCGCGCTACGACCGGTTCAAGCTCCGGGTGATTATGTTTGGGCCGATCAACCGGAACGTGGTGATGGCGCGATTCTCCCGGATCTTCGGGACGCTCATCAACAGCGGGGTGCCGATCCTGCAGGCGCTCGACGTGGTGGCCAAGGCGGTGGACAATGTCATCCTGACACAGGCGGTGCAGGCGGTGCGGACGAGCATCCGGGAAGGCGAAAGCATCGCCGGCCCGCTGCAGGTCAGCGGGCTGTTCCCGCCGATGGTGGTGCAGATGGTATCGGTGGGGGAGCGGACGGGGTCGCTGGACGCGATGCTCTCGAAGGTGGCGGACTTTTACGACACCGAGGTGGAGTACGCGGTGCAGGGGCTGACGTCGATTCTGGAGCCGGCGTTGATCATGGTGATGGGGGGCATCGTGGGGTTCGTCGTGATCTCCTTTTACCTGCCGCTGTTTAACCTGGTGGGCGCGATCAAGTAGCGATTGGGGTCACACGCTGGGGCCATCGGAGGCCATAAAATGACGGCCATGGTGGATACCACGTTCCCTTGAGCGCAGCTTTCGCGCGGGTGACGGTGTCACACTTGCTCCTCCCCCCAAGCGGTCTTGGCCCCGTCTACCGAACCTACTAGTGCCGCTCCAACATGATCCGCCGGGGGTCTCCAGCACCACCGCAGCCCGGTGTCATGGTCCCCTGCGCTGTGCCTACGCGTAAGCCAAAACGCTCCCGGACGGGAGCAGCGGCGAACGGGCCCGTCCTCGGGGACCGACCATGCCCGGCCGAGGGGGCTGGTGGGACGTCCGACCTAGCAACTTGAGGGGGCAGCTTTAATGGCATCCAGACCGAAAGCAGCGGTGGGCCGAGTCCCCGTGTTCACCGCGTTTAATATCCTGCTCTAAGGCGCCGCGACGGGTTGCCTGTAAGAAAAGGACCGGGGGCTTCGGCTCCTGGCCCCTATTTTACTGTTCGTGCACGTTAGCCCCCCGTTGAACCTATCTGTCGTACAGACCTGTGCGTTGGTCACTTTCCAACAACACTACGGTGCCCCGCTCCGTGGCGGTAACAAAGCGGAGTGGCCGGCGCGATGGCCAGCCACCCCGCGTGATTTATGCGTGTGATTTATGCGTGGCTACGGGCCCGTCTTATAGCCGTGGAACCGGTTGGTGGAGTCCATGTATTCTCCCGCGATCTGCCCGGAATCGTTGAGCGCGTTGATAATCGTTCCAGAGCTCAACGGATAGTCGATCGTCGCGATGCTGCCGGCCGCGCTGCGCAGGAATCCATGGACACCGGTGGAGTTGAAGAAGTGCCCTGCGATCTGGCCGGAGCCATTGATCGCGTTCGCACTGGTGCACGTAGCGCCTGTGATATCGATTTGGGTGTAGGTGCTTCCCGAGAGCGAACGCAGGAACCCGTGCGGGCAGAGGACGGCGTCGTAGTAGTAACCGACGATCATGCCGGTGTCGTTCACCCCGGCTGCAACGGTCCCATTGACGGCGCCGGGGGCGTCGAATGTGGTGTAGGAGGTTCCGGTTGCGCCGCGCACGAAGGCGTGGGTCCCTTTGGCGTCAGAATAGGATCCCGCAACTTGGCCGCCGCTGCTGATTCCGTTGCCGAACGTGTCGACAGCGCCGGGGACGTCAAACGAAGAGGTGCTGCCGCCGGTCTGCACAAACCCGTGGGCCCTGAATGTGAATGCTACGGGGTCATACGCGTAATAGTATCCCGTGATCTGGCCGGTGCTATTGACTCCGGTAGCAAAGGTCCAGGTCCCGTAAGCACCGGTGGCATTAATGGCGCTCCAGGTGGCCCCGGTCGACAGATAAGTCAGCAGATAACTGTGAGGCGTCGACACCGTATCCCAGAAGTAGCCGACGACCTGCGTGGAACCGGTGGATGTGGTGGAGCCGGTGCCCTGGTGCTTGTTTTGCCCCAGGGCATTCCCTTGCCCCGGGAACGTGGTCGAGTCCTGGTGCTGCTCTTCCCCAAATTGGTTCCGCACTCCGTTTGCGGCGCCCTGGGCACTGTACGGCACGGACGTTGTGCTGCCTGCACTTCTGATCCCGTTGGCAAAGGTGGAGCTGGCGCCGACGGGATCGATCGAAGTCCATGTAAAATTCAGAGACTGTGCCAGGCCCGCCGGGGTCAACCCCAGGAGGGAGCTCAAGGTTATGACACTCAAAAAGATCCGCGCATGTCTCATCTGTGTGTAACCTCCCCGTGATCCCGTGTCGGCGATCACGACGATCTTCACCTACGACAATCCTCACCTCTTTGTATGCCCTTGGTTCCTGACACATGGACGATTTGGGGTTGCGACGTGGCGGACGAAGAGTGCGGAGGATGCTGCCGCGTTTTTGCAGGCGAATTCCCGTGTTCTTACGCGAGGATTCGCCCCGTCATCACGGGGCGGCGAGCCTCTGCGGGTGTCGGGAATTACGGTGAGATGATCGTTCTAGAGGAGCCGGAGCCAGACGAACTGTCCGGTAGGAGTAATGTAGATCACCCTGGTGGCCCTGTGGCCCGCCGCGCTCTTGAACACAAAAACGGCGTGGAGCTCATAGCCGGCGGGCATCGTCAGCCAGTTGAAATGGTTACGCAGCAGGTGCATGGAGGGGTCGGTCGGATAGCGGTGCCCCGCATCGTCGACGAGGAGGAAGTGTTCGCTGTCAACCCGCACCTGCTCCGCTCCGACGTTCTTGAGGGTGACATCGATTGAGACGAATACTGCGTCCTCGCCCACGGCGCGCGAGTAATAGGGGCGGCCGAGCTGGATCGCCAGGCTCCCGGCTGGATAGGCCCACTCGGTGACGAGGATGCTCGCACCCGCGAGTGCGAGCGCGATCGCCACCTGGGTGACCCGCCGCAGCGCTTCCCGCATCACGGCTTGGTCCCCCCCGTGGATGCATGCGCGCGGCTGATATAGATTTTCGCCGTTTCCTCATACCCCGGGATCTGCCCCACCTGCTGCCAGACCAGGATCGCGCCGCGGACGTCTCCCGCGCTCTCCAGGATGTGAGCCTCCAGCCACAGGGCCTGAAACCGGTGGAGGTCGTCTGGGGCGACGCGCGAGGCTTCGAACGCCCGCTTTGCCGCGGCCCAATAGTCGTGCCGGAACCGCCAGTACACCCACGCCGCGCCGTTCAACAGGTCGAAGCTCTGGGGGTTGTTCCGGATGCCCTCCTCGTAGAACGCCGTGGACTCCACCGGGCGGTCGAAGTGGAAAGCGAGCCACTGCCCGCCGAGCGCGTAGGCATCGACGAAGTGGGGGTTGAGCCAGGTGACGAGCCGTACAAGCGGCATCAACGCCTCATCGTCGGCGCGCAAGAGCTCGCCTCCCACGATGCGACGCCGGTGCTGGTACTCGTCCACACGCAGCCAGAGGAAGTCTGCGAGGAGCCCGCGGGCCTGGCCGACGAAGCCGCGGACCACGACCGCGGCCATCGAAAACGGCACGTCCGCCTCGTCGTTGATGAGGGGGCGGTAGGGGTCGACGAGAACCTGGGTTCCCGCGATGCACACCAGGAACGCGGCGATGATCGCCGCCTGGCGAAGCCGGGCCGCCCGCTCCCCCGTCAAAACTCGCGCTCCTCGAAGACCTGCACGCCGAGGTAGAGGAAAAACGCCGTGAGGACGAGCGCATACAGGGTGGTGCGGCCCAAATAGGCCCAGGGCACGATGCGGTCGTGAACGACGGCGGTGCGGGTATTGAAATTCTCAAAATTCGGCAGAAGGTAGTACAGCGCCTGACCGACCCATGCCACGGTTCTGTTGCTGGTGAGGAGCGCGAGGTACGTGGTCACGGCCCCCTTGAGATAACTGACGACGAAGAGCAGCACGCTCAGCGAGGCGGCCACAATCGAGGTGGAGATGGAGGCGATGGCGAGCGTGATCGCCGAGAGGACGGCGAACGCGAGCCACAGGAGGTAGGAGGCCTTGACCGCCTCCAGGATCGAGCCTCCTCGGTCGGTGTGGATAAAGAAGGCGAGAATCCCCACCATCGGAGCCACAGAGAGGGCGATCGCCGCGATCGCACCGGCGAATTTTCCGACGACCAGTTCCCACCGGCGGATCGGTTTGCTCAGGACGTTATAGATCGTGCGGCTTTCGATCTCTCCGGAAAGCTGCGTGCTGACGAGGATGAGCGTGGCCGTCGCCCCGAACAGGAAGATGACCGTCATCGCCACATCCTTGAAGAACTTGATCTCCACGCCCAGCTGGAAGAACGACAGGAAGGCGCTGCTGAGGATCACGCCGCATCCGAAGAGCACGAGGACCGGGAGTGTCCGCCGGCGTCCTGCTTCCTGCAGCACCTGCCGGGCCACGACGGCGATCGGAGAATAGCTCACTGGGATCCACCCTCCGTCTGGCCGATCAGTTTGACGAAGAGGTCTTCGAGGCGTTCCCGTTTCGCGGTGAGGGAGACGATCTGGCCTCCGGCCTGCCTCACCGTGTCGATCGCCTGGTAGACGAAGCGCTGTTCCGGAAGCACGACCACGGTCGAGTCCGTGCCGTGCCGGATCGTGGCGCCGGGGATTCCCTCCAGGCGCGTCGTCAGGGTCCCATCGAGCCCGTGGACCGTGAGTTCCATCTCCCGGCTCTCAGCCAGGAGTTCGCCGATCCGCCCCACCGCGAGGAGCTGCCCTTTGTGCAAGATGGCGATCCGGTCGCAGACCATCTCGACCTCCGCCAGAATGTGGGAGCTGAGGAAGACGGTCTTGCCGCGCTCGCGGAGCTGGAGCAGGATGTCCCGCATCTCCCGCCGGCCGATCGGGTCGAGTCCACCCGCGGGCTCGTCGAGGATCACGAGTTCCGGGTCGTTGATCAGGGCCTGGGCGAGCCCCAGGCGCTGGAGCATTCCCCGCGAGTATTTCCGCACCGCGAGGCGTCGGCTCTCCCACAACCCGACGAGGGTGAGCAGGCTCTCCACGCGCGCGCGGCGCTCGGCCGCGGAGAGGCCGAACAGCCGGCCGTAGTAATCGAGGAGTTCGTCCCCGCGAAGGTACTCATAGAAATACGGGGACTCCGGCAGGAATCCCAGCCGTCGTCTGGCCTCGACCGATCCCAGGGGAGCGCCGAGGATCGTCCCGCTCCCGGCGGTGGGGGAGATCAGGCCGATCAGAAGTTTGATCGTGGTCGTCTTGCCCGCGCCGTTCGGTCCCAGGAATCCGTAAATCTCGCCCGGGGGCACATCGAGGGTCAGCCCGACAAGCGCGGCCCGATCTCCGGCGTGTGGGTTGCGGTAGCGCTTGGTGAGGTTTTGGACTGAGATGACCGGTGCCACGAAACTCACACCCGCTTCGTTAAAATCTCCTATGAATGCCGCATCCTCTAAGGAGGGAATATGCCCTCGCGTACATTTCCCTAGACTTCTCGTGCGGATCTCACGCGCCGCGCAAGGCGCTTCCGCTACCGCCCTCTGAAAGCAAATGCGTGTCCGAGGGTCTTGAGCATGATCAGGACGTCGAGGCCCAGAGACTGGTGCTTGATATAGTAGAGGTCGTATTGCAGCCTCATCAGAGCGTCGTGCGTCGTGCCGGCGTATCCCTGCCGCACGAGTCCCCACCCGCCCATGCCGGGTCTGACCGAGTGCCGGAGGCGGTAGAAGGGGATTTCGGCCGCCAGCCTCTCCGTTATCTGGGGCCGCTCCGGCCGGGGCCCCACCAGGCTCATGTCCCCCCGGAGAACATTCAGGAACTGCGGAAGCTCGTCCAGGTGCGCCGTCCTGAGGACCCGGCCGACGCGGGTCACCCGGCTGTCATGGTCCCGCGCCCAGCGGGCCCGGCCTCGTTCCGCATTGGGGACCATGGACCGGAATTTATGAAGCGGGAAAAGCCTCCCCCCCTTCCCGACTCGCGTCTGCGTGTAAAAGATCGGCCCCGGCGACTCGATGTAGATGGCCAGGGCGATGAGAGGAAGGGCGAGGCCGAGACAGGCGAGCCCCAGGCCCGCGATACACACGTCCATCATCCGCTTGGCGATGTTCCACAGGACGCTGATCCCTGGAGGGTAGACCGGGAGGGCCACGAACCAGGAGTCGCCTACCTGCTCCACCAGGACC
>DASUDA010000088.1:0-2454 GCA_036275835.1 bacterium | reverse complement strand
GCGCCGGTGGGGCAGGCTTCCAGGCAGCCGGCCCGCTCGCAGTGCTTGCAGACATCAGACATGAAGAGCCAGGAGAAATCCTTGTGGCCGGCGGTCTGCTTGCCGAACGGAACCGGCCGCTCGATGAAGGCCACGTGCCGCCAGGTGGACGGTCCCAGCCCGCCCGTGTTGTCGAACGACATGCCGGTGAGGCGCAGCCCATCGCTCGGCAACTGGTTCCATTCCTTGCAGGCCACCTCGCAGGCCTTGCAGCCGATACAGATGGTCGTGTCGGTGAAGAACCCCTTGATCGCCATTTACGGCTCCTCTCCCTGACCCCGCGCCTGCGGGCCACCGCGCCCGCGGGCCTGGGGGAGATCCCGGGACACTTCCTCCCCTGGCGGCAGTCCGGGAACGAGCGGCCCGCTCGTCGGCACGCGGCGGTTCCGGCTGCGCCGGCCGGGCTCGATATTGACCGTGAGCGCTTTCGACTCCTGAATGGCCACGTTGGGGTCGGCCACAAACGAGATCAGCTCGTTGGCGGCTTCACCACGGACGAGCCCCACCAGGCCCCAGTGGTACGGCAGGCCGATCTGGTGGACGATCCTGCCCTGGACGCGCAGCGGCTGCATGCGTTCGGTCACCAGCACCCGGACCTCGATCTCGGCGCGCGCGGTCCTGAGCGTTGCCCACCCGCCGTTCGTGAGGCCTTTCTCCTGCGCGAGTTCCGGAGAGACCTCGCAAAACATCTCCGGCTGGAGTTCGGCGAGCCAGGACAGCCAGCGCGACATGCCCCCCGCGGTATGGTGTTCGGTCAAGCGGTAGGTCGTGGCCACATAAGGGAACCGAGGGTCCTCCCAGGCCCGGTGGTACGGGTTGTCCCGGCGGCGCCACTCGATGCGCGCGGGATTGCACTGCTGCCCGTACAGGGCGTTCCGCGCCACCGATTCCTGCGGTTCGTAATGCGTAGGGAGAGGGCCGTCGCGCAGCCCCACGGGCACATACAGCCACCCCTTCCCGTCGCGGTGCAGGATGAAGGGGTCGGCGCCGGAGAGGAGGTCCACCCCCGGCGCGTCCGGGGCGGGCCGGTACGACGGCGCGCGGCGCGGGTCAATGATGTCCGGGTGGTCGTACCCCGTCCACTGCCCTCTGGCCTCATCCCACCACACGTACTTCTTCCGATCGGACCAGGGGCGTCCGTCGGGATCGGCCGACGCGCGATTATACAGGAGCCGTATGTTGGACGGCCACGCCCATCCCCAGTTGGGCGCGACCCAGTTTTGTTCCGCACCGGGGGTCCGGCGGGCCGGCCCGTTCACCCCGCCCGCGTAGCACCCGGAGTAGATCCAGCACCCGCAGGCGGTCGTGCCGTCGTCCCTGAGTTCGCGGAACCCGGACACCGGCGCGCCGTCTGCGACCCGGTAGCCGTTGATCTCCCGTAGCACCGCCTCGGCGTCGGGCTCCTCGATCGCCCCGGCCGTCGGATAGTCCCAGGTGAAATCGAGGATCGGCCGGTCCTTCGGGTCCGTGGAGGCGGCGTAGAGCCGCTTGAGGCGCCGCCCGAGATGGTAGGCGAAGTGCAGGTCGCTGCGGCGGTCGCCGGACGGGGTGATCGCGGTATGGTGCCATTGAAGCAGCCGCTGGGTGTTGGTGAATGAGCCGTCCTTCTCAGTGTGCGCGGCCGCGGGGAAGAAGAACACCTCCGTGGGGATCTCCTCCGGACGGATCTCGCCCGCAGCGATCTCCGGGGCCGTCCGCCAGAACTCGGCCGTCTCGATCATCGCAAGATCGCGCACCACGAGCCACTCGAGCGCGCGCAGGCCCTTGCGCTGCAAGGCGCCGTGCATCGACCCGACCGAAGGGTTCTCGCCCATGACGAAGTAGCCCCGCACCTTGCCGTCGGCCATGTCGGCGACGGTGGTCATGTGCGAGTGCTCACCGGTGAGTTTGGGCAGATAGTCGTAGCCCCACCCCGTCTCCGGCCGCGCGGCGGCGCCGAACCAGGCCCGGAGCAGCGAGATCGCGTAGACCGGGAACAGGCTCCAGAGCCCTGCCGGCTGCGTGTTGGCGCGCAGATACGCGCGCACGTCGGGATAATGGGCCGCATGCGGCATCGGCAGGTATCCGGGCAGCAGGTCGTACAGCGTCGGGATGTCCGTGGATCCCTGGATCGAGGTGTGGCCGCGGAGCGCCAGGATCCCGCCCCCGGGGCGGCCCATGTTACCCAGAAGCAGCTGGATGATCGCCGCGGCCCGGATGTACTGCGCGCCGACCGTGTGCTGGGTCCAGCCCACCGCGTAGCAGAATGCCGAGGTGCGCGCCGGACCCGAGTTGTCGCACAGCGCGCGCGCCACGCGGAAAAACAAGTCCTGCGGGATGCCGCAGACCTCCTCCACGACCTCCGGCGTATACCGTGCGAAGTGACGCCGCAGGATCTGGAACACACACCGCGGATCCCGCAGCGTGGGATCGACG
>DASUDA010000087.1:0-3823 GCA_036275835.1 bacterium | reverse complement strand
GGAGGACCCGTCACCGTGGATTCGCCGGCCGATCAGCCGCAACTCTCCATAGTGCACCACGAAAGTCCGGGCGCAGCCGTGACCACGATCACCGTACCCCGGGTCATCGAGATGTACAGCGTGAGCGAGAGGGAACTGGCTCACATCGAAGCGGCCTCGGGGGGACTCGCGCTCCATCTGGTCTTCTTTGGCATTTCGTTCGGCGCGTCGATGGCTTTTCTCATCTCGCTGCTCACGGCGGAGCTCAGCAACAAGCAGTTCGCGCTCGTCTGGGCGCTCTTTGTCCTGGTCCTGGCGACGATCTATTTCGGCGTTCAGGCGCACCGCAGCTACCATGTCGCGGGGAGCGGAGTCCGGACGATCAAGAACGAGAGCAAAAGGCTCATCGAGAGCAAAAGGCTCGCTCCTGTGACGGCGGGTGCGGCAGAGTCCGCCGCGGCCGCCCACCCCGGAGGAGATCGCCACGACATGCGCCGGGGGCGCCTGCAACAGCAGGGATGAGGTAATCGCACCCGCCACACCCGCGGCCCCCTAGGCCACCTTCCCTCGCCGTCATCGTGACGGGCGCCGGCCCCCCCGGCCCGCCGTCACGGCGGCGAGGACGCGTTTTTTGGGCCGGAAGGGGACGTCGAACCTTCCCCGAAGGGGACGCCGTGCCTGGAGATACGGCGGAGACAGTTGCGTGGGGAGTGCTGGGGGTGGCACACATCGCGCTGCGCGCGGTCATTCCGGCGATCCAGCGCGCGGCGAACGGACGTCTCGTGGCGATTGCCAGTCGCGATCCCTCGCGCGCCGAGGATGCCGCCCGGCGCCTCGGCGTCCCCCATGCCCACGGCTCCTACGAGGCGCTGCTCGACGATCCCGAGGTCCAGGCCGTCTACATCCCGCTGCCGAATGCCCTCCACCACCGGTGGTCGCTCGCGTGCGCCGCGGCCGGGAAGCACGTGCTGTGCGAGAAGCCACTCGCGCTGACGGTGGGGGAGTGCCGGGAGATGGCCGCGGCGTGCCGTCGGTCTGGCGTGGCCCTCATGGAGGCGTTCATGTACCGTTTTCACCCGCGGACCGAACACGTCGCGTCCCTCACGTCCGAGGGCGTGCTTGGCGATCTCCGGGTCGTGCGTGCGGCTTTCACATTTGCCGCGAGTGACCCGCGGACCAATATTCGCTTCCGGCCCGATCTCGGGGGCGGCGCCCTCTACGACGTCGGCTGTTACACCGTGAACGTCAGCCGCATGCTCCTGGGCGAGCCCGAAGAGGTCTTTGCCTGCGGTGTGGTCGGTGCCTCCGGCGTGGACGAGCAGGTCGGGGCCGTGCTGCGGTTCCGGGGCGGTCGCGTCGCCCTCATTGACTGCGGCCTGACCCTCCCACGGCGTCAGGAGTACGAGGTCGTCGGGACGGAGGGAACCGCCACCGCGCCGGCCGCTTTCCTCCCCGGCACCGCGGACGCGGAGATCCACCTGGTGCGCGGCGCCGAGCGTAAAGTCGTCTCCGTGCCCGGCACAGAGCAGTACCAACGGATGGTCGAGCACTTCGGTGACACCGTCCTCGGACGAGCCGGCCCCAGGCTCTCCCCTGACGATGCCACGGCCAACGTCCGCGTCCTGGAGGCCCTGCTGGCCTCCCTCCGAAGCGGCAGACCGCAGGGGATTGCGCCGTAGTCTCGCCGGCGGGTGACCGCGCCTCGCCAGGGGGACCTCCACGACGTGGAGAATGCCTCCTGGA
Organism: bacterium; assembly: GCA_036275835.1. Classification (GTDB taxonomy): domain Bacteria; phylum Sysuimicrobiota; class Sysuimicrobiia; order Sysuimicrobiales; family Segetimicrobiaceae; genus DASUDA01. The sequence continues at coordinate 2,101 of DASUDA010000087.1, read as the reverse complement.
GTATGCCTGAGACGTTATCCCGGTCGCTTCAGGGCTGGCACAGTTTTTACTTCCTGGCCGGGACGGCTGCCGCCGCGTTGATCGGATGGATGTACGTGGCGATAGCGCTTCGGACCAGGGCGCTGGCCCAGAAGGACGTCCCCGCCCTCCGGGTGTCCGTGAGCCGCCCGGCCGTTCCATTCCTCTATGTGATGGCCACCGCCGCGGTGATTCTGATTCCGACTCTGACCCGGACGCTCCTTGGGCTCCTGCTCGTAAGCGTGGGCCTCCTCAGTTGCGGGCGCACGTGCAGGGAGGTGCGCGGGTGGCGGCCGGATCAGGCGCACTCACCCGATGCGTACGATTGGATCTGGGATCTCCTCGTGCCCTCCGCCGCATATCTCCTGTTTGTTGGGTCCGGCATTGGACTGCTCCTTCGGGCCGACCAGGCTCTCACCGGGTTAGCGGTGGCCAGTCTCCTGTTGCTCGTCGCCGGCACCCGGAACGCATGGGATCTGGTCGTATGGATGGTGCCGCGTCAGACCGAATTACCCCGGCGTGAGCGCGGTGCGGAAAGGCCTGCGCCTGTGGACAAACCGGCTGCCGAACGCTCGGCGGCACCGATCCCCCAGCCCCCCAAGGGGCACGACGAGAAACCCGCGTCCCTCGCGCTTCCTCCCGCTCACCAGGCTGATGTTGCGCGCGTCATCCAGGAGGCAGGACAGAATCCCAGCAATTTCACCTGGGCGGTCCAACCGAGCCGGCATGCTCTTATCGGGCCTCTCGTCTCGGCGCTGGTCCACACGCCGAGCGGGTGTTTTTTCCGGTTTGAGTTCATCAAGGATGCCTCGGGCCAGAGCCGCGTGTCTGTGTACAGCCGCGGCGACAATGGCCAGGAGGTGAAGAAAGCCGCGGGGTCCTGGGAAGATCAACTGCGGGATGTCCGCGGGTGGCTGAAGTCCCTGCGACAGCATCGCTGAGCCCGACTCCTGCCCTCCGCGCAGGCTCACCCTCCACAATATCTACACACCGCGTCCACGACCGGTTCACAACCATGCCGCATACTCGATCCAGAAATCATGGAGGGAGGGATAATCATGCGGATAGTCCTGGTCGTCTTGCTGGTGCTTGCGGTGGCCGCGGGGGTGTCCGGGCTCGCCACGTACTCCTACAACCTCGGCGTGGCCCAAGGGCTCGCGCAGAGCGGGAAGGTGCCGTCGCCCGGCCCGGGAGTCGGCCCGTATCCCGTGTACCCGTATCCGGCGTACCCTTACGGCTTTCCATTCCACGGGCCCTTCGGTTTCGGGTTCTTCGGATTGCTGTGGCCGATCCTGATCATCTTCCTGATATTCGCACTCGTACGGGGGGCGTTCTGGCGCGGCTACGCGTGGGGCGGGCACTGGGGCAGAGGGGGAGGGCCGTGGTGTGAAGAAAGGCACCGCCAGGCCCACGAATCCAAGGGTCCCGCCGGCACCGTGTGACCGCTGGACGGGCGCGCACGGATCTACTCGACCGGTCTTTGCTTGACCCGGGATCTGCGTCATGAGGACGATTCTCGTTGTCGACGACGAGCCCAAGATCGTTCAGATCGCGCGCGATTACCTGGAGCGGGCGGGTTTCCGCGTGGTCACCGCGGGCGACGGCCGAGCGGTGCTGGCGATTGTTCGCAGCGCAAAACCCGACCTCATCGTTCTTGATCTCGCTCTGCCGGACATGGACGGCCTGGACGTCACGCGGGCGCTGCGGAAGGAGTCTGAGATTCCGATCATCATGCTGACCGCGCGCGCCGGCGAAGCAGACCGGCTGGTCGGGCTGGAACTGGGAGCGGACGATTACGTCGTCAAACCGTTCAGCCCCAAAGAGCTCGTCGCCCGCGTCCGCGCCGTTCTGCGGCGGTGGGACGGAGCACGCGCGGGGACGGACATCGTCCGCGCCGGCGACCTCGCGCTCGATATCCCCCGCATGCGCGCGAGTGTGGGGGATCGGACGCTCACGCTGACACCGACCGAGTTCCAGTTGTTGACTGTCTTGGCGCGCCAGCCCGGCCGGATCTTCACTCGGGGCCAGTTGCTCGAGGCGGTGCATGGGGTGGCGGTGGAGTCCTATGAGCGCGCCATCGACT
>DASUDA010000086.1:0-11054 GCA_036275835.1 bacterium | reverse complement strand
CGGCGTGGCCACGGTCCGGGCCGACAAGGTCCGGCTGCGGCAGATTCTCTATAACCTGCTGTCAAATGCGGCGAAGTTCACGCCGCAGGGCGGCCGGATTCGCGTTGAGGCGCACCGCATCAATAACGAGGTCGAACTGGCGGTCGTGGACACCGGGCCGGGGATTCCCGCCGAAGAGCAGGGAAAGCTCTTTCAAGAGTTCTCCCAGCTGGAGGGGGGCCAGCACTCCAGCCACCCAGGCACGGGCCTCGGGCTGGCGGTGGTGAAGCGTCTCGTCGAGCTGCACGGGGGACGGGTGTGGGTCGAATCGGAGGTCGGGAAGGGGAGCCGCTTCCTCATCCGCCTCCCTCTCGGCGCGGGGACAGAGCCCGCGGCCCCCGGACCCGGCCCCATCCTGGTCGTGGAAGACGATCCCGAGGTCCGACGGCTGTTTGCGCACTATCTGGCCGAGGCGGGATACCGCACCGACGTGATCGCCGACGGCCCGGGGGTGGTGGAGAGAGCCAAGGCGGTGCGCCCCTCCGTTATCTGTCTGGACATTCGCCTGCCCGGGGTCGAGGATTGGGACGTCCTGCGCTTGCTCAAAGAGGATCCCGCCACCGCGCCGATTCCCATCGTCGTGGTCTCGGTGCTGGACGATGCCGAACGGGCCTTTTCGCTGGGAGCTGTGAGCGTTCAGAGGAAGCCGATCTCTCGACAGGATCTCCTGGACGCCGTGGCCAGGGCCTTGCGGACACTCCCCCAGGTGTCGCCTACCGTGCTGGTCGTGGACGACGACCCGGGCGTGCTCGCCTCGATTCCTCCCATGCTGGAGCGGGCGGGATATCGGATGCTGACGGCCTCCGGGGGGCGGGAGGGCGTGACGCAGGCGCAGGAGCATCTTCCCCACCTGATCGTGCTGGATCTCCTGATGCCCGACCTGAGCGGGTTCGATGTCATCAAGGCTCTCCGGGGAGATGTCCGAACCCGGGGAATACCCATTCTCGTGCTGACGGCCAAAGATCTGACGCCGGCGGAACGGGCATTCCTCGACCAACGGGTGCAGGGGATCGAGCTGAAAGGCTCGATCCCACCGCAAGCGCTCGTGGATGAGGTGAAGCGGGTCCTGGTAGCACCGAAGGAGGATGGCGGATGAGTTCTGTCATTCTCGTCGTCGACGACAACGAGGCAAATCTCAAGCTCGCGCGCGAGATCCTCACGGCCGGGGGGTACGATGTCGTCTCCGCAGTCCGGGGCGAGCAGGCGGTGGACGTGGCCCGCGCCCGGCGGCCGGCCGTGATCCTGCTGGACATGCGCCTTCCTGATATCGACGGGCTGGAAGTGCTCAGGCGTCTCAGGAACCTGCCGGAGACAAAGGACCTGCCGGTCGTGGCGATGACCGCCCAGGCCATGACCGGGGATCGCGAGCGTTTTCTGGCCGCGGGCTGCGACGGCTATATCTCAAAACCGATCTCGCTCCAGACACTCTACGCCGAGGTGAAACGGCACCTGGCGGGCCGCACCGCGTGAGGGAGAGATAGGGTGACGCGGATCCTCGCCGTCGACGACCAGCCGGCAAATCTCCGGCTCCTGCGGGAAGTCCTCACGCCCGCCGGTTTTGAGGTCGTAGAAGCGAGGTCGGGGGCGGAGGCGCTTGTCGTAGCGAAGGAAAGCGCGCCCAGCCTTATCTTGCTGGACATGCACCTCCCCGATATGCATGGACTCGAGGTGCTGCGGCGCCTACGCGACAGCACCTGGGGAGCCGGCCTGCGCGTCGTCGCAATGAGCGCCCTTGCCAGCGCGGAAGACGAGAAGCTGTGGGTGCAGGCCGGGTGCGTGGGGACGATCGAAAAGCCGATTGCGATCAAGACGTTCGTGCAGGACATTTCCCGGTGGATCTCCGGATCAGGCGCCGCGCCTGCCGCGAAGCGGGAGAGGGAGGCGCCGAGGCGGGATAAGCTGGGGGACGCGTTGGTGGAGTATGGGCTGATCACGCCTGACCAGCTCGCGCGCGCGCTGGCCGCCCAGGCCAACACCAGCCAACGGCTGGCGCAGGTCCTGGTCGAGCAGGGGGCGGCGAGCGAGGACGATCTTGCGTGGGCCCTCAGCCATAAGCTCGGGTACCCATACGTCTTCCTGCGGCCGGACATCGTGGACGAAGAGACAATCCGCCTTCTACCCGAGACGTTTCTCCGCAAGCACAGTGTGCTTCCCATCCTCAGGTTCGGCCATGAGCTCACCTTGGTGATGGCCGATCCGACTGATCAGCGCACCGTCGATGAGGTGGTGTCTCGGACGGGGCTGCACGTGAAGCGTGCCCTGGCCCCGATCTCCAAGATCGAAGCGCTGCTTGATGACCTGGGAGCCCGAGACGGTGGGACGGGGCAGCGATCCGCCACCACGGAGGTTCAATCTCTCCAGTTCCATCTCGTCCAGGCCCTCGAGCAGGGCGTCTCCGAGATCCACTTCGAACCGGCGATCGATGGCCAGGCCCGGGTGCGCTACCGTCTGGAAGGCGTCCTCGTCGACCGGCCCGGTCAGCCGGCAGACCTGCACACCGCATTGCTGCACCACCTGCGGGACCTCACGGGGATGAGCGACGCACCGCTGGGGACCGCGGCCGCTCCCGTCACAGTCGGAAACATCGCACTCTACCTCATGGCGACGTTTCTGCCGACAATCGCGGGCCCCATGGCGACGATCACATTCTATCCCTCTCGCTCCGACGTCCCGGATCTTGCGCCGCTGGGGGTGGTCGAGGATCGGATCGGCCCGCTTCGCCAGGCCCTCCGGGCGGCCCGTGGGGTGGTGCTCGTCGGTTGTGGGGACCGATGGCTCCGGTCGACCCTGCTGCATGCGTTGGTCCCGGCGATCCCGGGGGGCAAGATCTGGACTCTCGAAACGCTGCCAGTCTATCAACGGCCCACGCTGAACCAGACCATCCTCCGATCCCCCGCTGAGGTCGCCGCACACCTCGACGAAGCACTGCGGGCAGGGGCGGACCTCATTGTGGTCGATGATGTGTCCCGTGCGGAGGCTCTACGGGCGGCACACGACGCCGGCCGCACACGCCTGGTCCTCGCCGGGCATCCTCAGGACGACGCTGTTGACCTCTTCGGCCAGGCCCTGGACGTTGCCGGCTCGGCGCTCACCGCCTCCGCTCTGCGAGGCATCCTGACCGCGCAGCCCATCAGGCTGCTCTGCCCTCTGTGCAAGCAGGCGCCGGTGGGCGTGTCAGGGAGCCCCACAGGGCGGACGCATTTCGCCCCTCACGGGTGCGAGGCATGCGGGTTCACGGGATACCGGGGACAGCGCGTGCTGACGGAGGTCTGGACACTTGATCCTGACGTCCGGCTCCTCCTGCGCTCCGGCCAGGGCGCGGCGGCTCATGAGCGCGTCGCGGCGGCAGTGGGATCGCAGAAGCGCGGGCAGGGCCAGGCCCTGGCCGAGGACGGCCTGATCTCGCTGGACGAGCTGGCCAAGGTCGGGGAGTAGATCCGATGGACATCGTCGACCTCATCAGGCTGACGAAGGAACGCGGCGCGTCCGACCTTCACCTGTCCGCCGGCGCTCCCCCAACGCTGCGGATCAATGGGGAACTGACCGAAGTAGACGGCGCCGCGCACTCAAACGAGGATCTGCGCGGTCTGCTGTACGATATTCTCACGGACTCGCAGAAAGCGCGCTTCGAAGAAACGCAAGACCTCGACTTCGCGCTCGAGCTGGCGAACGTGGGACGCTTTCGCGTGAACGCCTTCGTCCAGCGGCGCGGCTACGGCATGGTGCTGCGCCTGATCCCGACCAGCATCCGCTCTCTCGACGACTTGGAGATGCCGCCCGTGCTCAAGGACCTGGCGGTCAAAGACCGCGGCCTGGTGCTGGTGACCGGTCCGACAGGCTCGGGGAAGTCCACGACCCTCGCCGCCATGGTCGACCACATCAACCAGCACCACAGGGAACATATCGTCACGATCGAAGATCCGATCGAATTCGTGCATGAGCCGAAGAAGGCCCGCATTAATCAGCGGGAAGTGGGCTCGCACACGAAATCATTCAGCGCCGCGCTCCGGAGCGCGCTGCGGGAGGATCCGGACACGATCCTGGTGGGCGAGATGCGGGACCTGGAGACGATCGCTCAGGCTCTCACCGCCGCCGAGACGGGCCATCTCGTGCTGTCCACGCTGCATACCAATAGCGCCCCCCAGACGATCAGCCGGATCGTCGACGTCTTCTCCCCGGAGCAGCAAGAGCAGATCCGGGTCCAGCTCGCCGACGCCCTCTTGGGGGTCATCTCCCAGACGCTGGTCCCCACGCTGGACGGGAAGGGGCGCGTCGCCGCGCTGGAGATCATGGTCGCCACCCCCGCTGTGCGCAACATGATCCGGGAGAACAAGGTCCATCAGCTCGTCACGACCATTCAAACCGGCGCGCGCGAAGGGATGCAGAGTCTCGACCAGCACCTCAAGACCCTGGTGAAGTTGCGGCGGATCCACCCCGAGGAGGCCCTCAACCGCGCGGTGGATAAGGAGTCGTTTCGGCAGGATCGCATGGCCGCGCCCTCGATGGGTGGCGGCGATTCCCCTGTGCGTCCGCCGACCACCTCGCGTTCGCTCTCCGGTTGACCGGGGGCCGGCTCCTCGCCGGCCCGACGTCCTTCCCCATCGCACCGACTCCGTGGCCGCGAGAATTTTGTTATAGTAACGTCTAGTGACCGCTATGACCGACCAGTATGATCCCAAGACGATCGAGGCGCGGTGGCAGGCGCGGTGGGAGGCCGACGGCCTGTACCGGATCCGCGAGGACCCGTCGCGACCGAAGTTCTACTTCGTCACCATGTACCCGTACCCGAGCGGGGACCTCCACATCGGGCACTGGTACGCGATGACGCCGTCGGACGCCAAAGCGCGCTACGTGCGGATGCGCGGGTACAACGTCCTGTTTCCCATCGGGTTCGACGCCTTTGGCCTTCCGGCCGAGAATGCCGCGATTCAGCACGGGACCCATCCGTATAAGTGGACGATGGCCAATATCGAGCGGATGCGGGGGCAACTCCGCTCGATGGGCGCGATGTTCGACTGGTCGCGCGAAATCGTCACCTGCCGTCCCGACTACTATACGTGGAACCAGTGGTTCTTCCTCAAGTTCTATGAGGCCGGCCTGGCGTACCGGGCGATGGCGGCCGTGGACTGGTGCCCGCACGACAATACGACGCTGGCCCGCGAGCAGGTGGTCGGGGCGGAGCGCGTGTGCGAGCGCTGCGGGACGCCGGTCATCAAGAAAGACCTGGAGCAGTGGTTCTTCCGGATCACGAGGTACGCGGAGGAACTTCTGGATTTCACCAAGATGGACTGGCCGGAACGGGTACAGACCCTTCAGCGCAACTGGATCGGGCGCAGCGAGGGGACCGAGGTCGTCTACACAAGCGAGCAGGGCGACCCGATCACGGTGTTCACGACCCGCCCGGACACGTTGTTCGGGGCCACCTTCCTCGTCCTGGCCCCGGAGCACCCCCTGGTGGAGAAGCTCACCAGCCCGGAGCACTGCGCCGAGGTGGCCGCCTATGTCCATCGGGCCCGGCGGCAGTCGGAGATCGAGCGGCTGGCCGAGGATCGTGAGAAGACCGGAGTGTTCATCGGCGCCTACGCCCGGCATCCGCTGACGAACGGGCGGATCCCGATCTACATCGGAGACTACGTCCTGCTCACTTATGGGACCGGGGCGATTCACGCCGTGCCGGCACACGACAGCCGGGATTTTGTGTTCGCCCACCGGTACCGGCTGCCTGTCCCCGTTGTCATCGCGCCGCCCGACTGGGACGGGAAGCCTCTTCGGGACGCGTACATCGGCGAGGGGATCATGGTCAACTCCGGCCCCTTCGACGGGTTATCGAGTGACGAAGGGCGGCGCCGGGTCACCGAGGCGCTGGTGCGCGCCGGCCGCGGGCGGCCGGCGGTGACGTACCGGCTGCGGGACTGGTTGATCAGCCGCCAGCGCTACTGGGGGACGCCTATCCCGATCATCTACTGCTCCCGCTGCGGCGCGGTGCCCGTGCCCTACGACGATCTCCCCGTCCTGCTTCCGGAGGACGCGGAGTTTCTGCCTACCGGCGAGTCCCCGCTCCGGCGCGATGCGCGGTTCCGCCGAACCACGTGCCCGCGGTGCGGGGGGGCGGCCGAGCGCGAAACCGACACGATGGACACCTTCGTCGACTCTTCATGGTACCAGTACCGCTACCTGAGCCCCCACGACACCGCGCGTCCGTTCGATCCTGCTCAGGGCCGATCCTGGCTCCCGGTGGATCAGTATACGGGCGGGATCGAGCACGCGGTGCTGCACCTGATGTATACCCGGTTTTTCACGAAGGCCATGCGCGACCTGGGACTGGTGTCCCTCGATGAGCCGATGCTGCGTCTCTTCAACCAGGGGATCATCCTGGGCCCCGACGGTCACCGCATGAGCAAATCTCGCGGGAACGTGGTCAACCCCGACGACTACGTGGGAGCGATGGGCACGGACGTTGTCCGGATCTACCTGATGTTCGTCGGGCCATGGGACGGAGGGGGCCCCTGGAACCCGAAGGGGATCGAGGGCGTCAACCGCTTCCTCCATCGAGTCTGGCAGCTCGTCCTCGACGCTCGTCCCAGCGGACCGGCGGCCGGGCCGGAGGTGGGGGCGGAGGTGCGCCGCGTCACCCATCAGACGCTCAAGCGTGTAACGGAGGACCTGGAAGGCTTCCGGTTCAACACCGCGGTGGCCGCGCTCATGGAATGCACCAACGCCCTGTCGAAGTTGCGCGAGGCCGGCGCGGCGCGGAGTGCCGACTGGCCCGCGGCCATGCGGCTGCTCATCCTCATGCTCGCGCCCTTGACTCCCCACCTCGCCGAAGAACTGTGGCAGCGGCTCGGCCAGCCCTACAGCGTCCACCAGCAGCCCTGGCCGGAGTGGGATCCGCGGGCAGTCCGCGAGGAGACGATCACGCTCGTCCTGCAGGTCAACGGGCGTGTCCGCGACCGCGTGATGGTCCCGGCGGGCCTGGACGCCGCCCATCTTCGCGACGTCGCGCTGGCCAGTGACAAGGTCCGGAAGTTCATCGACGGGAAGTCGGTCGAAGACGTGATCGTCGTCCCCGGAAAGCTCGTGAACGTCGTCGTGCGATAAGGAGTCGACGCGAACTTTTCGCCGGTCCCGCCCGTTGTATACGGTGATGGGCAGGCCGGCCGCGGTGATGGCCATGGCGCGTCTCGACGCCGTGCAGGCGGCTTCGTACACGCCGGAGGAACTGGCGCGCTACGAGTCCATTGTCCAGCGGTACGCCCGTCACGTGTACAACATCGCCTATCGGATGACGGGGAACGAAGCGGACGCGCGGGACCTGTCTCAAGAAGCATTTTTGCGCGTGTACCGCGCCCTGCGGCGCGTCTCTCCGGGCGCGCCCCTGGAGAGCTGGCTCTACCGGATCGTCAGCAACCTCTACATCGACGTGCTGCGCAAGCGCCCCCGGACGCGCGTGGAGTCTCTCGACGCGCCCCTGGCGACGTCCCGTGGGGAGCTGCTCCGCGAGCTTCCCGACGCGGCGGCGAACCCGGAGGCCATCTTCGAGCGGGAGCAGGTCGACACTGTGATCCAACGGGCCCTCGGCCTCCTGAGCGCGGAGTTGCGGATGGTCGTGGTGCTGAGCGATATCGAAGGATTGTCGTACGAGGAAATCGCCACGGGCCTTCGCATTCCTCTCGGAACCGTGAAGTCGCGGCTCCATCGGGCGCGCCAGGTCCTCCAGCAGAGACTGCGGCCCTACCTGGAGACGCGACGCCGGGGATGGGAGACTTGACGATGAATCACCACCGGGCTGGGCAGTTGCTCTCTGCCTACCTCGACGGCGAGCTCCCCGCTCCGGACGCGGCAGCGGTGCAGGACCACCTGATGGACTGCGCCGCGTGCCGGGCCGCGTACGAGGATCTCCGGGGGACGAAAGGGCTGCTCGGCCGGCTGCCGCTCGCGGAGCCGCCCGCCGCGTTCTGGGGGGCGGTGCGGGAGCCCGGGGCGAGCCGAGAGTCGCCCCGCGCCCGCTGGACGCTTCCCCGCCTGCGCCGTCCCGCCTGGGCGCTCGTCGCCGCGTTGATCCTCCTCATCGTGGTCGCCGTCCCCCTGGTCAAAGGAACGGTGGACCGGCTCCACGCGACCGAGATCGGGGTGGACCTCTACGTCCGTGAGCATACCCGGATGATGAGCATGGAACCGCTCACAGATCGCGCCTATCTCGGCCTGGTCGAGGGGGACGCCGACATCGCGCTGGTGGGAGAGACTCCGCGGGCTGGGGAGGGGGGGCGGTGACGCCGGCGCGGTCCGCCCGAATGCTCCTTGCTGCATTCGCGCTGGTCCTCGCCGGTGCCGGCATGAGCTGGGCGGTGCCCGGTTCCCCACCGCCGGTGTCATCCAAGCAGGTCCTGCAGATGGCGCTCGAAGCGCCCCACCTCATCGACTATGAGGGAACGAAGGTGATCACCGCTCTCCGAAACGGCCACACAGACGCCGTGACGGTTGTCGAGTCGCACAAACGTCCCAACATGATGCGGCTGGAGTTCCTGTCGCCGGAGGACGTGGCCGGTCGCCTGATCATAGACGACGGTACCATGGTGTGGCACTACGAGCCGGGGCTAAACATGGCGTTCGAGGATCGGGCTGTGCAGGGAAGGCTCCCCGGCCGGGATTTGACCCTGCTGCTGCGGAATTACCGGCTCGCTCTTCTCGGCACCGACGAGGTGATCGGACGGCAGGCCTACGTCATCGCCCTCGACCCGAAAGGGAGCGGCGTCGTCCGCCAGCTCTGGGTGGATCGCGCCACCGGGACTGTGCTGCGCGGTGAGGACCGCGACCCGGCCCGGGGTGTGGTGCTCAGCACATACTTTTCCCGAATCAGCTTCAGCCTCAACCTGCCGCAGGCGTATTTCCGGTACCGGACGCCCGCCGGAGCTCGGGTCTTCAAGATGCTGATCACAGAGGGCGGTACCTTGAGTCCGGCGGCCCTTGAGGCGAGGGTCCACTTCGCGGCGCTGATCCCCCCCGTTCTGCCGGAAGGATACACGTTCCGCGGCGCCGCGCTGAGCCGCTTTGGGGGCCTCACGTCCGTCCACCTCCGGTACAGCGATGGCGGAAATCTCATCTCCTTCTTTGAGGCTCCGGCGGGTTCGATCGGCTGGCCGCCGTCCGGGCAGCCGGTCCGGGTCGCGGCCCAGCCGGGCCGGTTCGCCGATCTCGGGTACTTTCGGGTGTTGATCTGGGAGCAGCGGGGTCTGCGCCTCACGGCCGTCGGGACCGCGCCGACCGATACGCTCATTACGGTCGCCAGCCAGATTGCCGCGGGGCGGGAACAGGCGCTTGTGTCGGATGTCTCCCGCCGGATCGACAGCACCCCTGCCGTCGTGCGCCGGCTGCGCGGAGAGGGGTTGACGTTTCCAGAGATTACCCGGACGCTCATTCTCTCCCAGCATCTCGGGACCGATCTCCCCACGACCGTTCGGTTCATGCGGGGGAACCTCACCGTGGCAGATCTGGCCCGGCAGCTGCGGGTGCGCCCGGAGGTGGTCAAGCGGGCGGTGCAGGAGGCAATCGAGAGCGCGTCCGCCGTTCCGCCCATCGCGCCGGCATCTCATCCTTCCATGCCGGCGCCGCAGCGTTAGGCGGTCTGTGACCAAGGCCGTTCGCGGCGCCGGAGTGCTCGCCGGGCTCGCTGTGTGGGTCCTGGTCGGCCCGCCGTCTGTCCAGGCGCCGCCGCCCGGGGGGGCCGCACCCCTGGCTCCGGGGTGGGCGCGTCTTCTGGCCTCGGGGACGCTCACCGCTGTGAACCAGCCCCCCCAGACCGTCACGCTGGCGATCTCCGGCGCGGTCCGCCTTGAGGAGTTCGAGGGGGGATCCGTGTGGCGGCAAAAAGCGCTGGGAGGGACCCACGTCGTATACCTCCTTCCCGCGACTCTCCTCGTGGATTCCGGCCTCCGCCCGATTCCCGCCGCGGCGGTCCGACCAGGGGACACGACGGTCCTATGGGCCGCCGTCCGGCCAGATGCCGCCATTCTGGCGCTCACACTCCAAGTCACTCCTTCGCGACCTCAGATGGTCGGGAGCGCGCCGGCGTGGCTGACCTCGGCCGGGGCCGTCGGTGTGGTCCTCGAGCGGTCGGGGTCCATGCTGCAGATCCTGACGCCCGCAGGGACACTGCGGAGCGTTGTCATGACCGGCGTGACGGCCATCTCGAGCGGTGGCCAGGCGCCCCCGGGGGGAGCGGTCTCGCCCTACGACATCCTCCGAGTCGAAGGCCCCGTCAATTCGGACGGCAGCATTGCCGCCACGCGGATCGACGTGGAGTTCACCACAGCGTCCGCCGCACAAGTCTCAGGACCGGTCGAGTGGAGTGTGAATGACCTCGGGGGGTTGGTCGTGGGAGGGACGATGATCGCCACCTCCGCGGACACATATATCATCCTGCGTGCCGCCCTGGCCCGGTTCGCGGATCTCTCTCCCAGACGCCCGGTCACGGTGTACGGGACCGCGGTTCGGGCGGGGGACACGCCGATCGGCCTCCGGGCCCGCGTCATTCTGGCTCGCGTGTATTAGTTCGTCGCACGTCATGCCACGGCACGCGCTCGCACAGCGGCAGGCCGAATAGTCGAACGGCGGGGGGGCCGCATGGACGTCGCCGCGCTGCAGAATCAGATCACGGCTACTTTCAGCCGGCGCGACCGTGAACGCGGCGTGGACGGGACGTTCCGGCGGCTGGTCGAGGAGGTGGGCGAGGTGGCGAAAGCCCTGCGTGGGGCGGACCGCGCGGCCCTCGCGCTCGAACTCTCCGACCTGGTCGCGTGGACCGTCAGCGTGGCCAGCCTCTGCGGCGTCGATCTCAATCAGGCGCTCGACCGGTACGCTCACGGATGTCCGCGCTGTGGGGTCTCACCGTGCCGGTGCCCTCTCGACAGCGCCTTCCGGTGAAACGCTCACCCCCGGCACGACGCGGCCATCCGGCGGCCCCGCCCCTCGTCGTTGACCTTCACTGCGATACCGTCCTCCGGTGGAGCGCCGGCAAA
>DASUDA010000085.1:0-3732 GCA_036275835.1 bacterium | reverse complement strand
CCTCGTCGAGATCCCGGAACGCGGTGATGCCCATCACCGGCCCGAAGATCTCCTCCTGAGCGATCCGGGCGTCGGGCGGCGTCTCGTCGAACACCGTGGGGGCGAGGAAGTACCCTTTCGCCAGCGCTCCGTCGGTGAGGCGGTGGCCGCCGACGACCAGGCGCGCTTCCTTTTTCCCCTGCTCGATGTAACTGGTGACCTTCTGAAGCTGCGCCTCGGAAATGACCGGGCCCACCTCGACGCCCTTCTCCCACCCGGGACCGACCTTCATCTTCGGAACGATCTCCGCGACCCGCTCCACGAACGTCCCGTGGACGCTCTCTTCCACCAGCACCCGGGTGCCGGCGATGCAGATCTGACCGGCGTTATAGAAGGAAGCGGCGTTGATCGCGCCCCGGATCGCCCGGTCGAAGTTGGCGTCGGCGAAGACGATCGTCGGCGACGTGCCGCCGAGCTCGAGCGAGATCTTCTTGAGATTCCCGGCGGCGAGGCGCATGATCTCCCGGCCTGTGGACGTGTCTCCCGTGAACGCGACCATGTCCACGTCGTCGTGCCGGGCCACTTCCGCGCCGACCGGGTCGCCGGGCCCGGTCACGATGTTCACGATGCCCCGCGGGAACTCCGGAATGCCCTCGATGATCCGCCCGAGCTCCACGGTCGATCCCGCCGTGTAGCTCGCCGGCTTCACGACCACGGCGTTCCCCGCGGCCAGCGCCGGCGCGATCGCCCGGGCAAGTAAGGCCAGGGGCGCATTCCAGGGGACGATGATCCCCACGACGCCGACCGGTTCCCGCATGATGATGCTCAGGCTCCCGGGCTGCGGCACCTGCGACCGGCCGAAGATCCACCGCGCCAGGCCGGCAAAATATCCGGTCGTCTCGGCCAGGCGGAGCGCTTCGCCTCGGCTGATCGCGATCGGTTTGCCGCTCTCCCGTGTCAGGTGGGCCGCCAGATCCTGGTGACGCTCGCGCACGGCATCGGAAAACTTCATCAGCGCGGCCGTCCGGGTGTTCGGATCATCCCGCCACTCGGTCGTCTCGAACGCTTCGCGCGCGGCCGCGATCGCCGCCCGCACGTCATCAATGGTCGACCGCTGCGCTCGGTACAGCAGCTCTCCGTTCGCGGGGCTCGTCACTTCAAAGAGGCCGCCGTGCGACTCCCGCCATTCCCCCGCGATGAAGTTCTTGTAGGTCGTCACCTGAGTCATCGCCTGGTCCGCCATCGCCCATCCCCCTTCTCACTCTCGGGATCCCGTCGCCCTGCCTGACTCCTGTCCTCCACGCGTCACCCCGTCCACAGACCCTGAGGATCGAACTGGCGGAGCGCGGCGAGTTCCTCTGCGCTCGGCTCGGGGGTCGTCCGGAGGGCGGGAGAGACGCGGAGATTCCACCCCGTGTGGGCCCTCACCTCTTCCACGGTCACTCCGGGGTGCACGCTCTCGAGCACCATCTCCCTGGACTCCCCGTCGAACCCCAGAATCGCCAGGCTGGTGATGACCCGGGCCGGCCCTCCGCGCACAAGACCGACCTCATGCCGCCACCTGCCCCCCGTGCCGTACCCGGGGGACGTCAGATAGCCCACACGCTCGGGAAACCGGCGGCGTTCATGCGGCATGGCGATCACCGTCCGTCGGGCCAAGGAGGCGATGTCCGCCGCCCCTCCGCTGCCCGGCAGCCGGATGCGCCGTCCTTCGTCCTCGACCCACGTGGTGTTGAGGTTGCCGAACCGGTCCACCTCCGCGCCCCCCAGGAATCCCACGTCCACCCGGCCGCACTCGAGGTGGCTCATCACGTCGATGAGGGTCGTGCACGCGAGCGCGCCCGCGATGTTCGGGGGATCGCCCATCGTGATGAGGGGGGCCACCGGCGGCGTGTCCCGGATGACACCGTTCTCGAAGAGACCCACCGCATGGGGCGCGTGGAGGGCGCGGGCAAGGGCAAAGCCCAGGAGCGGCAGCCGCATCCCCACAAACACAACCTCGCCATCGTGGATCTCCCGCGCCGCCGCGACGACCATTACCTGCCGGCGGGCGGCGGCGCTCACGCTGGCCGCGGGCTCCGGGCGCTTCACGGACCGGTCCTCACAACCCGTAATTGGCGGGCGCAGCCGGCCGGGGGGCCCGAGGCCGCAACCGCTCGAGCCGGGCCTCTCCCAGGCGGCCGAGATACCCTTCGTGGCCGCTCGTCGTGAGCACCATCCGGTCCAGCCATCCGAGGAATCCCTCGCGGGTCCGCGTCTCGGCATGATACTCCTCGTAGAAACGGTCGTCCCGATTGACGTACCCTTGGGTCGGTGACGGATGGGACCCGAACGGAACCGCCTCGACCGCGCCTACGAGAAACCCCGGGACGAGCGTGCGGTTCGGGTCGCTCCGGATCACGTCGCTCTCGACGATCTCCTCGCATGTGACAAGCACCGTCCGCGCCGCTCGGGCCGCTTCCAGCGACACTCCGAGGTTGCCCCACAGGTGGGCGTCGCCTTCGGCGTCGCACCGCTGCACGTGCAGGATCGTCACATCGGGCCGCAGCGCCCCCACCGCGAGAAGGCGCGCTCCGGTGAACGGGCAGAGGACCTCCCGAAGGCGCGGATGGTCTCGGATCAGATCGCTCCCGAGCGCCGTCCGCGACGGGAGGTATGGCACGCCTCGGGCCCCCGCCTCAAGCGCCAGGGCCACGGTGAGGTTGGAGTGATCCTCGACGTCAATCCTCCGGGGAATTCCCTCCTCCACCGCGCGCCGGAAGCTGTACGCGATCCCGGCGCCCACGTTTCCCACCCACGCGGCGACCACGCGGGAGACGCACCCTGCCCCGATGAGTTGATCAAACAGGATGTCGGAGATGGGCCCGACAAGCGTGAGGTCGCGCCGTCCCTGCCGGATGATCTCGTGGCCCGCGGCAAACGGGATGCATGATTCGAGCCCGGTGCCCATCGCCACGGTCATCCCGTCCCGGACATGACGGGCGACAGCCTCTGTGAGTGTCATCACCTTTGCCACAGTGGGATCCTCCGGTGGCAGGCGAGTCCGGTCAGGTCGCCCGAACGGGCGTTTACCGACGGCCGGCGTCCGGCCGGGGGTCGGCGCCCCACTTCACCCGCTCGAAGACGGTGCGGCAGCTGCGGCAGTAATACTGCGACGTCAGCGGTGACGACCCAAACAGGCTGAACACCTCCGTCTCGCCGGAGCTGCAGAACGGACAGACGATCGCTCGATCCTCGGGAGCGGCGTCGTGGCGCTGATCTTCCCGCCGGGCCGGATCGCTCCTCATCGGACCCTGCGCGCTGTCTCGTCCCACAGACGCCAGGGGAGGGACTCGGTCAGCACCCAGCGCTCCCCCTCGGCGCGGACGGGCGCCGGGACTCCGCAGTCGCGGAGAAGCGGCCCGATGACGGCCAGAAATCTCTCCCGTACAGGCCCGCCGGCATGCTGGAGGACGCCCACCTCGACGAGCCGCCGGAGAGCGCCGCCATCGTCACCGCCAAACCAGCAGAGCGTGTCCACCCACGCGCCGCGCACGATGCCCTCCAGGGTCGCGCGCACCGGCGGGCCTTCCGCCGCCAGTTGCAGGAGCCACCCCCGGCCGTGGATCGCGTGGTACTGCTCCTCCTCCATGATCTTGCGGGCCCGATGCCGGAGCGGTAGATACCGCGACTGCTGCGCGGCTTCGAGGACGAGCGTGAGCGCCTGATCGAGCAGGACGTTCGCGACGATGAGGTGCGGCCAGCTGGGAAACG
>DASUDA010000084.1:0-2898 GCA_036275835.1 bacterium | reverse complement strand
GATCGATTATCATGGAAGCACCTCCTTGGGCCTCTTGCCAGAACCGACCTAACCTGCTATCATATGTTCACTGGTCAGATAATAGCGGAGAACATCTAACTTGTCAAGTGGTTTTTGTAGGTTAGACGGTTAAATGGTAGTTAAAAATAATGGCTAATATGGAGCAAAACGGATGACGCAGGCTCCGGTGCAGAAACCGGTGTTTGAGTTTATGGGCGGGCGGCTGTGCCTGGACTTCGCCAATACATTGAATGCTTCGCGGGCCCGCCCCAAGGAAAGGCTGCTGACCTATAAGGACCTCGTGACCTGGGGGCGGGAGGCGGGAACCCTGACCAACCAGGAGGTCCGTCACCTCATGGAGGAGAGCCGCAAGCGTCCCGAGGACGCGACCAGAACGCTGAGGGAGGCCGTGGACCTGCGGGAGGCCATCTTCCGTCTCTTCTCGAGCGTCATCGAGGGGGGGACGCCGGAGCACGCGGATCTCGTCAAGCTGAATGACGCATTGTCCCGGGCGATGACCCGCCTGCGGGTCGCGAAAGAGGCGACCGGCTTCGCGTGGGAGTGGGCTCCCGACGCGGACGCGCTGGACCGCATGCTGTGGCCCGTGGTTCGCTCCGCGGCGGATGTACTCCATTCCGGGGAGGTTGCCCGGGTTGGCCGGTGCGGCGGGGAAAACTGCGATTGGCTCTTCCTGGACACGAGCCACAACCACAGCCGCCGCTGGTGCGACATGCGCGGGTGCGGTAACCGCGCGAAGGCGCGCCGGTACTACGAACGGAAGAAAGCCTCCCGCTGACAGGACGCCTCGTGCGGCGGGGCGATCCGGCGGATGGGGGAACGAGTGCCTGGCCCACCTGACCGCCGAGAGGATATCATCCGCAAGATTGCCGAGTCTCATCTGTTTCTTAAACACACAGACGGCCCTGCGGGTTGCATGTAGCGTGCCCTCGCGCCTGGGACTGCGAGGGATGGCGTGAGGCGCACCCGCCGGACGCTCGATGAGATCCGGACTCTTCTGGACGTATCCGCGGGCCGCCGGCCGGCCGACCTCTATCTCGACGGCGGGACGCTGCTCAATGTGTACAGCGGGGAACTCTACCCGGCGAACGTGGCGATCGCGGGGCAGCGGATCGCCTACGTCGGCTCTGGCCACGCGATGGCCGGCTCGGAGACGCGTGTCCTTCGCCTCGCCGGGAAGATCCTGGCGCCCGGGTACATCGACCCGCACACGCACATCACCGGGATGACGACGCCCGTAGAGTTTGCCCGGGAGGTGCTGCGGACGGGGACCACCACGCTGGTGGCGGACACCCACCACATCCTCCTGCTGACCCCGCCCGAGCGGATTCGCGAGCTTCTGGCGGTTCTCTCGGCAATGCCCGCCCTCATCCTCTGGTCCCTCCGGCTTCACGGCGCGTCCCACCTGCCCGAGGAGACGGCGTTCTCCCTCGACCGCCTCCGGGGTTTCCTCGACGTAGACGAGATCCGCGCCGTCGGCGAAGTGACCCGGTGGCTGGCCGTCTATCATGGCGACGACGATTTGCTGCAGAAGATCGCCCTGGCACTCGCATCCGGCCGCCGCGTCGAGGGTCACGCGCCGGGGGCATCATACGAGCGCCTCGCGGCGCTCGCCGCCGCCGGCTGGTCGTCCGATCACGAGGCGATCACCCCGGACGAGGTCATGAGTCGCCTGCGCGCCGGTGTGTATACCATGCTGCGGCATTCGTCGCTGCGTCCCGACCTGCCGCTTCTGGCGCCCGCGATCACCGAAGCCCGCGCGCGGTCCGCGCGCCTGATGTTGACCGCCGACGGACCGGAGGCGACAACAATCGCCGATCACGGGTACATGGATCACGTGATCCGCCAGGCGATGACCTCCGGGATCCCCCCCGCTCTGGCCTACCAGATGGCCACGCTCACCCCGGCCACATATTACGGCCTTGACGAGGAGATCGGCGGGATCGGGCCGGGACGGCGGGCGGACATCGTCGTCCTCGACGATCTCCGAAACCCCACACCGGAACTCGTTCTGGCTCAGGGCAAGATCGCCGTACGCGAAGGGACGTGCGTGGCGGAGTTTCCCGATGTGGACTGGACGCGGTTCTTTTCCCCCCGGTTCCGACCGTTGTGGGAGCCACAGCCATCCCTGTTTGAGTTGCCGGTCGGAGCGCTCGCACACAGTGCCGCCGTCCCCGGTGGCGGAACGGGGAGCGGGAGCGTCGCCCGCTTTCCCGTGATCCACCTCGAAAACAGCGTCATCACCCGCCGGGTGGATATCCCGATGCCTGTGCGCGACGGCCTGCTCGAGCCTCCACCGGAGGTCGTCCGCCTGGTGCTCGCGGACCCTCTGGGGCGGTGGATCGTCCGCGGAGCGGTCGCCAATTTCGTTACCCGCCTCGGCGGGCTCGCGTCGTCGTTCAACGTCGTCGCGCATCTGATGGTATTCGGACAGGACCCTCAGGACATGGCCAGGGCGGCCCGCCGGCTGTTGGAGATCGGTGGAGGGATCGTCATCGTCGAACGCGGCGTGACCGTTCTGGAGATTCCACTCCCGATCGGAGGGATGATGTCCCCGGAGCGCCTCCCCGAGATCGCCTCAAGGGCGCACCGGCTGTACGCGTTTCTGCGCGAGCGCGGGTATGCGCACACGGACCCGCACTACACGCTCCTGTTTCTCCCGCTGGATTCCCTGCCCGACATCCGCATCACCTATCGTGGCGTGTGGGATGTCCGAAGGGGGAAGGTTCTGATCCCGCGGGAGGAATTATAAGAATTCTACATCAGACATGAGTCTCTTTCGAGCCTGCGTGTTAGTTGGAGGTGCTCGATCCATTTGATCCCTTGCTTCCCGTCCTGGAACGCCATCGTGGTCAGCCGTTCGCGGTACGCTACCCGAGA
>DASUDA010000083.1:0-13648 GCA_036275835.1 bacterium | reverse complement strand
TCCGAGGCGACGTCAACCTCGCGTGGCCCACCGCCGAGATCGCGGTGATGGGCCCGGAAGGCGCGATCGACATCATCTTCCGGCACGAACTGGAAGAGGCGCAGGATCCCGAGGCGACCAAGGCCCGCCTCGTCGCCGAGTACCGGCGGCAGTTCGCCACCCCCTACATCGCGGCGGGCCGCGGGTACATCGACGACGTCATTGAGCCGCGCGAGACCCGGCCGCGGCTGATCTCGGCCCTGGAGATGCTCCAGGGCAAGCGCGACCGAAACCCTCCGAAGAAGCACGACAACATTCCACTTTAACCCAAGGGCGTCTGCAGCCCGTCGTTGACGCGGTTTGTCCAGTTGGCCGTGGCAATGGTGATCACCAGTTCCACGACTTCGTCCGGGCTGAGGTGGACTCCCAGGGCGTCCAGGTCCTGGGGATCGATGTTGCCCGGGAAGCTTGTCAGCAGGTCCGTGAAGCGGAGCACGGCCTGCTCCGCGGGGGTGAAGAGCGCCTCCCGCCGCCGCCCGCCGGGGTCCTTGAGGGCCGCGATCTGCTCCGCGCTGATTCCCCGCCGCTTCGACGAAGCGGTGTGCGCCCGCGTTCAGTACTCGCACCCGTTATGGATCGACGTGCGAAGATAGGCGAGCTCCTTCATCTTCGGCGAGAGCGCCCCTTCTGCCCAGACCGCGCTGTAGAGCTGGTTGAACGTGCGGAGCACGTCCGGCTTGTGCGCGAGCATCTTGAAGAAGTTTGGGACGCTGCCCAGGCTCTGTTCGAGCGCCTCGTAGATCCGCTTGACGGTGTCGGGCGCCTGGTCCTTTTCCACCGGGTGGATCATCACGTCGCCCCCCTTGTCTGAGTGTCCTTCGCCTCGACAAACGCACTCGACGAACGCTTTAGACGGCCAGGAGCGTGACCCCGGCGAGGAGCAACGCCCCGGCCCAGATCAGATCCAGGTTGATCCAGGCCCGGCGGAGGAGCGCCAGGCCCGCCCTATCATACACCAGCAGCGCCACCGCCCCGGCGACCAGGAGAAGGCTCAGGGTATGAATCCCCGCGGTGAGCAGCAGCCACGGGCCCGCGACGGCGGCGATCTGCCCCACCGGAGGAGTCTGTCCCGGGTGGCCCCTGGCGACGAGGGAGCACTGGAGCGCGGGATTCTGCAGCACGGCCGGGACGAGCATCAACCCCGCGCCGTGCGCGGTGGCCATGAGAAAAGACCACACGCTGAGATCGCGGAAGCCGACACGCATCCCCACCCAGCGGGGATGGCGCGAGGCGCGGAGCCGCGGCAGCGCGAACGCGAACAGGACGCCCGCGGACAGGCGATGGAGGGCGGCCTCCGGCAGGATGACTTGAGCGAGTCCGACGAGCCCCAGCACCGCCGCGATGGACGCCGCATGCCCCAACGCGATCGGCACGAGAGATGCGATGACCGCCTGCCTGGTCCTATCCTGCAGCCCGCGGGCCACCGCAAACAGCCAACCCATCCCCGGGTTGATGCCGTGGAAGGCGCCGAGCACCAGGAGCCAGACCCAGGGCCACAGCGCCGCCCAGGATGGGGCAGTCATGGCCTGGTCATCCCGCGAAACAGAACGAATCCGATGATGAGTCGCCCCCCTGGAGCCGGATCTGGTGGGGCCGTTCACCTTCGAACGGCACGAAGAACGCGGGATCGACGGCGATTCCGCCTTCAGGGCGGGCGTCGACCTTCGCCACCCACCCGCGTATGCCGTCGGGATAAAACTGCGCATCCCAGCTCGCGTACAACGAGTTGCTGATATAGATTCGCCGGCCGTCCCGACTGACTTCCACCATCTGAGGCCCCCCGTTCAGCGCGCCGTGCCTGGGGTGGGACGCGCGCGAGATAATCCCGCCGAGGCGCACAGATCCTGTCAGCTGTGGCTGGAGCGGGTCGCGCACATCATATTGACGAAAGTCACCCGTGCCCCAGCAGGAGACATACAGAAACCGGTCGTCCAGGCTCAGGTTGATGTCCGTGACCAGGGGCGGCACGGCCCCAAACGGCCGGAGCGCGGGCGGCAGGTGATCGGGGTCGGCCGGCTCGGCGGGGATCTCGATCACTTTCGTGACGGCCCATGTGCCGTTCTCGCGATGCCAGAGCCAGATGGAGGAGGAGAGGTCCTTGAGCGAGACGACGGCATTGACGAACCCGTACGTCTTCGTCGGATCATGGGCCGGCCGGAGCTCCAGGACAAACTGTTGCTCGGCCCCCAGATCAAGCGCCTGGAGGTGCCGCCGCCGGCGGAGGTCCCACACGTGGAGCCGATGGCCGTACTTGCCCGCGAGCAGGAGCTCGGGGTTCACCCCCGCCTCGATCATGTTCGGGGTGCCCCATTCGCTCGTGATCATGGTGTCATGCCCGAGGTGCCACCAGAAGTCGTACGCGAGATACTGCGGCCCACGCTCCACCTCCCACGGGCCGCGGACGGCGAAATTATCGTGGTCCAGCACGAAGACGCCGCCTGGCCCCTCCCCGTCCGGCGCGCCGATCGCGCTGACGTAGATCCCGTCGATGCCGCAGTGGACCGTGTGCGGCCGGCTGTAGCCGGCCTTGGTCTGCACCTCGTGCGGCTCGATGGTTTTCACCAATCTCGGCCGCTGGGGATCGGGCTTGGTGTCCATGACGTAGATGCGCGACGAGCGGAGGCCGGGGATGATCAGGTAGCGCCGCTCCACATGGGGGTGGGGTGCGTGTGGACAGAGCGCGGAGCTGCACGCGTTCCAGCCGAAATGGTGCAGCTCGTCCCCGGTGTGGGGCATCTCCACGCGGCTCACCACCCGGCCGTACGCGGGTGATCCGGGAGCGACGTCGAGCGCGCACAGCGCATCGGGACCGCGCTGATCGGTGTCCAGCGTGACCACGTACGCGAGCGTCTCGGCAGGGGCCTCCATCGCCATACGCGGCGAGGGATAAAACGTCGGATCTGGACGCCACTGTGCCATCGGCTCATTCCCCCTTCTGTCTTGGTTCCGGGACGCGCTTCACGCGAGAGTCGTGTGCCCGCCGCCGGGGCGTGTGCCCCCCGGTGAGGAAAAGCTGTGCCTGTGACGGACGTGCCTTTTAGACTGCTACGGTGCGATCCGGCTGTGCCGAAAAAGCGATGCGGAGGCTACGCGAGCCCCCGCGGTCGACAGATGCACTCACGGGGGTGAACGTACAGAGAGTGAGTAGCGCGGGAATACCCAGGCTGCATGCGCACGCTGACGAGAGTCATGATGGTGCCTGTTTTATAGCATGGGTGCGAGATGCCGTCAACTCTTCTCATCCTGTCACGTGATCGGCCAGCTCGGCCAGGTCGCGGACGATCAGGTCCGGCCCCTCCCCCAGCCTCTCCGGCGGACCGCCGGCGCGATTCACCCAGGCGACCCGGAGACCGAACGCGCGTGCCCCCGCGACGTCCCACGCGTTCGAGGAGACGAACAGCAACCGCTCCCGGGGCAGCCCGACATGGCGTTCGGCGAGCGCGTACACCGCCGGGGCCGGCTTATAGGTGCGGACCTCCTCCACGCTCAGGACGTGGGCGAACCGGTCGCGAAGGCCCGCGGACCGGAGCACCTGCTCGAGCATGTGCGGGCTGCCGTTCGACAGGATGGCGAGGGAACGCGGCTGGAGCCGCGCGAGGGCCGCCGCGGTCTCAGGGTAGGGTCGCACGGCTAGCCATGCCTCCAGCAGGCGCCGACGCGCGGCGTCCCCGGGGGTCATCTTGAACCGCTCGAGGGAATAGTCGAGCGCCGCGGAGGTCACGCTCCAGAAATCCTCGTAGCGACCCATCAACGCGCGCAGCCAGGAGTACTCGAGCTGCTTCTGGCGCCACAGCGTGACGAATGCGTGTGGGTCGGGCGCCTCCCCGGCGCAGGCGCCCTCCACCGAACTGACGTCCACGAGCGTGCCGAAGAGATCGAAGACCAGCGCCTCGACGCGCATGGCAAACCTCCCTTGACGCATCAGCCGATCCGGCGGCGTGATGGCAGCATGACTCCGTGAGGCCAGGCGCGAACTGGAAGACCATGCCCAGGCGCGCGATCCGCAAGGTGCTCGTTGCCAACCGCGGTGAGATCGCACTGCGCGTGATCCGGGCGTGCCGGGCCCGCGGTCTCGGAACGGTCGCTATCTACAGCGATGCGGACCGAGCTGCCCTGCACGTTCCCGCGGCGGATGAGGCCTACCGGGTCGGCGGGTCTCCGGCCGCGGAGTCGTACCTCCACATCGAGGCGATCCTCCGGGCCGCGCGCGGAGCGCGGGCCGATGCGGTCCATCCGGGGTACGGGTTCCTCGCCGAAAACCCGGCGTTCGCCGCCGCGTGCGCGCGGGAGGGATTCACGTTCATCGGACCACCGGTGGAGGCGCTCGCGCTCTGCGGCGACAAATCCGAGACCCGCCGGGCGGTTCAGACGGCCGGTGTCCCGGTGATCCCAGGGACGGATCCGGTGGATGACGGGGCGGCCGAGACCGCCGCCACCCGGTTGGGCTTTCCGGTGCTGATCAAGGCCGCCGCGGGAGGGGGCGGCAAAGGCATTCATCGCGTCGGCCGGGCGGACGAGTTGCCGGGCGCGCTCCGCCTGGCCCGCGGAGAGGCCCGGACGGCATTCGGCGACGACCGCGTGTATCTCGAGCGGGTGATGGAGAATCCCCGGCACGTGGAGGTCCAGATCGTCGCGGACGCCCATGGCGGCGTGATTCATGTGGGGGAGCGCGAGTGCTCCATCCAGCGGCGCCACCAGAAACTCATCGAAGAGGCTCCGTCCCCGGCGCTGAGCGCGGCCCTCCGTGACGAGATCGGCCGGGCGGCCGTCGCCGCTTCCCGCGCGGTCGGCTATCGGAACGCGGGGACGGTGGAGTTTCTTCTCTTGGGCTCCGAGTTTTTCTTCCTGGAGATCAATGCCCGCCTCCAGGTTGAGCACCCGGTCACCGAAATCGTCACCGGCATCGACCTGGTGGGGCTGCAGCTGGCGATCGCGGCGGGAGAGCGGCTCCCCCTCCGGCAGGAGGACGTCAGGGTGAGTGGCCACGCGATCGAGTGCCGGATCTCGGCCGAGGATCCGGAAGCGGAATTTCTCCCGCGGGTCGGGCGCGTGGGCGAGGTGCTTCTGCCCGGCGGTCCCGGGATCCGGGTTGACGGCGCGCTCGCGCCAGGAATGGAGATCACGCGGTTCTATGATTCGCTCCTGGCCAAAGTCATTGCCTGGGGCGCGACGCGGGAGGAGGCCGTCGCCCGCATGACCACGGCGCTTCAGGAGATGGTCGTGACCGGGCTGCCCACGACGATCCCGTTCCACCGGTGGGCCCTCCGGCATCCCGCGGTCCGTGCGGGCGTCTACCACACCCGGTTTGTGGAGACCGAGTGGCCTCACCGCGCGCGGTCGCGCCCGGCTCTGGCCGCTCTCGCCGCCGCGGTGCTGGCGTATCGCGAGGATCACCGTGTCCCCCTCCTCCCGCCCCAGGACCCCGGCTCCTGGGCGCGCTCGGCGCGGCGAGACGCGTCGTCGCCATGGCGGTCGTGAAGACGTACCGGATAAGGGTGGGAACGGACGAGACGGATGTGACAGTCGGCGAGGAGGCAGATGGAGCGCTCCGCGTCTCCCTCGCCGGCGCGGCTCACCGCGTCGATGTTGCCGAGATCGTCCCGGGGCGCCACTCGCTTATCGTAGACGGTCTGTGCCACGACCTCTGTGAGGGGCAGGAGACAGAGTCGCGTGCGGCCTCTGGCCCGTCGGGGCCGGGAGGCGGACGACGCCGGTGGACGGTCACGGTAGACGGCGAGACGTACGACGTTGAAGCGGTCGGGAGAACCTCTGGGGGCGGAGCAGGCCCGGCGCAGGCGACCCACGCGAGCGAAGTTCGGGCGTCGATGCCCGGGCTCCTTGTCGCTCTTCAGGTCGCCGAAGGGGCTGAGGTCGCCGCCGGCCAGCCGCTCGTTATAATGGAGGCGATGAAGATGCAGATGGAGATCCGTGCTCCCCGCGCCGGCACGGTCCGGCGGGTGCATGTTGCGGCCGGACAGGAGATCGCCGGCGATCAGCTCCTCGTCACGATCGAATGAGGCCGCGGACCAGGCGGGGAGGGACAATGGCGCGCGACAAAGGTCGGGGCAGCAAGGATCACGTGCAGAGGCGCGCAAAGCCGACGCGGACGGAGGAGCTGGAGAAGGTCCCGGAAAGGTCCGAGCACTTTGAGACCCCCTCGGGGATTCCGATCGCGCGCGTGTACACGCCCGAGGACACCGCGGCCGTGGATTATGAGCGCGACCTCGGGTATCCAGGGGAGTATCCTTTCACGCGCGGCATTTATCCCACCATGTACCGAGGCCGCCTGTGGACGATGCGCCAGTACGCGGGGTATGCGGGCGCCGAGGAATCGAACCGGCGGTTCCGGTATCTCCTGGACCAGGGACAGACCGGGCTGTCGGTAGCGTTCGATCTGCCCACCCAGATGGGTCTCGATTCGGATCACCAGCTGGCGGAGGCCGAGGTGGGGAAGGTCGGGGTGGCAATAGATTCCCTGGCCGACATGGAAGTGCTGTTCGACGGCATCCCTCTTGACCGCGTCAGCACCTCGATGACGATCAACGCTACGGCCCCGATCCTCCTGTGCATGTACGTGGCGGTCGGGGAGCGCCAGGGAGTGTCTCCAGATCGGCTGGACGGAACCACCCAGAACGATATTTTGAAAGAGTACATCGCGCGCGGAACGTACATCTACCCCCCCGGACCGTCGCTGCGGCTGGTGACCGACACCCTGGCGTTCTGCGCGGACCGTCTCCCCCGCTGGAACCCCATCAGCATCAGCGGCTACCACATCCGGGAGGCGGGTGCGACCGCGGTGCAGGAGGTGGCGTTCACCCTTGGAAATGCGATCGCGTACCTGGAGGCTGCGCGCGATGCGGGGCTGGAGGTTGATCGGATCGCGCCGCGGCTGGCGTTCTTTTTCGACGCGCAGATGCACTTCTTCGAGGAGGTCGCGAAGTTCCGCGCCGCCCGCCGCCTCTGGGCCCGGATCGTGCGGGAGAGGTTTTGCGCCCGCGACCCGCGGTCCTGGATGCTGCGGTTCCACACACAGACGGCGGGCGTGGCGCTCACGGCCCAGCAACCCGACAACAACGCCGCCCGAGTGACGCTGCAGGCCCTGGCGGCCGTGTTGGGGGGAACTCAATCCCTCCACACCAACGCCCGCGACGAGGCGCTTGCGCTGCCGACCGACGAGTCAGCCCTCCTGGCCCTCCGCACGCAGCAGATTATCGGCTATGAGACAGGAGTTGCCGACACGGTGGATCCCCTGGCCGGCTCGTACTACGTGGAACACCTCACCACGGAAATCGAGCGGCGGGCGATGGCATATCTGGACCGCGTCGGCCAGATCGGGGGGATGCTCCGGGCGATCGACCAGGGGTACGTCCAGCGGGAGATCGGTGAGGCCGCCTATGAGGAGCAGCAGGATGTGGAGGCCGGACGCCGGGTGATCGTTGGCGTGAATCGCTACCAGGCACGCGAGGAGCGCCTGCCGGCGATCCTCCGGGTTGATCCCGCAGTGGTGGACCGGCAGAAGGCCCGGCTGCGCCGGGTCCGGGCGGAGCGCGACGCGGCGCGCGTTCAGGCCGCGCTGTCCGCGCTCGGGCGCGCCGCGGCCGGCCGGGAGAACCTCCTCCCCCTGATTCTGGATGCCGTGCGCGCGCACGCGACGATCGGGGAGATGTGCGATGCTCTGCGCGCCACCTTCGGAGTCTACCGGCCGCCGGTCGTGGTATGATCCGGTGACCCTCGCCGAGTCTGTTCTCCGGGGGTCGCCCCAGGCGGTCGCCCGGCTGATCTCGCTCGTCGAGAACCGTCCCGCGGAGGCTGTCCCGGTCCTCCGGCTGCTCCATCCTCATACAGGGCGCGGCTACGTGGTAGGCGTGACAGGTCCGCCCGGGTCCGGAAAGAGCACGCTGATTGACGCGCTTGTGCGCACCGTGCGGCGGGGAGGGCGGCGTGTCGGGGTCGTGGCGGTCGATCCCACGAGCCCGTTCTCCGGTGGAGCGATCTTGGGGGATCGGATCCGGATGCAAGAACACAGCACGGACCCAGGGGTGTTCGTCCGGAGCATGGCCACGCGCGGCCATCTCGGCGGGCTCGCTCCGGCGGCGTCGGCCGCTGTGGAGGTCCTCGATGCCTACGGGTGCGATCTCATCCTGGTGGAGACGGTGGGCACCGGACAGGCGGAGGTGGACATCGTCGGCGCGGCCGATACCGTCCTCGTGGTGACGGTTCCGCACCTGGGGGATGCCATCCAGACCCTCAAAGCAGGGATTATGGAGATCGGGGATGTGTTCGTCGTGAACAAGGCGGATCGCGGAGACGCCGACAGGACCGCGACGGAGATCAAGATGATGTTGGGGCTCGCTCCGGACCGCGGCGGGTGGCACCCTCCGGTCTTGCTCACCACCGCAACCGGGGGAACCGGGATTCCGGAGGTCGGGGAGGCGATCGAACGACACCGAGGATACCAGACTGCGCATGGCCTTCTCGCCGGGCGCCGCCAGGGACGGCGCCGGCAGGAAATTCTCATGATCATCGAGGAGCGCCTGCGGGAACGCGTGATCGGCCGCGCGGGCCGCCCGCGCCTCGATGCTCTTGCTGCCCGGGTCGCTCAAGGGGAACTCGATCCGTACACGGCAGCGGAGACCTTGCTGGCCGACGCAGGGATCCGGTGAGCGCGCCCCCTGACGAGGTCCGCCTGGCGCACGTCGCAGTGATCGTCCACGACCTCGAGGCCGCTACGCACGCGTTTCGCGACCTTCTGGGGCTCGTTCCGGGCGGTCGGGAGGTCCTGGCTCAGGAAGGCATACGGATGGCGTTTGCCCGCGCAGGGGATTCGGAGCTCGAGCTCATCGAGCCGCTTGATCCACGGAGCGCTCTGGGGAAGTTTTTGGTTGCCCGTGGCGAGAGCGTCCACCATCTGGCGCTTCTTGTTCCGGACATGGAGGCCGCGGTGGCGCGGGCTCGGGCGGCCGGTCTCCGGCTCATCGATGAGGCACCGAGGCCCGGCGCCCGCGGCACACGAATCGCCTTTCTCCACCCGTCCGGCACACATGGTGTTCTCGTAGAACTTGTGGAGAAGAGAATGTAGGGGCTCAAAACCGCACGCTTGCATTGAAATTTCTCTATGTGATAGAATACGACAAGCAAAAAACAGTCTCTAAATCTCGGATTCCCTCCCTCTCGCCGTCGCTGCAGCGCTTGAGACCTTGCCCGGCCAGGCCCGGATTCATTCGTTCGTAACATCACAGTAGCCGTTTCACTGGACTCGGTCATCCCGCGCGGCGGGCTCCCATCGGGATCCCGGGGGATATACATGTGCGGGAGGGAGGAGACACGTGACATCTGCGGCGCTAAGTACGTCCGTTCGTGATCTCGGGGCAGGGCTGGGCCGCCAGGTCGCCCTGGCCTGCCTCGTGGTGAGTTTGCCCTTATCCCTGATCGCGGCCACGTCGGCGGGGGGCCTTCCAGTCGCCCGCACCGTCCATGTCTCGGTCGGCGGCGACACGCTGTCATTCATCACCTTTCGCCGCACTGTGGGGGATGCGGTGAGTGCCAGCAAGATCGCCGTGCACGAAGGGGATCGCGTCGCTCCGACCCCGGACACCCCGCTCTGGCAGGACATTCAGATCTCGGTTGTGCGGGCCATTCCGATCACCCTCACCGTGGGGGGGCATACGCGCCCGGCGCTGGCGGCGGCGAACACGGTCGCCGGAGCCATCAAAGTGCTGGGGATCACGGCGGGGCCTCTTGACCGCGTGTACCCCGACCCTTCGACCCCGCTGACCGCCGGTCTGCGGATCACCGTGGAGAAGCGCGGGTGGCGGACCTGGGTGGAGCAGCGCCCGATTCCCTTCGGTTCCCGGATGGTCCCGGACAAGGAACTCTTCACGGGGAACACAATCGTGCGGTCACACGGCAAGGAAGGAGTGGAGGCGCGGTCGGTCCTGGTCCAGGTCGCGGACGGCCGGCCTGTCGCGGTCGAGCCTTTCGCCTGGGCCGTGGTGCACCAACCCGTTCCCGAGATCGTCGCCGTCGGCACTCGGACCCTGGCTGGGCCGTACAGGCAGTTCCTCGGCCGGGAGTCCATGGTCTTCGAGGCGACCGCGTACTACCCGGGACCACGGAATTACGGCGGAGGCGTCGGTGCCAGGACGGCGACCGGGATGCTGGCCCAGCGCGGAGTCGTGGCGGTTGACCCCGCGGTGATCCCGCTGGGGACGCTCCTGTACATCGACGGGTACGGGTACGCACTCGCCGCCGATACGGGCGGCGCCATTCGCGGAAAACGTGTCGACCTCTGCTACAACACGTACGAGGAGGCCATCCAGTTCGGTCGCCATCCGGTCAAAGTCTACATTCTCGGCAAGCCCTGATCGCCGCCGCGATCCCCCTGCCGGCGTGAGGGGGGGAGGCTCCTCGGCGGGGTCTCTCGCCACTCCGGAGGCAACCCGCGCTCTCCTGCGGCAGTTCGGCATCCGCCCGCGAAAGCGCCTCGGACAGCACTTCCTGGTCAGCGCCCGCGCCCTTCAGACCATTCTGCGCGCCGCGGCCCTCTCGCCTCAAGACAGCGTGCTCGAGATCGGGGCGGGCCTGGGGACCCTGACCGCGGCGCTGGCGGAACGGGCAGGACGGGTGGCGGCGATTGAGATCGACCCGCACCTCCTGCCGGCTCTCCAGGCGGGACCTGGAGCCCTTCCCAATGTTCGCGTGGTCGCAGGGGACGCGCTGGAGCTAGATCTGGCCGCGCTTTTTACGGAGCCTCCGGATCGTCCCCGCAAGGTTGTCGCCAACCTGCCCTACAACATCGCCGCCGCCATCCTGATGCGGCTCCTGGAATCCTCCCTGCGCCTTTCGCTGATCGTGGTCACCGTCCAGCGGGAGGTGGCCGAACGGATCGCGGCGGCGCCCGGGACGCGCGCGTACGGCCGCCTCTCTGTGGCCGTCCAGTACTACGCCTCGCCCCGCATCGTCTCCCGGATACCGCGGGGCGCGTTCATCCCGCCCCCCGAGGTTGAATCGGCGATCGTGGAGATTACTCCGCGCCGCGTGCCTGTGGTGTCCGTTCCTGACGAAGGGGAGTTTTTCCGAATCGTCGCGGCCGGGTTCGGTTACCGGCGCAAGATCCTGCTCAACGCGCTCGCGCACGGTCTGGACCTCACTCCCGCCGTCACCGAGGCGGCCTGCAGGACTGCCGGGGTCGATCCCCGGTCGCGTGCCGAAGACCTGGATCTCGCGGCGTTCGCCGCGCTCTCGGCCGCGCTTCACCCGTCGCTCGGCGGTTAGCGGGCCGGTATGCGGGCGCTGACTCCCGAATAGTCTTGAGCCAGAATCAGGGTCAGGTCCGGTCCCGACGGCCCATCCCCGGTCGGCGCCATGACGACCTGGTGGGCGCCAACGGCCGCGGCGATGACATCTGCGACCGCGGGCTCTCCCCGGTGGAGGATAACCGCCGTCTGGGTGGCGCCCTCCGCCGCCGAGACGCGGACGATCCGCACCCCGAGGGCGCTGAGGCGGGCAAGCGCATCGGCGCCCGCGTCACGGCTGACGGTGCCGTCCATCACTTCAATCGTGGCCTGCGCGAGCCGGCTCGCGTCCACCCCGTAGAACATCTGCGCGACCACCTGGCGGTCTTTGGGGATGTCCGGCAGCCACTCCCCACCCTCCGCGAACGTTCCCGGGAGCGTGGCGCGCACGACCGCCTCGGGGGGGAGCCGGGCCGCGAACACGCCGAGCGCGATCACTTGGCCCGGCCCCAGGTTTGTGGTGATGTCCTCCTGGAAGGTCCGCAGGATGCGGCCCATCCGGAAAATCACCTGGGGCCGGCGAAGTTCGTCGAGGAGAGCCATGATCATCTGTTGCTGGCGTCCGGCCCGCCCGATGTCGCCAAGAGGGTCATGCCTGAACCGCACAAACTCGATCGCGGCCTTGCCTCCGAGCCGCCGGTTCCCCTTGCGCAGGTGTATGTGCAGGCCGTCCCAGTTGTCATCGTAGTGCATATCCTGGCTGATATGGACCGTGACGCCGCCCACCGCATCGATGAGGTGGACAAACCCTCGTTCCGTGATCTCGATGTAGTAGGGAAAAGAGACGCCGAGGAAATTCTCCGTGGTCCGCAGGGTCAGCGGCGCCCCGCCGTACACGTGCGCCGCGAGGATCCTCTGCCTCCCGTGCCCCGGGATCGCCGCCGGAATATCCCTGGGCACGCTGAGCACGTAGAGGTGGTGGGAGCCCGGGTCGAAACTGGCCGCGATGAGGGAATCCGTCCGGCTGATCGGGAGTCTGACGTTGCGGTTCTCGTCGCTGTCGGTATGGTCGAGCCCCATGATCAGCACGTTCGTGCGGCCCGTCAGGCGGAACGGCCACACGAACGTTGGGCCGGGAGGTCCGCCCTGGAGAGGGACAAACACGACGGCGCTGGCGACCGCGAGGGCGAGAACGATGAGAGAGCCATTGAGCAGCCCTCGCGCGATACGGCACCACAGTGGCCACTGCCGCTTTGGCGAAGGGGCCGGGACAGCGCCGAGCACAAATGACGCCATATGCCCCATCATATGTGTTCTACCCCGCGTGTTCAAGGCGCGGACGCAAGCTGGACATGCTTTCGCCGGATTAGTTGGACGCCCGGGACCGCACTCGGGTCTGTCGCACCGGGAGAGGGAACCCGCCCGGCCGGGGAGAACACCTCTCGCGGGTCGATGGAGTCGTCCCGACAGGGGGGGACCGGAGGATGCCCCGGTCACGTAAAACGCCAACACGTCCGGTTGTTTTGCCGTCCGTGGCTCATCCCGCGGAGGCCGCGTTCCAGTGGCCCCGCGGGTTGCGTTTTTAGGGGAGGAGGGTGGCGGAGTGAAAGAGCTGCGCCTCAATGCCTACGCGAAGATCAACCTCACCCTGGATGTCCTTGGAGACCGGCCCGACGGATACCACAACGTTGAAACGGTGCTGCACACGGTGGAGCTCCACGATTCCCTCGTCCTCCGGGAGGACGGCGACGGGATCACGATCCGGTGTGCCAGCCCCGGCGTCCCGGCCGACACGCAAAACATCGTCTACCGTGCCGCGCAGATGCTCAAGGAGACTTTTCAGATCTCCCGCGGGGTCGAGGTCGCGCTGACCAAGTGCATTCCGATCGCCTCCGGGCTTGGCGGAGGGTCCAGCGACGCGGCGGTGACGCTGCTCGGGCTGGCGCAGATGTGGAAGCTTCGCCTCACCGACCGGCAGTTGATGGACCTGGCGAGCAAGATCGGGTCGGATGTTCCGTTCTTCCTCGCCGGCGGCGCGGCGCTGGCGATGGGGCGGGGGGAGCGTATTCGCGTCCTCCGGCCGCTGCCCACGACGTGGGTGGTCCTCGCCCGGCCCGCCATTCAGGTATCCACCGACTGGGCGTACAAGACACTGGATCATGAATCGGTCCGGAGGCGGCCGGACACGGCTGGGTTGGTTCAGGCGCTCGAAGCCGAGGACGCCGCAGGCGTGGGGCGGCTGCTGTGCAACGTCTTCGAGGATGTCATCGCGGCCCGCTACCCGGTCCTGGCGGCCATCCGTGAGCGGATGATGGCGTTCCGCCCGCTCGGAGTCTCCTTATCCGGCACGGGGCCTGTGCTGTATGCGCTGGCGC
>DASUDA010000082.1:0-2082 GCA_036275835.1 bacterium | reverse complement strand
GGGGACAATCTCCCTCCAGGTACAGGCGCTGGACTCCATCACAGTCCCCGCCGTTCCTCCAGACAAACTGATCACGGCGGGAAAGGGGATCGGGGCCTACACCATCGGCCAATCCGTCGCCGAAGTGACTAGCCAGCTCGGCCCCCCCACGACCATCTCCGGAGGCGGGAAACGGCCGGCGATGCTCGTGTGGACCACCGGACTTCACGGGTATGTCGACGCCATTGACCCGAATAACTTACTGAGCCTCCAGATCGGCGACGATCCCCGCTTTCTGACTGACAAGGGGATCGGCTTTGGGTCGTCCCGGGGAGCCGTCCTCCTGGCGTATGGTCTGACGCCCACCCGTGGGGAGGGGTCTGGCCCAGACGGTGCCCGCGTCAACGTGCTCATCTACAACGATCAGGGGATAGCTTTCGCCCTTGCTTCAACGGGTCCACTCTTCGTCAGTGGCGGCGGCCGCGCGCCCGTGAATACGGTTGTGTGGGTCACCGTTTTTCCACCCGGGGGGGCCGCGGAGATCTTCCCCCCTCCTTAAAGCAGCCACCGCCGGCAGCGGGTGCGGCAGGGGATCGCGATCGGGCTCAGCTGAAATGGGCCACGATCCAGCGGGCGGCGTCCTCGAGATTTGCCGCGACGTAGTCGGCGTCTCCCGCCGATGGCGGTCCGGGCCGTGCAGGGGCCTCGGAGGCGCCAATCAAAACGGTGCGGCACCCGGCCCGCCGGCCGGCCTCGATGTCGGACGCCGCGTCGCCGACGATGACGGATGCTCCAAGGTCGAGGTGCCATTCGTCCGCGGCGCGTATGAGCATCCCGGGGTTCGGCTTACGGCATTCGCATACGCGGCGGTACGCGGGGAGGGTTCCTTCGGGATGGTGTGGGCAGTAATAGATGGCATCGATTTCCGCGCCTCGGACGCGCAGAGCGCTTTCAAGTGCGTGGTGAATCTCCCGGAGACGCTCCTCGGTGATCAACCCGCGGGCGACAACCGATTGGTTTGTGGCGATGATGAGCCCCCAGCCAGCGCGGTGGAGGCGGGCCAGAGTCTCCGGAACGTGCGGAAGAAGCCTGAGCTGCTCGACGGATGTGAGGTGGTGGACATCCTCGATTAGGACCCCATCCCGATCGAGGAACACGGCACGGCCGAAACCTACGGGGCGGTCGTCAGGTGACATCGGCGAAGCCCGGTCTCAGTGCTTGAAGTGGCGGATTCCGGTGGTGACCATCGCGATTCCGGCGGCCTCGGCCGCAGCGATGACCTCTGCATCTCGCACTGACCCACCCGGCTGAATCACCGCGGTGATCCCGGCGGCGATCGCCGCCTCCACGGCATCCGGAAAAGGAAAGAACGCCTCAGAGGCCATCGCCGCCCCTCGGGCCCGCTCCCCGGCCTGCCGGGCGGCGAGCCTCACCGGCTCGATGCGATTCATCTGACCGGCGCCGATCCCGACGGCCTGGCGGTCCCGGGCGAACACGATCGCGTTCGACCGGACATAGCGGCAGACGGTCCAGGCAAACCGGAGGTCTGCCCACTCACGCTCCGTGGGCGGCCGCGACGTCACAACCCGCAGGTCTTCCTCGACGAGATCCACTGTATCCCTGTCCTGGACGAGGAGCCCTCCGCGGACGCGGCGGAAATCCAGTTCACCGACGGTCGCCGGGGCGCGCCCGGCCGCACCGTGTCCGGAGGATGGGCGCCCCGCAGGAGCGGTGAGGCCTTCGACCTCCATCAGCCTCAGGTTCTTCTTCCGGCTAAGCACGCCCGCGGCGTCTGCGGCGAACGCGGGAGCAATGACCGCCTCGAGAAACGTCTCGACGAGCGCCTCCGCGGTGGCGAAGTCCACCGGACGGTTGAGCGCCACGATCCCGCCAAATGCCGAGACCGGGTCTCCCTCCCAGGCGCGCCGGTAGGCGTCCCGCAGGGTTTCTCCCGTCGCCACCCCGCACGGATTCCCGTGCTTGACGATCACGGCGGCGGGGTCGGAAAACTCCCGCACGAGGTCGAGCGCGGCGTCGAGATCGTAGATATTATTGAACGAAAGGTGCTTCCCCCCACGCTGCCGGCCTGTCACGACGGCCGGC